>NZ_JARWKX010000009.1:0-201424 GCF_047445895.1 Rhizobium sp. BR 249 | reverse complement strand
TCCCCCTTGTGGGGAGGGGTTGGGGAGGGGTTTTGATGACCACACCATACGAAACCCGCCAGGGCACCTCGCCCATCATCCTCGGCTTCCCCCACACCGGCACCGACGTGCCGCCTGACATCGCCGAGCGCCTCAACGAAAACGGCCGTCTCCTCGCCGATACCGACTGGCACATCCACCGGCTGTATGACGGCCTGCTCGACGATGTCACGACGGTCCGCGCCACCTTCCATCGCTACGTGATCGACGCCAACCGCGATCCGGCTGGTGTCAGCCTCTATCCCGGCCAGAACACCACCGGCCTCGTCCCTGAAACGGACTTCGACGGCAAGGCGATCTGGAAGGATGGGCAGGCGCCTGACGAAGCCGATATTGCGGCGCGGCTCAAGGATTTTCATGCGCCTTATCATGCCGCCCTTGCCGCCGAGATCGAGCGTGTCAAGGCAATCCATGGCGTTGCGATCCTCTACGATTGCCACTCGATCCGCTCGCATATTCCCTTCCTCTTCGAAGGAAAGCTGCCGGATTTCAATATCGGCACCGATATGGGCAAGACCTGCGACAGTGCCATCGAGCAGGCGGCGCTGACCGTCACGCAAGCCGCCGAAGGCTACGACAGCGTGCTCAACGGCCGCTTCAAGGGCGGCTGGACGACCCGCCACTATGGCCGGCCCGAAACCGGCGTGCATGCGATCCAGATGGAGCTTACACAATCCACGCATCTCGAAACCGAAACAGTGCCCTTCGCCTACGACACCGCCAAGGCGGACAGACTTCGCGTCCATCTCAAAGACATTCTGGTGCGCCTCGAACAGATCGCACCCGGCCTGAAACGATAACGATCACTCGACAGGGGAACCGTCATGAACAATCCACGCCACAACATCCGTGAAATCCGCGCGCCCCGCGGCAACGATCTCAATGCCAAGAGCTGGATGACCGAAGCGCCGCTGCGCATGCTGATGAACAACCTCGATCCCGACGTCGCCGAAAATCCTAACGAGCTCGTCGTTTACGGCGGCATCGGCCGCGCCGCGCGCACCTGGGAGGATTTCGACCGCATCGTCGCCACGCTGAAGACGCTGACGGAAGAGGAAACGCTGCTGGTGCAGTCCGGCAAGCCGGTCGGCGTCTTCCGCACCCACAAGGATGCGCCGCGGGTGCTGATCGCCAACTCCAACCTCGTGCCGCATTGGGCGACCTGGGACCATTTCAACGAGCTGGATAAAAAGGGCCTTGCCATGTACGGCCAGATGACGGCCGGTTCGTGGATCTATATCGGCACGCAGGGCATCGTCCAGGGCACCTACGAGACCTTCGTCGAGGCCGGCCGCCAGCATTACGGCGGCAATCTCAAGGGCAAATGGATCCTGACCGGCGGCCTCGGCGGCATGGGCGGCGCCCAGCCGCTCGCAGCCGTCATGGCCGGCGCCTGCTGCCTCGCCGTCGAATGCAATCCCGACTCGATCGATTTCCGCCTGCGCACCCGCTATCTCGACGCCAAGGCCGAGACGCTCGACGAGGCGCTTGCGATGATCGACCGCTGGACCAAGGCTGGCGAGGCCAAATCCGTCGGCCTGCTCGGCAACGCCGCCGAAATCCTGCCGGAGATGGTCCGCCGCGGCATCCGCCCCGACATGGTCACCGACCAGACCTCGGCGCACGACCCAATCAACGGCTACCTGCCGAAGGGCTGGACGATGGCCGAGTGGAAGGCCAAGCGCGAGAGCGATCCGAAGGCGGTGGAAAAGGCAGCGCGCGCCTCGATGCGCGAACATGTCGAAGCGATGATCGCCTTCTGGAACGCCGGCATTCCGACGCTCGACTACGGCAACAACATCCGCCAGGTCGCCAAGGAAGAAGGCCTCGAAAACGCCTTCGCCTTCCCGGGCTTCGTGCCGGCCTATATAAGACCGCTGTTCTGCCGCGGCATCGGCCCCTTCCGCTGGGCCGCCTTGTCCGGCGATCCGGAGGATATCTACAAGACAGACGCCAAGGTGCGGGAACTGACCCCCGGCAACACCCACCTGCACAACTGGCTCGACATGGCCAAGGAACGCATCGCCTTCCAGGGCCTGCCGGCGCGCATCTGCTGGGTCGGCCTCGGCGACCGTCACCGCCTGGCTCTGGCCTTCAACGAGATGGTCAGGAATGGTGAGCTTTCCGCACCGATCGTCATCGGCCGCGATCATCTCGACTCCGGCTCCGTCGCCTCGCCGAACCGCGAGACCGAAGCGATGAAGGACGGCTCCGATGCCGTCTCCGACTGGCCGCTGCTGAACGCCCTGCTCAACACGGCGTCGGGCGCTACCTGGGTGTCGCTGCATCACGGCGGCGGCGTCGGCATGGGCTTCTCCCAGCACTCCGGCGTCGTCATTTGCGCCGATGGCACGGATGATGCGGCGAAGCGTCTCGAACGCGTGCTCTGGAACGACCCGGCGACCGGCGTCATGCGCCACGCCGATGCCGGCTACGACATCGCCATCGACTGCGCCAAGGACAAGGGCCTGCGCCTGCCCGGCATTCTCGGGAACTGAGCTCCATGAAGATCCTGCGCGCCAGCGATCACAAGCGCATGCCGTGGAAGAACGGCGGCGGCGAAACGGTGGAAATCGCCGTTTCGCCGGAAGATGCCGGCCTTGCCGGCTTCGACTGGCGCGTCAGCATGGCGACGGTCGCAACGGACGGTCCGTTCTCGATCTTTCCCGGCATCGACCGCACGCTTGTGATTCTCGACGGCAACGGCATGGTGCTCGATATCGAGGGCAGCGCCCCGGCGCTGCTGACGACGGCAAGCGATCCCCTGGCCTTCCCGGCGGATATCCCGGTGGCGGCCAGGCTCCAAGACGGCGCGATCACCGATCTCAACGTCATGACCCGCCGCGACGGGGTCGCCCATAGGCTGACCCGAATCGATGTCGACGGTGGCAGGAGCGTGCCTCTGGCTTCGTCGGCATGCCTGCTGCTCTGCCATAGCGGCGCAGTGTCGTTTCGGTGGAACGACGAGACCGGCGCGCTTGCGGCCGGCGATGCGCTGCTGATCGAGAATGCGGCCGGAACCGAACTAAAAATCGACGGCACGGCCAAATGTTATCTCGCCTCGATGATCACAAACTGATCGCCGCACAACATATTGAAAAATATAGATCATCAAGAAATGATCGAGGCCACCGCATCGACCATTCTCATGTCAGACCATAGACGTCATTCCTCCTTTCGGTCTAAACTTTGCCTTTGTGATGCAAAAGAAGACCTAGACTGCCCCGGCATTCGGGCAGCAGGGGAGCAGGCGTGACCGATCCATACGAAATTCTCGGCGTTGAACGCGATGCGGACGAGGCGAAGCTGAAGGCTGCCTATCGCCGCCTTGCCAAGGTCGCTCATCCCGATTCGGGAGGCGATACGGAAGCCTTCGACATTTTGCAGAAAGCCTATGGGCTGCTTCTCGATCCGGTCCGCCGCAAGGTTTACGACGATACCGGCTATGACGTCGAATTCGCCGATGCCGCCGAGCTGCAGGCGCTCGTCATGATCGAGAAGCTCGTCACCGATGCGGTGCTCGACGAGCGGGCGCCTGGAAGCTTCGATCCCGTCGCCGTCATGCAGGACAGCCTCTCCGAGGAATTGCGCAAGGCGCGTTTCAGCAAGAGCGAGCTGGAGCGCCACGCCTCGCGCATCGGACTGCACCTGGAGCGGCTCGAAAAACAGTCCGGCCGCGATGTGCTCGCCCACATGTTCCGCGCCCGCATCGAAGCGATCTCCAAGGCGGTCGCGGAAACCGAGGCGAAGATCAAGGCGACCGAACGCGCCGCCGACATGCTGAGCGGCTATGTCTACGATCTCGATCCATCGCTGCTGCCGGAGGCCTCGGTCGCCAACCTCGAATGGATCGAGACCTCCAGAAACCGCTCCACCGGCTGACACCCCGCAGGTATCAATAGGAAAGCTTCGGATACCAGTCCGGTGCCCGGCCTTCCGGCGTCGAATCGAGCACGGTCCAGAGCGGCATCAGATCGGGCGCACCTCGCGGATCCTCGCCGGGATCGGCCGTGACGCCGCCCATCTCCTGGCTCCAGAAGTGGCGGATGGTGCCGTCGCGCCGCGTGAAGACATTGAAGGCAGCATCATCGCTGCCATCATTGCCGATGGCATGGTAGTCCCGGCTATAATCGTCCGTCAGATCGGAATAGAGCGGCAGGTGATGCCAGCCGCGCTCTTTTTTGAAGGCGAGCAGCCTTTCGATCGGCGAGCGGGCGACGATGGCAAGCGCGGCGCGCTGCTGGATATCGAGCGCTTCGCCGTCCCAGGCGGACAGCAGCGAGGTGCACATAGGGCACGGGCGCTCGCGTTGGGGGCCGAACATGTAGCTGTAGACGATCAGCGTCTCCTTGTCGGCGAAGAGTTCGCTGAAGCTTATCGGCCCGTCGGCGCCTTCGAAGCGATAATCTTTCTTCACTTCGCCGCCCGGCGGCAGCGCGCGGCGCTGCACCGCCACGCGCTCGATGTGCCGGCGCAATTCGATCTCTTCGGCCAGCAGCGCGTCGCGGGCGCTGCGATAGGCTTCGCTCTCATTGGGGAAACGCACGCCGTTCTTCGCCGCAAGCACGGCGGCAGGTACCAGATGCCGATTATCCATGACGATCCTCCTTCTATTGCCGCGCGTCCAACGCGCAAAGGACATGCCGAAGCCGCAACGGAATTCAACACGCCGTAAAGATGACGAACGGCGGATAGGAAAGTCGACAGCGCGCCGCGAAAAATTTACCCGTGCAATGCCGGAAAGCAAAAAGGGCGCTCGACCCTTGCGGGGAGCGCCCTTACCCTGTTGGACGGCAAGCGGCTCGACGACGTCGATACCCCATGCATCCATTTTTCAGGCAGGGCCGCTATATGTACCTTTTGCGACAGGGTTTCAAGGGGCGTTCTGCATGATCGTTGCTGGCGGCCGCTAAAAGGCGACGCCGGTTACGGGATTGACCACCGGCCGTTCGCTTTTGTCCCTGACTCCGGCCGGCTGCACCGCAGGCGGCGGCATCGATTCCGAGTCGGCGGGCTCGGGCTTGCCGGGAACGGCGCCGACATCCTTGGGCCGGCGCTGTTCGGGCTTTACGTTTTCATCATTCGTCGACATTGTCCGTCTCCTTTGAAGGAAGAAGTCACGGCCGCCGACATGGTTCCGATGACAGGAGGATGCCGATGCCCGAAAAGTTTCTGCTTCAGGGTCCGCAGGATGCGCGCTTCACGATCCTTCTTGCGCATGGCGCCGGCGCGCCGATGGATTCGGCATCGATGACGGCAGCGGCGGAGGCGCTCGTCGGCGTCGGCTTCCGTGTCGCCCGTTTCGAATTCGCCTATATGGCCGCCCGCCGCACCGGCGGGCGCAAACCGCCGCCGCGCGCCGAAACGCTCAATCCCGAATATGAGGCGGCCATCGCCGAGCTTGGCGCCGACGGCCCTCTCATCATCGGCGGCAAGTCGATGGGCGGCAGGGTCGCCAGCATGATCGCCGATGATTTGCATCATCGGAGAAAGATCGCCGGCCTGCTCTGCCTCGGCTATCCCTTCCACCCGCCCGGCCAGCCGGAAAAGCTGCGCACCGGCCATCTCAAGGAGCTGACGACGCCTACCCTGATCTGCCAGGGAACGCGCGACGAATTCGGCACGCAGGAGGAGGTACTAAACTACGATCTTTCCGGCCGGATCGAGATCCTCTGGCTCGAGGACGGCGACCACGACCTCAAGCCGCGCAAGAAAATTTCCGGCTTCTCCGGCGCCGATCACCTTTCCACGATGGCGAAGGCGGTAAAGGAATGGGCCGAAGGGTTGCCTTCGTCAGGCTGAAAGCCTTCTGACGTCGATGCGTCGAGCCGACCTGTAGTTTCTAGGGTTTCCTGGAAATTTCCCCCGCCGCCTCCCGGATCGTCTGCATCAGGATCGATTGGGGCAGAGACGGCACCGCATCGGCGCGCATCGTCAAGCCGACCGGTCCCTTGGTCTCGCCGGTATCGACCGGCAGAAGGGCCAGCCGTCCGTCGGCGATATCGTCGGCCACCACGCCGTTGGAAATGATCCAGATCGCGTCGCTTGCCCTGAGAAACGCCCGGCCGAAGGAGTCCGAAACCGTCTCGATCTGGTTCGGCAGACTGGAAACGCCGTTGGCGATGAGGAAATTTTCGACCACCGGCCGGATGATCGAGCCCCGCGTCGGCATGAGCACCGTGTAGTCGGCAAAACCGGCGAATGGCGATTGCCTGGCGCCAAGCAGCGGATGGCCAGCCCGCACGGCAAACACCACCTGCTCGGAATAGAGATGCTCGAAGGAAAAGCCGGCCATCTTCTCCGCCCCGGCCAGACGGCCGACGACGAGGTCGAGGTCTCCGACGCGAAGCTGCTCCAAGAGCACGGCATTCTCGCCGGTGACGATCTTCACCCGGCTCAAGGTCCCTTCCTTGAGGAAGAGTTCCATCGCCCGGGGCATGATGCGCGACGACACCGTCGGCAGCGCGCCGATGCGGATCGGCGGTGCATCGGCGAATTGTTCCTGCGAGACCGAATCGAGCCCCTGGCGCAGCGCCGTCAGCGCCGCCCCGGCATGCCGCAGGAAGACCTCGCCGTAGCGCGTAATCTTGATGCCGCGGCCATCGCGCTCGAAGACGGCGACACCCAGCACCTGCTCCAGCTCGCGGATCGTCTTCGTCACCGCCGGCTGACTGACATGCAGCAATTCAGCCGCCTTCATGACGCTCTTCTGCCGCGCCACCTCGACAAAGGTCTGCAGATGGCGAAACTTGACGCGGCTGTCGATCATCTCTTCCATAACTCCAGGGTTATCGAAAAGCCGATAAATATCATTTTACTTAACCGGATCAACCGTTCAATTTCATATTCAGGAGGAAACACACGTGCAGTTCGCCCGCATAAACGACGTGACGATCCACTATCAGATCATCGGCGCACCCGCCGACAGGCCTGTGATCGTCTTCGCCAATTCGCTTGGAACGGATTTCCGCATCTGGCGGGACGTCGTGGTGCGGCTTGCCGGCGAATGCGCCATCGTGCTTTACGACAAGCGCGGCCATGGCCTTTCCGATGTCGGCCAGTTTCCCGCGTCGATCGAAGACCATGCGACCGATCTCGCCGGCCTGCTCGATCTCTTGTCGGTGAAGGACGCCGTCATTTGCGGCCTCTCTGTCGGCGGCCTCATCGCACAATCGCTCTATCAGCGCCGCCCGGATCTCGTCCGCGCCCTCATCCTCTGCGACACCGCTCATAAGATCGGCACGGCAGAAAGCTGGAATGCCCGCATCGCGGCGGTCGAGAAAAACGGCATCGGCAGCATCGTCGATGCCGTCATGGAGCGTTGGTTCACCCCGGCTTTCCGCCGGCCTGAGAACACCGCCTATTCAGGCTATTGCAACATGCTGACGCGCCAGCCGGTCGAGGGTTATATCGCCGCCTGCGCCGCGATCCGCGATGCCGATTTCACCGAAGCGGCAAAGAAGATCGCCGTTCCCACGATCTGCATCGTCGGCGACCAGGACGGCTCGACGCCGCCCGATCTCGTGCTCGCCACGGCGCGGCTGATCCCAGGCGCCCGCTACGAGGTCATCCGCGATTGCGCGCACATCCCCTGCGTCGAGCAGCCGGAGGCGCTGACGGCGATCATCCGCACCTTCCTCACATCACTTCCGCCTGGAGAAAACAACCGATGAACGAGACCGCCTCCTCTTCGGAGCGCTATCGGCAGGGCATGGCGACCCGCCGCACCGTGCTCGGCGACGCCCATGTCGACCGCGCCGCAGCAGCAACTACGGAGTTCGACCGCCCCTTCCAGGAGTTGATCACCGAAGCCGCCTGGGGTCATGTCTGGTCGCGCCCGGCGCTGACGAAGCGCGAGCGCTCGATCGTCACGATCGCCCTGCTCGCCGCCCTCGGCCAGGATGAGGAGGTTGCCATGCATGTGCGCGCCACCGCCAATACGGGCGCCTCCCGCGAGGATATCTGCGAAGCGCTGCTGCATGTGGCAATCTATGCCGGCGTTCCCGCCGCCAACCACGCGATCAAGATCGCCAAGCAGGCTTTTGCACAGATGGACGCCGAAAAGGCGGCCTGAGGGAGAAACATGTCCGAACGACCAAACAGCAAACCCGAGACCGGCGCCTTCTTCGCCCGCGACCGCGCCTGGCATCCGCCGGCGCTGACCCCCGGCTACAAAACGTCAGTGCTGCGTTCGCCGCAACGCGCGCTGCTCTCGCTCGACGGCACGATCTCCGAAACGACAGGACCGGTCTTCGGCCATTCGATGATCGGCGACCTCGACAACGACCTGATCCTGAATTATGCGCGGCCCGGCGAAAGCGCCATCGGCGAACGCATCATCGTCCATGGCCGTGTGCTCGACGAGCGCGCCAAGCCCGTCGCCGGTGCTCTGGTCGAATTCTGGCAGGCCAATGCCGGCGGGCGCTATCGCCACAAGAAGGAAACCTATCTCGCAGCGATCGACCCGAATTTCGGCGGCTGCGGCCGCGCCATCACCGATGAGGAAGGCCGCTATCATTTCCGCACCGTCCGGCCCGGCGCCTATCCCTGGCCGAACGGCGTCAACGACTGGCGCCCCGCCCATATTCATTTCTCGGTCTTCGGCCACGGTTTTGCCCAGCGCCTAATCACCCAGATGTACTTCGAGGGCGACCCGATGATCTGGAAATGTCCGATCGTCGGCACGATCCCCGACAAGGCGGCGATCGAGCAGTTGATCGCGCCGCTCGACTGGGGCAACACGATCCCGATGGATTCACGCGCCTATAAATTCGATATCGTGCTGCGCGGCCGCCGCTCGACGATGTTCGAAAACAGGCTGGAGGGCAACTGACCATGCAGCAGCTCGGCTATCTCAAGGAAACGCCATCGCAGACGGCGGGCCCCTACGTTCATATCGGCTTGACCCCGAATTTCTGCGACATAGCGGGTGTTTACGACACTGATCTCGGCAACGCGATGGTCAATGACAAGACGCTCGGCGAACGCATCACCGTCACCGGCCGCATCTTCGATGGCGGCGGCGCCTTGGTGCGCGATGCCGTGATCGAAATCTGGCAGGCCGACAGCGCTGGCCTCTACAACAGCCCCTCGGAAATGCGTGGTGCCGCCGACCCGAACTTTGCCGGCTGGGGCCGCTGCCCAACGCGCGCCGAAGACGGCGTCTATAGTTTCGACACCATCAAGCCCGGCCAGGTCCCCTTCAAGGACGGCCGCAGACAAGCCCCGCACATCACCTTCTGGATCGTCGCCCGCGGCATCAATATCGGCCTGCACACGCGTATGTATTTCCCGGAAGAGACGGAGGCCAACGCCAGCGATCCGTTGCTCCTACGCATCGAACATCGCGAGCGGGTGGCAACGATGGTCGCCACCCGCGACGGCGCGACCTGTCATTTCGATATCCATCTGCAGGGTCCGAAGGAGACGGTGTTTCTGGATATTTGAGAATATGCTGGGGGTCGGAGAGCTCCGCGCGAGCGGCCCCCTCACCCTGCCCTCTCCCCGATGGGGAGAGGGGAATAGTGTCATAAGAGATCGCCCGCTCACAAGGCGCCAGGGCTGCCCCAAGTCCCTTCTCCCCAAGGGGGTCCGAAGGACGGGTCGAGACCGGTGGCTCGACCCAGTGGTGGCGGCAGCCGGATGAGGGGGCCACCACCACAACGAGCAGACCATGACCGCATCACCCTTCGACCATCCCTTCCTCTCCGGCCTGCTCGGCGACGATGAAATCGCGCCCTATTTTTCCGCCGAGGCCGATATCCGCGCCATGCTCTCCTTCGAAGCCGCGCTGGCAAAGGCGGAAGCGGCTCATGCCCTTATCCCCGCGGAGGCAGCAAAACAGATCGCCGAGGCCTGCGCCAGCTTTTCCCCCGATCTCACCAGCCTGCGGTCGGCAACGGCAAGGGACGGCGTCGTCATTCCCGACCTCGTCAAGCAGCTGCGCACCGCTGTCGGCGAGGAAGCGGCCAAGAGCCTGCATCTCGGCGCCACCAGCCAGGATGTCATCGACACCAGCCTGATGATCCGCCTGAAGGCCATTACCTTCCTGTTTGCCGGCCGGCTTTCCACGATTGCCGCAGGGCTCGATGCGCTCGACCGCCAGTTCGGCGGCAACCGGCTGATGGGTCACACCCGCATGCAGGCGGCGATCCCGATCACCGTCTCCAACCGACTTGACGCCTGGCGCGCGCCGCTGATCACCTATCGCGACCGCCTGACCGAGCAGAGTTTTCCCGTCCAGTTCGGCGGGGCTGCCGGCACGCTTGACAAGCTCGGGGCGCAAGGCCCGGCAATCCGCGCTTCACTCGCCCAGGAGCTTGGCCTCACCGATGTCAGGCAATGGCAGAGCGGGCGTCTGCCGACCGCCGACATCGCCGGTCTGTTCTCTTCGATTTCGGGCAGCCTCGGCAAGCTCGGCCAGGATATCGCGCTGCTCGCTCAAGGCGGCGACGAGATCGAGATCGCAGGCGGCGGCGCCTCCTCGGCGATGGCGCACAAGCAGAACCCCGTTTCCGCCGAAGTCCTGGTCTCGCTCGCCCGCTTCAACGCCACGGCGCTCTCGGGGATCCACCAGTCCCTCGTCCACGAACAGGAACGCTCGGGTGCCGCCTGGACGCTGGAATGGCTGCTCCTGCCGCAAATGACGATGGCGACCGCTGCGAGCCTGCGCCTCGCCGGAGATCTGATAGGAAATATCAAGCGGCTCGGAGAGAATTAGTTCAGAACCTGAAGACCATGCTTCTGCACGATCGAGAGCAGCTTCAGCGCAATTCCGCTTGGTCGCTTGGCGCCGCTTTCCCACTTCTGCACCGTGGATTCGCTGGTGTTGAGATATCGTGCGAAAACCGGCTGACTGACGTGATTGCTTTCCCGCAGTGCCTTGATGGTCTCGGGATCAAATGCCTGCAACGAAACCAGGCAGCTTTCATCGAAGGAACGCATCGTTTCCTTGTCGATCGCTCCTATTTTATGGAGAGCCTCCGCAGACGTATGAATCGCCTCGAACGCATCGCTCTTGTACTTAGTGCTTTTTGCCATGTTCGATCTCCACAAAATGACCGATATCGAGCAACTCCTGAAGCTGGCTGTCGGAAAGGCCGGCATAAGATTTGGTAAGTTTGCGAAACTTCACGAGTTCGTCGTCTTCGATATTTGCCCTGTCCTTTTTGGCGAACAAATACTCATACACCCAAAATCGACCAGCATTCGCCAAGATGATCGACCGATGCTGATTGTCGTTCAATCGCTTCTTGAAGACGCCACCGCCCAGATCATCGGCCTTGCCTTCGGCAACCTGCCTGATAGCTTTCAATAATTCGGAATCGGATATACGTGCTTTGCGAGCTGCCTTGGTAAACCAGCCGGTTTTGAATATCCGTTCCGCCATGATTTTAAGTAGCACTCAGTGCTATGTTTTTCAAGCGCCGCTCCGATGTTACCGATGCGAAGGCCCGTCGCATCAATCCGATCAAGGATCAGCGGCATTCGGCGTGGCAGATTGCTCGGTCGCGGCAAAGCCATGCAGCGGGGATTCGAGCGACAAGGCGCGGCGATTTGCTTTTTCGATCGCGCGCAACCATCTAATAGGCATGACTTACGGGAAAATGTCCCCGCCCCCTGCAGCCCATTTACCGAAAACCAACCATACTGGGTTGCTTTCCGACGCGAAAGCCGATTGCTTAGGAAAATCTACTTCTTCTTCCGCTAGCGGTTAGGAGAATGAAAGGGGACGCAGGCAAACCCGTGGAATTCTGCTGCTTCGCATCGGGAAAAACTATGGTTACGATGGCGACGCGGGAAGGCCGGTTTGAAGAACGATGACGACAGAACTGTTTCAAGTTAAATTTTGGGGTGTCCGCGGCAGTATTCCCGTATCGGGCCCCGAGTTCGACCGCTACGGCGGTAACACTTCCTGCATTGAGATCCGCTGCGGAAAGCATCGGATGATCTTCGACGCCGGCTCCGGCCTGCGCGAGGCCGGTCTGTCGATGCTCGCCGACGGCGTCAGCGATGTCGACCTGTTCTTCAGCCACTGCCATTACGACCACATCATCGGCCTGCCCTTTTTCAAGGCGATCTACTATCCCTCGATCAACGTCACCATCTGGTCCGGCCATCTCGACGGCAAGATGAGCACGCGGGAAATGGTCGAGCAGTTCATCAGTCCGCCCTGGTTTCCCGTGAAGACCGACATCTGTCAGGCGACGATGAACTTCCGCGATTTCCATCCGGGCCAGGTACTGACCCCGCATGAGGGCATCGAGATCAAGACCTTCATGCTGAACCATCCGGGCGGCGCCATCGGTTACCGTATCGAATGGCAGGGCCGGTCAATCGCCCTCGTCTACGACATCGAGCATATTCCCGGCGCTCACGATCCGGTCTCGCTGGAAATGATGCGGGACGCCGACCTCGTCGTCTACGACTGCACCTACAATGAAGACGAGATGCAGCGTTTCAAGGGCTTCGGCCACTCGACCTGGGAGCACGGCACCGAGCTTGCCAAGATGGCAGGCGCCAAACGCTTCGCCCTGTTCCACCACGCCCCGTCCCGCACGGACGAACAGTTGGCTGAGATGGAAGCGCAGGCGCAGGCCGCCTTCCCCGAAGCCTTTGCCGCGCGCGACAATCAGACCGTGGTGATCTGACGCTATAAAAGCTCTGCCGCGGCCGACCAGAGGACGGCCGGATGCCGGCCCGTCGCCGCGAACAAGGCCGACAGGAAGTCCCATGCGGCCGTATCATGCACCAGATGGTGAGCGAGCACGCCGACAGGCTCGGCGTTGCCGGCAAACCGGTCGCGAAGCTCCGCCACCAGCTCGGCCACCAATTCCTCCTCGCTCCGCCCGCCGCGCGTGCCGTGCCAGTCGATGATATCGACATGGGTGTTGAGGAGCGGCACCGGGCCGTCCTGCCTTGCCCGCCCATAGACGGAAAGTGCCTCAAATCCGAGCCCCGGCAGCGCCGGGATCAGGGCCGCGTCGATCCGGTTCCACGGTGGCACCAGCATCGGCAGGAAGCGGGCCGGATGCAGCCGCTCCAAGAGCTGGAAGCCTTCGCGCAATTCGCCGAGCACGACATCCGCCGGCCGGTCGCTGCCGAGTTCCTGCTTTTTTCGTTCCGGACCGGCGTAATTCGTATGAGACCAGCCATGGACCGCAACGGTGACGGCGGTCTCCTCCGCCAGGCGCGTGGCCAGTGCCTCGCCGGTCAGCCCGGGAATGACGGCGAGCGTCAGCGGAACCTCGTTCTCCCCGGCCAACGCCATCAGCGTCTCCAGCGCCGGCGTCGGCTCGACCGCGTCATCGTCGCGCAGCCAGAACCGCGCCACACGGTCGGCGGCCTGCCAGCGATCGAGCTCGCGGCGCAGGGGCTCCCAGGTGGTCCTGTCGGTCATCACGTCACTCCTGTTCCTGCCTTATCCCGTAAAATCCCGTCCAGCACGCGCGCCGCCATCGCAAGCGAGCGCTCCCCGAGTACGAAGCGCCGAGCCGCTTGCCCCATGGCGTCGCGCCTTTCCCTGTCGTCGAGCAAGACTGCCACGGCCTCGGCATAGGCTGTGATATCGCCCTCGGGCGTCAGCAGCCCGGTCACGCCGGTCTCGACGACCGCCGGCACTCCCGCCGTTTTCTGCGCCACGACAGGCAGGCCGGCGGCCTGAGCCTCCAGATAGGCAAGACCGTAGGCCTCGCCGCAACCCGGCCAGACATAAATGCCGCCTCGCCCGAGCAGCTCGGCGATTTCGGCGGCATTGCGCTCGCCCAGCCATTCGATACGGCCGGCAAAGCCGGCAAACAGCGCCTGCACCTCTTCCCGCATCGGACCGTCGCCGATGACTGCGAGAGTCCAGGGCCGCTCTTCGATCAGCCGGAGCGCTTTTGCAAGCATCGCGTAACTGCCCATCTTATCGCCGGTCCGCATCATGGCGACCGTCATCAGCCGGCGCGGATCGGGCCTCGGCGACGCGGTTTCGAAGAGCGTCGCATCTATGAAAGGTTTCAGGCGGGCAAGCCTTGCCGCCGGAAAAGCTGCTTCGAGCCCCGCCTGGTCGCGTTCCGTGAAGCTGATATTGACCGCCGCCTGCATGATCGCCCCACCGACCAGCTTCTGTCTGGCGGCCCAGCCGGTCCGGTCGCGTTTTGCCGCATAGGAGGCTTCGGCCGTGACATAGGGAATGGCGAACTCGGCGGAAATTGCAGGCCCGAAGGGGTCGGGCGATTTGTAATAGGGATGATAGCAGAACCAGAGCTCGGGTCGCGGCCCGGACTTCCATTTCAGCCGCAGCCGCTCCAGCTCGGCGGAGATGGCGGGTTCGAGCCCTGCCGCCGCTTCCGGCGCCGAGACATGGGTGCGGAACTCGGAAACGACCTCGACCTCGTGGCCGGCAAGCTCCAGCGCCCGGATCAACAGCCGCGCCATCAGCCGGTCGCCCGACGGCACCGGATGGTTCGGCGATTTCATCGGCGCGTAGAAAGCCACCCGCATTGCGCATCCCTCACGTAAGACAGACTGTTTCCAAATCGGCGCTCGCTGCCGGGCGAAAAAATCCGCTATTGTCCCTTTCCCTAAAACTTGCGCATAAGCATATGGAATGTGATCGCGCTCGAAACAATTCCGCCTTTTTCCCAATCTCTATGGGCGCGCGGTTACATCGACAAGAACGGGAATGAATGACGACGGCCTCAGTCACAGGGATTTTTTCGGAGCGCTCGATCAGAAGGGCAAGGCTCGGTTCCGGCCTCGTCATTTTCATCTTCGTCCTCTTGCATTTGTCGAACCATGCACTCGGACTGATTTCGCTCGATGCCGCCGACAAGGCCCGCCACCTTTTCCTCGCCATCTGGCGTAATCCCGCCGGTACTGTGGTGTTCTACGCATCTGTCGTGATCCACATGACGCTGGTGCTGCGCGCCATCTATCTGCGCCGCAGCCTGGTCATGCCGAAGGGGGAAACGGCCCAGATCGTGCTCGGCCTGCTGATCCCGCTGCTTCTCATCGATCACGTCATCGGCACACGCATCGCCCACGACCTCTACGGTTATATCGACGATTACGAGACGGTCGTCGAGCAGCTGTGGATCAAGAACCCGGCGAATGGTGCGCGGCAGGTGCTCGGCGTCATCGCCGTCTGGTTCCACGGCTGCATCGGCATCCATTTCTGGCTGCGCTACCGCCCGTGGTATGCAGGTGCTGCGCCACTGCTGCTGGCGCTGGCGATCCTCGTGCCGGTGCTCTCGGTTCTCGGCTTCGTGCAGATGGGGCGTACGCTTGCCGATCCCTCCTATCAACTGACGACCAATCCCTACGAGGTCAACGTCAACGCCCACTATCTCTCCGACCCTGAGGTGCGCGCCCGGATCGCCGCGGTCCGTGCCGGGCTCTATGGCGCTTTCTCGTTCTCGCTGCTCGCCGTCGTTGCCGCCCGCGCCCGGCGCCGGCTGAAGGAGCGCATCGACCAGGTCGCCGTGCACTATCCGGGCGGCGAGGTGATCCGCGTGCCGCGCGGCTTCACGGTCCTGGAAGCAAGCCGGCTCGGCGGCCTGCCGCATTATTCGGTCTGCGGCGGCAAGGGCCAGTGCTCCACCTGCCGCGTGCAGATCCTCGGCGATTATGAAAGCCTGCCGATCCCCGACAAGATGGAACAGACGACGCTGAGGCGCATCAATGCCGGCCCGGATGTCCGGCTCGCCTGCCAGCTTCGCCCGGACCGCGACGTCGCGGTCGCACCGCTCCTTGTGCCGGCGGTCGAAGCCGCCCTCCCCGCCAACAGCCAGGAGACCAGCCCTGGCCGCGAACGCGAAATCGCCGTGCTCTTCGTCGATATCCGCCATTTCACCACGCTGACGGAAACGCGCCTGCCCTTCGATGTCGTCTTCCTGCTGAACCGCTATTTCGCCATCATCGGCAAGGCGGTGGAGCAGGCGGGCGGGCGGCTCGACAAGTTCATCGGCGACGGCGCCATGGCGCTCTTCGGCCTCAACACCGCGCCGGAAGAGGCCTGCCGCCAGGCGCTCAAGGCCGCCGCCGCGATCGTCGCCGAGATCGAGAAACTCGCCGCCGAACTTGCCGAGGAACTGGCGCTGCCGCTGCGCATCGCGATCGGCATTCACACCGGCCCCGCCGTCGTCGGCACGATGGGATATGGCCGGGTGCGCAGTATGACGGCGATCGGCGATACCGTGAACGTCGCGAGCCGGCTGGAAAGTGCCGCCAAGGAGTTCGAAGCGGCGATCGTCATCTCCGAGCCGGTCGCGAACCTTTCCGGCGCCGCTCTTGCCGGCATCGAAAGCCGTGAAATCAATGTGCGCGGCCGTGCCCTGCCCTTGAAAGTCTATGTCATTCCGAGAGAGAAAGCGGCAGAACCGCTCGAAGGAAAAGATTGATGCCCGGCAAGCCCTGGCTGACCGCCAGATACTGGAACCGCCGCCTGCGCAAGGCGCGCAACGCCGCGGCTTCACGCTTCTTCGATACCCGCTTCGGCCGCCGCCTGCTGATCGAGAATATCGGCCGGCGCGTCGTCTCGATGACCGTTGATGCCGGTGACCACCTGATGACCTTCTCGCCGTCGGACTATATCGGCCGCAAGGTTTTCCGGAAGGGCCACTTCGAGCGAGAGGCGGTCGACCGGCTGATCGTCATCCTGCGCGAGCGCGGCCTTCTCAGGAAGGATGCGACGCTGCTCGAGATCGGCGGCAATATCGGCACCCAGACCGTCTATTTCGCTTTCAGCGGCGCCTACACCCAGATCGTCAGCGTCGAACCCGACCCGCGCAATTTCCCGCTGCTTACCCTGAACATCCGCCAGAATGGGCTGGAGGAGAAGGTCCGCCTCGTCAATTGCGCCGCCGGCGAGAGCGAAGGCGAGATCGACTTTTTCCTCAACCTCGACAATCACGGCAAGAGCAGCGCCATCCGCCAAAGCCCGAAGGATAAGAAGATCAGCGTGCCGGTGAAGCCGGTTTCCGAAATCCTTGCCGGGCTTTCGGTCGATCCGGTCTCGATCGGTCTCGTCTGGATGGACATCGAAGGCTACGAGCCGGTCGCCTGCCGCTCGATGCAGCCGCTGCTTGCCCGCCGCGTGCCGCTCTACATGGAGTTCACGCCGCTCTTCTATGGGCCGGAGAGGACGAAGTCCTTCATATCGATGCTCTCCGGTTTCTACGAGGATTGCCTCGTCGTCTTCGAGGACCGCGAGGTGGAGATGAAGGTCCGCGAACTGCCGGGTGATTTCGATCAATACAACGTGCTGTTTTTGCCGTAGATATTTGATTGCGAATGTTGCGGCTAAACGCCGCCATAGCTCTTGTTCGCCGCATTCTGCACCAAAGCGATGGCGATCGGCGGGAAGAGGAAGCTCCAGAAGGCGAGCCAGGCGATAGAGATCAGGCGCCCATGGCCGCTCTCTCGCCCGCGATCGTTGAGGAGATCGCCGAGCGTCATCAGCAGAACCGGCAGACCGAGCGGCACGAGGATCACGATCAGCATGGCGGCAAGCGGTGTGAGCAGGCGTTGCGACGGTGCAGCGCCCGCAAGCTCGCCATGGATGCGATAGGCCCAATAGGCAAGATAAATGAGGGCGGCGATCGCGATGACGAGCACCAGCAAGGCGAGAAGCTGCGCGATCTCGAAAGTGCCGTTCGCTTCGAGCCCATCGCCCTGAAAGCCGTAAACTCCAAGGCTGAGGAGGAAGATCAGCACCAGCGGCGCAGTGAGGATGACGGCGACCATGAGCGGCGATCGCCTTTGCGGCGCAATCGGCCTGTGGCGCCGGCGCGGCATGTCGTCGAAGGCGAGAGGCTGCGCCGGCAGGAGCAGGACGGCGGCAATCACCAGGCAGGCGAGAAACGCGATCGCAACGGACAATCCGCCTTGATCCGCCTGATAGAGCCAGGAGGCGAAGACGGGCGCGAAGGCCGAGGTCAGGATCGTGGTCGACATCAGCGTCAGCGCGCAGCCGAAATCGATCCTGCCGGGGCGACCGCCTACCAGGAAAATCGCAATCGCCAGCGGGAAAACCGCCCGGACCGCGCCCAATAATAATCCGAAGAAAAACAGGAAGACCGGCGAGGCCCAGAGCGCCGGCGCCAAGCTGACAGCGATGGCGGCAAGGGTGCAGGCGACGAGCGGCGCGATCAGCGCCGGCCGTCCATGGCGGCTGGCGACGACGAAGGCGAGGAAGGCGCCGATGACCCAGCCGGCATTGGAGCCGAGATAGAAGATCGCGATGGTTTGAACGCCGCTTCCGGCCTCCTGCGAAATCAGCGGAAAGACCGTCGTGAGCCCCTGCCCGCCGAAAGCCAGAAGCAGTGAGGCCAGAAACAAGGCCCAGTAACGATAGGTGCTGAGGAAATCGGCAAGCGTCCATTCGGCCCTGCCGGCGGCCTGAGAGAAATTGTCCGTCAATGAAAACGCCCCATTCGAAAATGATTGTTCATCGCCCTCAACGGCGATACCCGCGAAATGCCGGCCATGACGGAAATAGAACCGGGCCAGCGATTTTCGAGAGGCTTGCAGGCTATTCAATCGCGGGCTTTTCATTCGTGTCCCAACGATCGTCCTCAAAAGTCAGAGGCCAGCGAGGAGGTGGAGCCGCCAACGGGCATCTTCCGCAGCCCCAGCCAGGCTATCTATGACGGGCGGAGTACTCACATCAACCTTGTGCAAGCCCGAAAAAAGCAGTTAGCTGGCATCGTTGGGGTACGCTCATTCGCACGATTAAACGACCATTGAAAAATAGGTGCCCTGAGCCGTCCGCATTTCGAGGGAAATCTCGTGCGCTGGTCCAAACCGCTCAGAGTGCATCTCGGCGTCCTGGTCGTTGCATCGCTGCTTTGCACGTCGATGCCGATCATCTGGATGGCATTCAGGCAGGGAAGCGATGCCGCCGTGAACGCCGGCGTACAGCAGATGCGCGGGATGAGCCTGCGGCTGATCGAGGGATATCGCAACACGCTGGAGGGAGGCACCGAGGCGGTCGCGCTGGCATCGACCCTGCCGCAGCTCGTTTCCCCGCCGCCTCAGGATATGAAGGCAAAACAGGAACTCTTTCTGGAAATCCTGCGAAACGTCCCCGAGGCCACAAGCGTCTATGCCGGATATCCCGACGGCTCTTACCTGCAGGTCATCAACGCCGGAAGGAGGGATGTCCGCCAGACCCTCTCGGCGCCTGACGATACGGCTTTCGCGATCAGAACGATCGCGGAGCGGCAAAGCGCGCACGTCCTATCGACACTCGGCTTTCTCGACAGCAAGGCAAGACCGATCGGCGAGCGGGATATGGAAGATGCGTCCTTCGATCCGCGGCAACGCCCCTGGTATCAGGCCGTCGTTCAGGACGGAGTTCCGGTCTCCGTGGGGCCCTATGTGACCGGAACGCTCAAGGTTCCGACGCTGACGATCGCGGCGCCGATGAAGGACGATGGCCGGGTGGTCGCAGGCATCAACATTCACCTGCAGACGGTCGGTCGCCTGCTGGATGCGCAGGGGATTTCGCCGCATGCCCGAGCATATATCATCGATGGCAGCGGTCATCTCGTCGCTCATTCCGACCCTGAAATCATGAGCAGGATCATCGCAATATGGTCGAGAACGTCAGGCGCCTTCGCCACAACGGCAAACCGTTTCGACGCCAGTCTCGAAACGGTGGCCAGGCTGCGACGGGATCCCGCCTTCGCAAACGGCGGCTTGGCGCGGCTCGATCTTGATGGCGAAAGCTATCTCGTGCAGATTGCGCCCGTCAGCGTATCCGGTCTGTTCCAGGGAAGCACTGCCGCGATCGTCGTGCCGCTGGAAGACCTTGTGGCTGAAGCCAACCGGCTGCTCGTGCGCAATCTCCTGATTGCCGGCGCCTTCGTGCTCGCGGGTGTCGCTGCATCGGTGGTTCTCTCGCGCATGGTCAGCCGCTCACTCTACCGGCTCGCCGATGAGGCGCGCAGGATCGGCGATCTCGATGTTGGCGAGAAAGCCTTGTCCCACTCCTGGATAACGGAGATAAACACGCTGGCTGGCGCGCTCTCGGCAAGCCGTCACGCCATCGGCCAGTTCGCGCTCTATGTGCCGCGTGAAGTGGTTCGGCGCATCGTCAGCCCGGAAGGGCGAGCCGTCGTCAAGGCGAAGCGCCAGGATGTGACGGTGCTGTTCACCGATATCAGGGACTTCACCACCATATCCGAGCAGAATTCGCCCGAGGACGTGGTCGATACGCTGTCGGCCTATTTCGAACTCTTGAACACCATTGCCGAGGGCCAGGGCGGGACAGTCGTCCAATATCTCGGCGACTCCATTTTCGTCATGTGGAACGCCCCCGTTCCGGATATGCAGCATGTCGAACACGGCTGCCGATGCGCGCTTGCGATGAAAGCGGCGGTTGACGGCCTGAACGAGGAGAACAGAAGGAATGGCCGCCCCGAGCTCTTCACCCGATTTGGATTGCACACCGGCCCGGCGGTGGTCGGCAGTTTCGGCGCCATTTCGCGGCAGCAATACACGGCCATGGGCGATACGATCAATGTCGCGTCACGCTTGGAGGGATTGAACAAGGAGTTTGGGACGTCGATCCTGGCAAGCTCGGCCATACATGACGCCGTTGCCGATCGTTTCGAGTTTCGGCCGTTGGGTCTGGTGCAGGTGAAGGGGCGGGCCGAGAAAGTTGATCTATGGGAGCTGGTTGAGGAGAGTGGCTAACCGTCCCCAGGGCCTTCCCCCTCACCTGATGCGAGGCCACTCCCCCGCTCAAACCAGCTTCTTCGCCTCTGTTTTCGTATGCTCGTGATACTTATTCTCGCGCAGTGTCCCGAACAGCTTCAGGCTTTCCAGATGCTCGCGCTGGGCGCGATAGAACTCGTTCAGGAACAACAGTTCCTGGCCGGGCTTCACAGGCTCCTCGTAGCGAATCCTTCTCGTGATCGTGCGCACGATCTTGACGATCTCTTCGTGATTGGACTTCTTTGTCGTGTCGCGAAGCACGTCCTCCAGCGTTTGCAGCTCGTATTTTCCGTAGATATCGAGATGGTCAGGCAGGAACTCGAAGGCCGATTGCGATGATGCGGCGGCAGGGGCGGACAAAGCGAGGTCGGAGAGGAGCGCCGAGCGCGGATTGTCGACCACCAGCGTGCCGGCGATGATGTCGCCGAGCCTTTGCCGGCGCCGGTTGGTAAAGGGGACGACGATCACCACCAGCAGCCAGAGACCCGTCAAAACGTTTTCCCAGGCCGACTGAGTGCCGACCGAAGCCAAGAGGCCGAGGGGAGCAAAGATCTCCACCTCCTTCATGAGGTTGCGCGCGGTCACCTGATGCGGCGTGAGCCGCCGTCCGTCCATGTTGATGACGCGGATGCCGGTTATCCTTTTCCCGAGCGTGCGTCCGTTCCAGATGAGTTCCGAGAGGACGTAATAAGGGACGCCCACCAGATAGCCCAGCAGCACCGTCAGCATCGTCTCCGCGCTTGCAGGCAGCATGCCGGTGTACAGGATCACAAAGGCAACGATGGCGACGACGAGGACCGTGAAGATCATGTCGAGGATCTGCGCGCCGAAACGCGTTCCGAGCGAGGCAATGGCGAAATTGATCGGCACGCCTTCCGGCGGGATGAACTGCTCGACGCGCCTGCCGTCCTTATCAGTCTGGTTCATCGCGCGGCCTCGCGCGATGTCTTGCTGCCTCGACCTGCGAGCAGCAGCCAGCTCATCCAGAAGACACCCATGCCCCAGCCGATGACGATGCGCCAGAAGGGATCTTGTATCAGCTGCCGCAGGAACCCTTCGATGATGGCTGCGACGATGAGCATCAGCGCCGCCAGGATGGCAAGCTTGACGGCATCATGCGCCTGGTGGCGCAACGCCTCCTTGCGTGTTCGCGCACCCGGAAGCAGAACGGCCAGCCCAAGTCTTGCGCCGCCGGCGCAGGCAATGGCGATGGCCGCAAGCTCGGTCACGCCATGGATCGAGAGCCAGGCGAAGACGTCGTAGCCAAGGCCCCTTCGAGCAAACATCGCGAAAAACGCACCGAGGATCAGGCCGTTGTAGAAGGTCAGGATGAAACTCGGCACCGACACGAAAATACCGAGCGTGAAGATCAGGATGACGATGGTCGTGTTGTGGGAAAACAGAAATGCGGAAAATGCGGCCAGCCTGTCGCTGTCATGCCCTTCATCGCCATAGATCGTGGAGCGCAGATAATCGGCCGATGCATCGGGCGTGCGCTGATCGGCGAGCTCCGGGGGCACGAACGTATAGAACCAGCTCGGGTCGTTTTGGCAGAGCTTGTATCCGGCGGCCGCCCCGAGAATGAGCGCCAGGAAGCCGATAAACAACGGCAGGGCCGAACGACGCACTGCCTGCGGGATACCCTGCAACAACAAGCGGGCGGTCAGGCCGCCAAGGCTCTCCTGCGGGGCATAGACGACGAGATAGGCCCGGGCGCAGAGGCTTTCCAGATAGGCGATCAGGGCGCGGTCGAGGGAAATATCGCGCGCCACGCTCAGCGAGTTCATCGCCTGCCTGTATCCGGCCGCGAGATTGCGGACCTCATCATAGCCGAGCGCGGCCGTGCCGCCTTTTTCGGCGCGCGTCACGAGTTCGTCCAGTTGACGCCAGTGCGCCTCGCGCTCCAGCCGAAAGCGGGCCGAGCGGAGCGTATCGTTCTGGACGGCGCCGACATTCGCCGCCCCGCCCGTATCCACCCTGCCGTCGATACCGATATCCATCATATCATCTCACGGGATTTGATTTCGATATAGCGCGCAATGAGATCCGACGTCAGCGCTTCGGGCGTGCTGTCGAGGCAAAGCACGCCCATGCGCGCCAGCTTTTCCATGACGGCGCGCCTCTCCTGCAGGACCTGGCGTGCCGCGACGGAGCGGGCGACGGCATCGAGCGTCGTTTCCTCGGGTTCGATGAGCTTTGCCAGCATCGGGTCGCGCAGGGCGACATAGACCACGAAATGATGCCGGGCGAGCACCTGTATGTTCTCGATCATCAGTTCCGCCGTGATGGTATCGACGAAATCGGAGAATATCACAATCAGCGAACGTCGCTTCAGGCGTCCGGACAGATGCGTCAGTCCCAGCGTGTGGTTTGTCTCCTGCGTTTCGTAACGCAGCCCGGCACACACCGTCTGCAGCCGCGGAAAGGCTGCGCGTCCAGGCAGAGCGGGCACGAAGAGACGGGGGCGGCTGTCGAAGCTGTAGAAGCCGACGAGATCGCCGGCGAGGCCCGCACCCCAGCACATGGCGAGCGCTGCATTGATGGCGCGATCGAGTTTCGTAAAGCCGGCAAGTTGCTCGGCCATCAGCCGCCCGGAATCGACGCATAGGATGATCTGGTGGTTTCGTTCGGCCCTCATTTCGCGCACGACGAGGCTGCGCATGCGCGCCGACCGCTTCCAATCGATGCTGCGCGGGTCCATGCCGCTGGTAAACTCCCGCAGCTGATGGAACTCCGATCCCTCGCCCCGCAAGCGCAAATCCTTCTGGCCGGCCTCCAGCGGCAGGATTTGGGTCTTGATCGCTCCGGACAGCACGGGCGATATGTCTGGCTGAACGGCGATTTCCTTGCCGACCGGCATGCGGGCGATCAACTCGAGCAGCTTCAACCGCGATGGCCATTTCAGCCACAGCTCGTTGACCGCAAACTGCCCCCGCCGCTTCAGGTGAAGATCGAGAGAGGCTTTGACCAGTTTTTCCCCGCCATCCGGCGCCGGGTACAGCCATCTGATCTCGCCGAGGACGAGTTCGGGAGCGAGATCGAGCCGGATTTCGATATTCCCGGGCAGCTCTTTCTTCTGCGGCCGCATGCTGACGGTGAACGTGGTGGTGTGGCCGACAAAGCCCTGCGACGGCAGATCGGCATCGACCGTCATTCGGCCGGACAGGTTCGATATGACCAGATCGGCGACCGTCAGGGCTGCAAGGGCAAGCCACATGAGAAGCAGCAGATAGGTCATGTCACGCCACCACACGCTGGCGAAGACCGTCACCGCAGCAAAAATCAGGACGAACGCGATCAGATATGAGGATGGCCGCATTTAACGGGGCGCATCCACGCGGTTCTTGATGTTGCGGAGCACCTCGTCGGGCGTGCGGCCGTCGATTTCCGCCGAAGGCGAAAGCACGATGCGATGGCGCAGTGCCGGCACCAGCAGAGCCTGCACATCATCAGGCAAGCCGTAATCCCGGCCCTCGAACGCCGCGCGCACGCGCACTGCCGCGGCAAGAGCATCCGCCGCGCGGGTGGATGCGCCGTAGAGAATATCGGGATCGGAGCGCGTCGCGCGCACGAGATCGACGACATAGGTCAGGATCGTCTTGTCGAGATGGATCGAATCGATCAGCGCTCGCCCGGCGGCAAGTGCTGCGCTGGTGACGAGCGGGCGGATGCCGGCATTGCGCACATCCGATTTCAGCGCCTGATCCGCGTGTCTGGAGAGGATCGCAATTTCCGTGTCCCGGTCGGGAAAATCGACGATGAGCTTGAAGAGAAAGCGGTCGAGCTGCGCCTCGGGCAGAGGGTAAGTGCCCTGCTGCTCGATCGGGTTCTGCGTGGCGAGCACGAAGAAATCCGGCCCGAGCGAATAATCGGTCCCGTCGATCGTGACCATCCGCTCGTTCATCGCCTGGAGAAGAGCCGATTGCGTCTTCGGCGGGGCGCGATTGATTTCGTCGGCGAGGAGAATGTCGGTGAAAACAGGCCCCTTGGTCAGGTGGAACTGATTGGTCTGGAAATTGAAGAGATTGACGCCGAGAACATCGCCGGGCATCAGGTCGGGCGTGAACTGGATGCGCCGATATTGCAGCGCCATCGCCGCGGAGACGGAGCGGGCGAGCAAAGTCTTGGCCGTGCCGGGAGGACCTTCGACGAGGCAGTGCCCGCCGGCGAAGATCGAGATCAGCACGAGGTCGATGATCGCATCCTGCCCCTGTACCGCCTTGCCGATTTCACCGCGAACCGCGGCGATAAGATTGCGAAATTCACCTAGATCCAAGGTCTATGCTCCCCAGCGATTTTCTGAATGTCTCGAGATTGCGGTACAGGTTTGCCCGCGTCATCAGATGTCCACGTTCGATCAGCGCCTGCGCCGACACATGCAATGCCCGCGCCGTCGCCTGATCGCGGCGTGCCAGGCGCTGGAACAGCCGATCGATGCCCGCCTGATTTCCGGCTCCGGGGCCGAAGACCAATTGCGCCTTGTCCGCAAGCAGATGAAGAACGAACTGTTCCGTCATGCGGCCGTCATTGCCCGACAGGCGCAGCAGACGCGCTGTGGCTTCGATGGCCGTTGTCTTCGACATTTCGGTGTTTGCGGATGCCTCGGGCAAAGCAGGCCCGAAACGATAGGCGCCGCGCCAGAAGCAGATCGCCGCCACGGCCAGCAATGTTCCCCAGATGAGCGACAGGGGATAAGCGAAAAATCGCGTCAAATCGGAGGCCGAGCGCTCGTAAGTGCGGCCCTCGTCGATCCGCTCCTCGTCATCCAGCGGCTGGCCAGCCGTATCCAGATAGACCGGCCGTGTTTCGGCCGTTCCGCGCAACAGCGTGACGAGCGACACGGCAAAGGAGGCGTTGTCGGCCAGGGCCAGGCCGTGATTGTTGAAGAGGTCGGGGTCCGACAGCAGATAGGCTTGATTGTAGTCGTCGCAATGGACGAGCAGCGCACCCGTCTGCGTGCCGGCGAGCTCCCTGCAGGAGGAAGGCAGGCTCGCCCGGTCGAAAGTTTGTGCATAGTACAAGGCGATCTCGATGGGCTGGCCCGGCTTCAGGGCCGGATGCGCCTCTTCAAATCCGGTCTCGCTGCGCGTGAGATCCAGATCTGAATAGCCGATCTTTTCGAGTTCGCCGCCGATCTCGGTGAGATCGATCAGTCCCGCCGCGCTGGCGATACCATTCGTCGACACATTGCCACGCCATTTCGGCAAGATGATCAGTGTCGGCAGGGCGTAATCGCTCGATTCCTGCACCGCGCTTTCCGGGCCTACCTCACCCGGTTCCTCGTCCGTCTGCGGTGCGGCAGGCTTGCCTTGGCGTATCGACAAGGGAAAGATGCGCAAGGAGACTTCCGAACGCGCCTGGCTGACATGAGGGTCGGATCGGAGGACAGGGACGCCCTTGGCTTGCAGCCACAATTCCAATCCCTTGTTGCCGAGAGGAGAGCGGTCGTAATCGCTCCCCCTGGAGAGCGCAAAGATTGCCAGCGCCGCCAGCGCCAGCAACAGCCCCAGAAACAGAAGAGGGATGGAGTTACGCATTGGCCAGCCTGCCTGTCGACAGCAAGCCGCGTGCGGTCGAAAGAAGGACGCCGAAATGGTTTTCCGCGAACGTGCGGCCGCCGTAGTGCACGAGTTCCACTGCGGTCAGCATGTTTTCGAGGCGATCGCGGTCGGGCATGTTCGCCGGCAGGCGGGCGAAAACGGCCCGCTCCGTATCCGAGCGGAAAAGGCGCGTTCCCGTGATATCGGCGGCGTGAAGCAAACAATGCCTGAGCAGCAGGACGAGCGCCTGCTTTCGATCCGCCATGGCGGCGATGCGATCCAGGAAGTCGTTCGACCCTTCCTCGATCTCGGCTGCCGAGGTGCGCCAGCTTTCCGGCGCCTCTCCCTGCCGACGCTTGATGTCGCGGGGGGCCGATGACAGCAGCACGCCGCCATTTCCGAAACGCAACCACAATGCGACGAGCAGGACGAGACCGACGAACACGATCACAACGGCCACGGGACCGCTGATGACCGGCTCTCGCGGGATCGTCAACGGCCTGCGTTGTGGGGATGAAGAAGACGTCGTCTTCGATGCCGGCTCGGCCTTTTCAGAGGCATCGCCATAGACGAGCCCGCAGCGCAGGCCATTCTGCAGGCACTGCGCGGCATATTCGGCTCCGGCGGCGCTCTTTTGACGAGCGCCACCCTCGACCTGCTGACTGCTGACCTGCGCTTGCGCAGGCGAAAATTGCGCCGATGCGGCCAGGAACAGCGCCACCAGCAGGCCGACGTTGCGGATGATCATGCTCTAGGCAAAGACCTCTGCTCTTGCTTCCGGACGGAGCGGATCAGGCCCGAACTTGTTCGGACCTTCCGTGCCTCGAAGCACGCTGATCACGAAAATCGCAATAATCGAAATGAACATAACGAAAGGAATGATGCACGCGACGATAAGTCCAAGATACCACCAACCGGAAATGTTGCGATCATGAAAACGGCGAACCTGAAGGGCTATCTGCGGCAGGATCAATGCGAGTGAAATCAATACTCCGATTATCGAGAACGGGTTGGACATTGACGAAGCGCTATTCGGCGTAAGCAACAAGCTTACAATCCAAAGTGCGACCCCCAATCCCCAATTGAACAGCTGAAACCACCAATATTCCGAGCGAGACGCCCTGCCGGAGAAGGTGATGTATTTCTGCGTTAGAACTGTCCGAACAGCTTCAGTAAACCCCATATCCATGCCCCATTTATGCTTGCTGCAAGTGCGGCGACGACTCACCATCGTCTTGCCACGACAGTCGTGCCGGATAGAAAACAGCTACAATTTAAGCGCAAAAATTGCAATAAGCGGTTCTCGAAGCTCGGAATTTAGAGCTACTTGTGAGTTAAGGCGTTTCGTCATTACGCCCTTGCGTCCTTTCGAGATTATGTGCGTCCGCACGGCCAAAACGACCGACGTGGAAGCTGCCTGGAATACTGCTCATTTCCTCCGATAAAGGAAATACCGCCCTTCCTTGATCCCCTCAGGCAGCGGCAGCGACATCAGTTCGGCATGCTCCAGCGGCAGGCCGCTGACGGCGATGCCGTTCGGGGCGAGCACGCCGGCCATCAGCTGCGGCAGCCAGGTCAGCGTCACGGCGTCGATTTCGTCATGGCCGGTGCCGATATCGGCATGGGCGAGTGCTGCGCCGATGCCGAGAAAGGCCTGGCCGGATTCGCGGATGTTGCCGGTCACCATGTCCTGCGCCTCCGGTGTCGAGGCGGAATAGGAGCGGACTTCCCAGTCGAAGGCGACGATGCGCCGGCCCGGAAACTTCTCGCGCAGGTGGTCGTAGGTGCGGCCGTTGCCGAGGCCGAACTCCAGCACCGGGCCTTCAATTTCTTCGACCAGATCGGCAATGGAGTTCAGAATGTCGCGTTGAGCCGTCAACCGGCGAATGAAGCTGTCGAGGCGGCTCATCTATTGCGTATCCGTCATGAAAATCGTTGAGCGCGTGCTAACACTGAAACCTTGCCAAGTCGATTGCCGTAAATGGGAATTGGCGTTGCAGTGGCAACATGTGTCTGTGCTAAGCTGGGTGACATGACAACCGTGACCGACGAAGATTTCTTTGCCGCCGTTCCGCTCTTCAGCGCATTCGAAGGCGTGACCGATGCCGCCAACTATCGGCCGCTGCCGGACGGATGGGTGCTGGCGCTCGCCGATATCGTCGGCTCGACACAGGCGATCGCCGGCGGCCGCTACAAGGACGTCAACATGGCGGGCGCCAGCGTCATTTCCGCGGTCCTGAATTCCGTCGGCAAGGGCGACTATCCCTTCGTCTTCGGCGGCGACGGCGCGCTGATCGCGCTTCCTGGTTCGCTCGAGAAGACCGCGCGCGACGCACTCGCCGCCGTGCAGGTCTGGGTCGAGGAGGATCTCGGCCTGATGCTGCGCATCGCCATCGTTCCGGTCGCCGATATCCGTGCTCACGGCCTCGACGTCCGCGTCGCGCGTTATTCGGCAAGCCCCCACGTCACATACGCGATGTTCTGGGGCGGCGGCACGAGCTGGGCCGAAAGGCAGATGAAGCTCGGCCAATACGGCGTTGACCGTGCCACCCCCGGAACACGTCCCGACCTAACCGGCCTCTCCTGCCGCTGGAGCCCGATCGAGGCGCGCAACGGCGAGATCGTCTCGATCATCGCCGTGCCCGGCGAAGGCCGCCCCGGCCAGGAATTCCGCGACCTCGTCAACGGCATCGTCGCCATCACCACCGAGCAGAATCGCGACAGCCATCCGGTGCCGGCCGATGGCCCGGACCTTGCCTTCTCGCTGCACGGCATCAACCGCGAGGCCAAGGCCACTGCGCCGGCCGGCCGGCGGTTGCGGCAGAAGGTCATCATCTTCCTGCAGCTTGCCATTACGGTCCTGTGCTTCAAGCTCGGCATTCCGCTCGGCCGCTTCGACGCCCGCCGCTACAAGCGCGACGTGGCCGGCAATTCCGATTTCCGCAAATTCGATGACGGGCTGAAGATGACGGTCGACGTCGATGCCGAACATCTGAAACGGATCGAGACGCTGCTGGAAGAGGCACACGCGAAGGGCGTCGCCCGCTACGGCCTGCATCGTCAGGCCTCGGCGCTGATGACCTGCTTCGTCCCGACGCCGATTTCGCGAGACCACATGCATTTCATCGACGGTGCATCAGGCGGCTATGCGGTGGCGGCAAGCCGGATGACCGGCAAATCGCTTTCCGCCGTTTCCGTCACGCCTTGATGACGTGACCGGCCGAAAGGCCGAGCCGGTCGAAGACGTTGCGCGTATCGACGATCAGCGAAGCGCTTTTCGACAGGCCCGCATAATCCACCTTATCGTGATCGGTCGCGACCAGCACCGCATCGTAGCCGGCAACGGCTTCCGGCGTCAGCGCCACCGACTTACGGCCCTTCAGCGCCTGGTATTCGCGCGTCGGCGGGATCTCGGCGACGAAGGGATCGTGATAGTCAGCCCGGCCGCCGCGTTCCTCGATGATCTCGATCAGCCGCAGCGACGGGCTCTCTCTTATATCGGCGACGTTCTTCTTGTAGGCGAGCCCGAGCACCAGCACCCGGCTGCGGCTCAGAGCCTTGCCGGCGCGGATATCCAGCGCCTCTGCGAGCTTGCCGACGACATAGCGCGGCATCGCCGAATTGATCTCGCCGGCGAGCTCGATGAAGCGGGTCGGGAGCTCGTATTCGCGCGATTTCCAGGTGAGGTAGAAGGGATCGATCGGGATGCAATGGCCGCCGAGGCCGGGGCCGGGATAGAAGGGCATGTAGCCGAAGGGCTTGGTCTTGGCCGCATCGATCACTTCCCAGACATCGATGCCCATCGCCGCATAGACGGTCTTCAACTCGTTGACGAGCGCGATGTTGACCGAGCGGAAAATGTTTTCGGTAAGCTTCACCGCCTCGGCGGTCGCATTCGAGGAGACCGGGACGACGGTCGAGACCGCCGCGCCATAGAAGGCCTTCATCAGTGCCAGCGCCTCGGCGCCGTCGCCGGCAACGACCTTGGGGATGGTGGCGGTGTGATAATGCTGATTGCCGGGATCTTCGCGCTCCGGCGAGAAACCGACAAAGAAATCCGAGCCGGATTTCAGTCCTGTGCCTTCGAGAATGACCTTGACGATATCGTCGGTCGTGCCGGGATAGGTGGTCGATTCCAGCGCGACGAGCTGGCCGGGGCGCAGATGCCGAGCGATCGAGCGTGACGTCGCCTCGACGAAGGAAAGGTCGGGATCGCGGTGCTTGGTGAGCGGCGTCGGCACGCAGATGATGATGACGTCGCATGCGGCGAGGCCGGCGAAATCCGTCGTCGCCTGGAACCGCCCCGCCTCGATCTCGGCGGCAAGCGCTTCGTGGCTGACGGCGTCGATATAGGAGCGGCGGGCCTCGAGCGCCACCATCTTGCCGGGATCGATGTCGAAGCCGGTGACCGCAAAACCGCTGCGCGCCACCGCGATCGCCAGCGGCAGGCCGACATAGCCGAGCCCGATGATGCCGGCACGCGCCGCGCGGGTTTCGATCTTCTGCAAAAGCGTATCGAAGGTGGAGGAGGCCAAGGCGGGATCTTTCAGATGGGGAAGCTCAGGAAGCTGATCTAATGCATGATCGCTGCAAATTAAACCCGCGCGTGGATCTTCCTCTTTCTCCGGCGCGCTGTCCTTCCGCGCCGGTGGCTCCCCCTATCCAAGGTGTGACCGGAAAACCCCGGTGGCCGCCTTGCTACAACTTGAGCGCACAAAAAAATCCGGGTCCCATTGTTTCGCATTTGCAGCATCCCTATTTTGTCTTTTGATAATAAACCGCCATGAAAGGACTGCCTGTCCGATCTCCGACCGGGGAGCTGAGGGGCGCTGCTGCCGGGCTCCCGGCAGATCGTTGACACAATAATACCGCTCGTACATCCTGATTTCCTTATGTCCTGCGCATGAAAATGCGCCGGCCAAGGGGTTTTTGTTCTTGGGGATGGCGTGCCTTATGAGGATCATACCGAGAATGAGCACGACCGAATCCAGCGTGTCCTCCATCCTGTTGGACCGGGTCGCTGAATGGCTGACGAACTCTTCGCTGGCTGGAGACGATCTTGAAAACATCGTGCGCGGCTTCTGCGAGAGGATTGCGGCCGCGGGCCTGCCGATAGCGCGCGTGCATCTCAGTTTTTCGATGCTGCATCCACTCTACGATGCACTGAGCTTCACCTGGCGGCGCGCCAGCGGCGTCACTATCGAGGGCTTCCGCATGCCCGCCGGGCAGAAGCCGGATCGCTTCCTGCAGAGCCCCTATTACTATCTGCTCGACAACAACCTGCAGCACATCCGGCGCCGGCTGATGCAGGAGGGACCGGCCGAATTCCCGATCTTCGAGGACCTGCGCAAGGACGCCATCACCGATTACCTCGCCTTCGTGCAGCCTTTCGGCGACGGTTCCGTGCAGGGCATGATGGGCTCCTGGTCGACGGATCACCACAACGGCTTTTCCGACGACATGATCGACGCCTTGCTTAGGATGCAAGACCATCTGGCGGTCGCCGCCAAGATGGCGGTGCTCGGCAAGCTCGCCAACAACATGCTGACCACCTATCTCGGCGGCGACGCCGGCAAGCGGGTGCTGAACGGCCAGATCCGCCGCGGCGACGGCGAGACGATCCGCGCCGCGCTCGTCATGGGTGACATGCGCGAATCCACGATGTATGCCGAAAAGGAAGGCCGGCAGGCCTATATCGACACGCTGAACCAGTTCTTCGACGCGATCGCCGCGCCCTTCAACCGCAATGGCGGCGAGATCCTGAGCTTCCTCGGCGACGGTTTCCTCGCCGTCTATCCCTGCGGGCGCCACAAGGACCCGTCGAAAATCGCCTGCGAGGCCGCTCTTTCGGCCGTCCATCAGGCGCAGGCGCGGGTCGCGGAACTCAACAGGGACCGCGAGCAGAAAGGTCTCTCCAGGGTCGGCTACGGCATCGGCCTGCATGTCGGCAACGTCATGTTCGGCAATGTCGGCCTCAAGGACCGCCTGACGTTCTCCGCCTTCGGCTCGGCGGTCAACGAGGTCCAGCGTCTGCAGATCCTTACCAAGAAATACGGCCGCGAGGTCGTCGCCAGCCAGGCCTTCGCCGGTTACTGCGGCGGCGAGTGGACGACGCTCGGAGAGGAAAAGCTGCGCGGCATCCGCCAGAAGGTGACGGTGCTGCAGCCGCGTGCGCCGGCCCCCGAGATCGACGCCGGCGAGAGCTTCCGCGAGGCCGTGCAGAACGGGCTTTCCGAAGCGGAGCAAGTCATCCTCCTGCATCGCGACGCCAAGAAACAGGTCAATCGCACAACCATGGAGAAGTTCATCCAGTAAGAGCTGCAACCCCTGTAAAATGAGCGCGCTCCGCCCGGTAGCTTCGGCGGGACGCAGCGATTTCCCCTGCAATTGTCATCAGCTAGACACCCCGTTTGCGGTACGATAGTGTGCCTTAACGGGAACATAGAAGACTGGGGAATTTCATTGGTATGGCGTCTGCTGCCGATCTGTTGCGTATTGAGAACCTCGACGTCTCCTTCTCGGTTTTCGGCGACCGGCTGCGTGTCGTAAAGGAAGCCAATCTCCGCATCCTTCCGGGCAAGGTCACCGCTCTCGTCGGTGAATCCGGCTCCGGCAAATCCGTGATCAGCCAGTCCGTCATGGGCATCCTGCCCAATCCGGCCAAGGCTTCCGGCCGCATCCTCTTCACCGATCCGCTCGACGGCAGCACGACCGATATCCTGTCGCTGCCGCGCGACAGCGAAGAGATGCGCGATCTGCGCGGCAAGCGCATGGCGACGATCTTCCAGGAGCCGATGACCTCGCTCTCGCCGCTGCATACGGTCGGCAACCAGATCAGCGAAGTGCTGCTGATTCATACCGACGTCGACAAGCAGGAGGCACGCGCCAGGACCGAGGAGATGCTCGGCCTCGTCGGCTTCTCCAATCCGCACCGCACCTACGACATGTATCCGTTCGAGCTGTCGGGCGGCATGCGCCAGCGCGCGATGATCGCCATGGCGCTGATCTGCAAGCCGGCGCTGCTGATCGCCGACGAGCCGACGACGGCGCTCGACGTGACGATCCAGGCGCAGATCCTCGAACTGCTGCGCGACCTGCAGGCCAAGCTCGGCATGGCGATGCTGCTCATCACCCACGATCTCGGCATCGTCGCCAACATGGCCGACGAGGTGGTCGTCATCTATCACGGCGAGATCATGGAGGCCGGGCCGGTCGAGGCCATCTTCCGCAATCCGCAGCACCCCTATCTCAAGGCGCTGATGGCCGCCGTTCCGCATTTCGACATGAAGCCCGGCGAGCGGCTGAAAGCGCTGCGCGACGTGCCGGTCAATCTCGAAACGCTGGTGGGCAAGAAGAAGCCGCTGCAGGCGGAGACGCCTGGCGTGCTGCTTTCGGTCGCCAATCTCTCCAAGACCTACAGGACGCGAAAGCGTAGTTTGCTCGGCAGGCAGGAAGCCACCGTCGTGCACGCGGTCGACGATGTCAGCTTCGACATCCGCCGGGGCGAATGTCTCGGCCTGGTGGGCGAATCCGGCTGCGGCAAGACCACTCTCAGCAAGATCCTGATGCGCGCCGTCACGCCTGACGATGGCGCGGTGGTGTTCAACGACGGCAAGGACGTGATCGACGTCCTCTCCGTCAAGGGCTCAGAGCTGCAGGAACTGCGCACCAAGATCCAGATGGTGTTCCAGGACCCGGTCTCCTCGCTCTCGCCGCGCATGACGGTGCGCAACATTCTGAGCGAACCGCTCGAAATCCACGACCGCGGCGACAGCGCCGAGCGCAAGCGCAAGGTCGAGGGGCTGATGGGCGCGATCGGCCTCGACAAGCGCTACCTCAGCCGTTACCCGCACAGTTTTTCGGGCGGCCAGCGCCAGCGCATCGGCATCGCTCGCGCTCTGGCGCTTGGCCCCAAGCTCGTCATCCTCGACGAGCCGGTCTCGGCCCTCGACGTCTCGGTACAGGCGCAGATCCTCAACCTGTTGAAGGACCTGCAGAAAGAGCTGGGGCTGACCTATCTCTTCATCTCGCACAATCTCGCGGTCGTCGATTACATGGCCGACCGCATCGCTGTCATGTGCAAGGGCCGCATCGTCGAGATCGCGCCGCGCGAAATCATCCTGCGCGATCCGGTGCATCCCTATACGAAATCGCTGCTCGCCGCCGTCCCCTTCCCCGATCTCGACCGGCCGCTCGATTTCAAGGCGCTCCGGGAAAACGGCGCCGCCGACAAGCAGAATTGGGGCGTAACCTTCACCGCCGAGCATGACGACGCGTCCGAGCTTGCCTATGCCGACCTCGGCGACGGCCATCTGGTGCGCGCCCGCAAGGGCGCCGATATCAGGGAGTTGCGCTGATGGTGACGCGTCGCACATTCCTCGGCGGCCTCGTCGGCGCGGCGATCGCGCCCGCGGTGCTGCGCGCCCAACAAATCGCCGAGCCGGAATTCCTGAAGGAGCGGCTTAGCGCCGGCAGCCTGCCGTCGATGGCCGAGCGCATTCCGCTTCGCCCGCGCATCGTCAACCTGAAGGAGATGGGGCTCGCCCCAGGCGCCTATGGCGGCACGGTGCGCACCATCATCGGCAGTCAGCGCGACATCCGCTTCATGACGATCTACGGCTATTCCCGCCTGGTCGGCTATGACAAGCACCTGCAATTCCAGCCTGATATCCTGGCGGCCTTCCAGTCCGAGGACGACACGGTCTTCACCTTCACGCTGCGCGAGGGCCATAAATGGTCCGACGGCGAACCCTTCACCGCCGACGATTTCCGCTACTGGTGGGAAGACGTCATCCTGAATGACAAGCTGACGCCCGGCGGCGGCGCGCTGGAACTGCGCCCGCACGGCAATCTGCCGCGCTTCGAGATGCTCGATCCGCTGACCGTGCGCTACACCTGGGAAAAGCCCAACCCGATGTTCCTGCCGACGCTGGCAGGCCCCCAGCCGCTCGTCATCTTCGGGCCGGCGCATTACCTCAAGCAGTTCCACAAGAAGTTCCAGCCCGACGAGGCGAAGATGGAACAGATGATGAAGGCCAGCCGCGTCAAGAAGTGGCAGGACCTGCACATCAAGATGGCGCGTTCCTACCGCCCCGAGAATCCGAACCTGCCGACGCTCGATCCCTGGCACAACACGACGCCGCTGCCGGCCGATCAATTCGTCTTCGAGCGCAATCCGTTCTTCCACCGCGTCGACGAGAACGGCAGGCAGCTTCCCTATCTCGACCGTTTCGTCCTCAACGTCTCCTCCTCCTCGATCATCGCCGCCAAGGCAGGCGCCGGCGAAGCGGACCTCCAGGCGACCGGCATCGATTTCAACGACTACACCTTCCTGAAGGAGGCCGAGAAGCGTTTCCCGGTGAAGGTCAACCTCTGGAAGGTCGCGCGCGGCTCGCGCATCACGCTGCTGCCGAACCTCAACTGCGCCGACGAGGTGTGGCGCGGCCTCTTCCGCGACGTGCGCCTGCGCCGGGCCCTGTCGCTGGCGATCGACCGGCACGAGATCAACATGGTCGCCTTCTATGGCCTGGGCACGCCGAGCGCCGATACCGTCCTGCCCGACAGCCCGCTCTTCAAGCAGGAATATGCCGATGCTTTCGTGAAGTTCGATCCGGACGAGGCCAATCGCCTGCTCGACGAACTCGGCCTGACCAAGCGCGGCGATGACGGCATCCGGCTGCTGCCCGACGGGCGACGCGCCGAGATCACCGTCGAGACCGCCGGCGAGAGCAATCTCGATACCGACGTGCTCGAACTGGTGCACGACCACTGGGCCAATATCGGCCTTGCGCTCTATACCCGCACGTCGCAGCGCGACGTCTTCCGCAACCGCGCCATGAGCGGCTCGATCATGATGTCGATCTGGTACGGCCTCGACAACGGCGTGCCGACGGCCGACATGTCGCCCTCGGGGCTCGCGCCGACGCTCGACGATCAGCTGCAATGGCCGCTCTGGGGCATGCATTACCTCTCCGCCGGCCAGGAAGGCGTCGCACCCGACCTGCCGGAGGCGGCCGAACTGGTCGACCTGCTCAAACAATGGGGCTCGACGGCGAAATTCGAGGAACGCCAGGTGATCTGGCACAAGATGCTGTCGCTCTATACGCAGCAGGTCTTCTCGATCGGCCTCATCAACAGCACGCTGCAGCCGATCCTTCGCGCCGCCAAGCTGCAGAACCTGCCGGAGAAAGCGCTCTACGGCTTCGATCCCACCTCCTATCTCGGCGTCTACATGCCGGATGCATTCTGGTACAAGGAGGCCTGAGGCGTGCTCAGATACATTCTCTGGCGCATCGCCGCCATGGTGCCGACGCTCTTCGTCATTTCGGCGCTGGTCTTTACCATCATCGAGCTGCCGCCGGGCGACTTCTTCGAGAGCCAGATCGCCGAGCTGCGCGCCTCCGGCGAGACCGCCAACCTCCAGGAAATCGAGGAGATGCGCCAGCAATACGGCTTCGACAAGCCGGAGATCGTGCGCTATTTCTACTGGGTCGGCGGCATGCTGCACGGCGACTTCGGCTATTCCTTCGAATATCAGCTGCCGGTCTCCGACGTGGTCGGCGACCGCCTGTGGCTGACGATCCTCGTCTCCTTCACGACGATCCTGCTCACCTGGCTGATTGCCTTCCCGATCGGCATCTATTCGGCCACGCATCAATACAGCTGGGGTGACTACGGGCTGACCTTCCTCGGCCTGCTCGGCATCGCCATCCCGAACTTCATGCTGGCGCTGATCCTGATGTATTTCGCCAATGTCTGGTTCGGGCTGTCGATCGGCCACCTGATGGACCAGCAATATCTCAATGCGCCGATGAGCTGGGAAAAGGCGAAGTCGATCCTCGGCCATCTCTGGATTCCCGTCATCATCGTCGGTACGGCCGGCACGGCCGGCATGATCCGGCGGCTCCGCGCCAATCTTCTCGACGAGATGCAGAAGCAATATGTGACGACGGCCCGCGCCAAGGGCCTGCATCCGATGCGGGCGCTGGTCAAATATCCGCTGCGCATGGCGCTCAACTTCTTCGTCGCCGATATCGGCTCGATCCTGCCATCGATCATTTCGGGCGCCGAGATCGTCGCCATCGTGCTCTCGCTGGAAACCACCGGGCCGATGCTGATCAAGGCGTTGCAGAGCCAGGACATGTACCTTGCCGGCTCCTTCCTGATGTTCCTCGCCTTCCTGAACGTCATCGGCGTACTGATTTCCGATATCGCGCTCGGCTTCCTCGATCCCCGCATCCGTCTGCAAGGCAGGAGCACCAAATAATGTCGCCCCTTCCCGCACCCGGCGCACCGCTTCCGCACTACGTCTCGACCGCTCCCTTCGATCCGCACGCGACCGAGACGATGACGGCTGCGCAGTCGCGCATCCATCTCGCCTCGCAGAAGCAGCTGATGTGGTGGAAGTTCAAGCAGCACAGGCTCGCCTTGATCTCCGGCATCTTTCTCGCCGTCACCTACCTGATGATCCTGATCGTCGAGTTCCTGGCGCCCTACGGCCTGCACACGCGCAACGTCGATTTCATCCATGCGCCGCCGCAGCGCGTCCACTTCTTCGACAAGGGTGAGTTCGTCGGTCCCTTCGTCTACGGGCGCACCATGACGCTCGATCTCGATACGCTGCACCGCGTCTATACCGACAGGCCGAACGACGTGCAGCCGATCCGGTTCTTCTGCCGCGGCGATTCCTACAAGTTCTGGGGTGTCGTCGCCTCGAACTATCATCTGGTCTGCCCTTCGATCGGCGGCCAGATGTTCCTGCTCGGCACCGACCGGCTCGGCCGCGACGTCCTCTCGCGCATCCTCTACGGCGCGCGGATATCGCTGACGATCGGTCTCATCGGCATCGCGATCAGCTTCGTGCTCGGCATCGTCATCGGCGGCCTCGCCGGTTACTGGGGCGGCATTTTCGATCTCATCGTCCAGCGCCTGATCGAAGTGCTGCAGTCGCTGCCGAGCCTGCCGCTGTGGATGGCGCTGGCCGCCATCATGCCGGTGACGTGGAGCCCGATCGTCATCTATTTCGGCATAACGGTCATCCTCGGCATCATCGACTGGACCGGCCTTGCCCGCGCCGTGCGCTCCAAGCTGCTGGCGCTGCGCGAGGAGGATTACGTGCAGGCCGCACAGCTGATGGGCGCCAGCACGCCGCGCATCATCGGCCGGCATCTGGTGCCGGGCTTCATGTCGCACCTCATTGCCTCGGCGACGATTTCGATCCCCGGCATGATCCTCGGCGAGACCGCACTTTCCTTCCTCGGCCTCGGCCTTCGCCCGCCGATCACCAGCTGGGGTATTCTGCTGACCGAGGCAAAAAGCGTCAGCGTCATCGCCTTCTATCCTTGGCTGCTCTTTCCGATCATTCCTGTTGTTCTTGTCATTTTGGCATTCAACTTTCTGGGAGACGGCTTGCGTGATGCGGCAGATCCCTACAAATAGCAGCAAGCTCGGCGGCGCCTTCCGGCACCGCCCCCGCCTCGTGGCCTCCGGACGGTGGGGGTGCTAAAAATGTTGTTCACCCCGGAGGGAACGCCCATGGCCAGACGTCTCGAAGATGCACGCATCCTCATGTACAGCCACGACACCTTCGGCCTTGGCCATCTCAGGCGCTGGTGGAAGATTATCGCGGTCTCAACATCCTGATCATTTCGGGCGCCACGATCGCCGGCGCCTTCGATTACCGCGCCCGTGTCGACTTCGTGAAGATCCCGAGCGTCATCAAGCTGCGCAACGGCGAATATACGTCGCTTGCCAGCCATATCGACCTGCATGAAACGCTGAAGATGCGCGAATCGAGCATTCGCCACACGGCCGAGACCTTCCAGCCCGATATCTTCATCGTCGACAAGGAGCCGATGGGACTGAAGGGCGAGGTCGAGGATACGCTCGCCTATCTCAAGGCCCGCGGCACCGTGCTGGTGCTCGGACTTCGCGAGATCATGGACGCGCCGCATCTGCTCGACGCCGAGTGGAAGAAGAACGGCATCATGCAGAAGATCGACCAATATTACGACAGCGTCTGGGTTTACGGTCCGCCTGACTTCTACGACCCGCTCGTTGGTCTCGACGTACCGGCCAGCCTGCGCCGGAAGATGGATTTCGTCGGCTTCCTGCAGCGCAGCGTCTCCAGGGGCAAGAGCTCGGTCAACGCCCGCAAGGACAATTACCTCCTCGTCACCACGGGCGGCGGCGGCGACGGCTCCGATCTGGTCCACGACGTTATGAACGCCTACGAGGCCGATCCGACGCTGACGCAGAAGGCGCTCGTCGTGCTCGGGCCTTATATGCCGGCGGCCGAGCGCGCCAAGCTGGTGCAGAAGGGGGAAGCCATTCCCTATATCGAAGTGATCGAGTTCGACAATCACATGGAAGAACTGATCGACGGCGCCACCGGCGTCGTCGCCATGGGCGGCTACAACACCTATTGCGAAATTCTCTCCTTCGACAAGCCGGCCCTCATCGTGCCGCGCGTCAAGCCGCGCGAGGAACAGCTGCTGCGCGCCCAGCGGGCAAGCGCGCTCGGCCTTGTCGATATGCTGCTGCCGGAACAGTCGGCCGATCCGAGCATCATGGCAGAGGCGCTGAAGCGTCTGCCCTCCCGTCTGCCGCCGTCGAAGAGCGGCAGCAATATGCATCTCGAAGGGCTCGATCATATTTCGCAGACCGTCGGCCGATGGATCGACGGCCGCGCCAGCCACCTCGCCCTCGTCGCAGAATAGGGCAAAGCCTTGCCGCCACGCCGCAAGATCCTCGTCGTGCTGAAAGGCTATCCCCGCCTTTCGGAAACCTTCATCGCCCAGGAGCTGCTCGGCCTCGAAAAGGCCGGCTTCGACCTCACGCTCATTTCGATGCGCCGGCCGACCGATAAGAAGCGCCATCCCGTGCATGACGAGATCAAGGCGCGCGTCGTCTACCTGCCGGAATATCTGCATGAGGAACCGATCCGCGTGCTGAAAGGCCTCGTCGCCGGCTTCTCGAAACCCGGCTTCAAGGCACTGATCAAACGTTTCCTCGCCGACCTCAAGCGCGACATCTCCCGCAACCGCTTCCGCCGCCTCGGCCAGGCACTGGTCCTGGCGCGCGAATGGCCTGACGGCGGCGAGTGGCTGCACGCGCATTTCATCCATACGCCGGCCTCGGTAACGGAATATGCGAGCATCCTGACCGGCACGCCCTGGACCTGTTCGGCGCACGCCAAGGATATCTGGACATCGCCCGACTGGGAGCTCCACGAAAAACTCGGCAGCGCCCGCTGGGCGGTCACCTGCACCAGAACGGGTTACGAGCACATGCGGGGCCTGACATCACGCAAGGATGCGGTGCATCTGAGTTACCACGGTCTCGACCTCGCACGCTTCGGTCATTTCGCCGGCCGGCGTTCGGACCGAAATGGCAGCGACCCCGATGACCCGGTCTTCATCCTCAGCGTCGGCCGCGCCGTCGAAAAGAAGGGCTACGACGTGCTGCTGCGGGCGCTGGCACTGCTGCCCGCCGACCTCCACTGGCGCATGGACCATATCGGCGGCGGCGACGAGCTTGCGAAACTGAAGGTGCTCGCCGCCGAACTCGGCTTCGCCGACCGCATCGTCTGGAAGGGCGCCATGGCGCAGGAAGACGTGCTCGATCACTATCGCCGCGCCGACCTCTTCGCGCTGGCCTGCCGGATCGCCGCCAATGGCGACCGCGACGGCCTGCCGAACGTGCTTGTGGAAGCGTCGAGCCAGCGGCTCGTCTGCCTCTCGACCGACGTATCCGGCGTGCCGGAACTCCTGAAGAACGGTGAAAACGGCCTCGTCGTGCCGCCGGAAGATCCGGCGCTGCTGGCCCGGGCGCTGGAGACGGCGATCCGCGATCCGGCGCTGCGCAGGCGCCTCGGCGACGCCGCCGAAAGCCAGGTGCGCGAACATTTCGACTATCACTCCAGCATCCGACAGCTCACCGGCCTGTTCGAGGCCGAATGGCAGAAGGCCTCATGACGGCACCGCGTATCTTCTTCTATGTCCAGCACCTGCTCGGCATCGGCCACATCGCCCGCGCCAGCCGCATCGCCAATGCGCTCGTCAAGGACGGTTTCGACGTCACGGTCGTAACCGGCGGCCTGCCGGTGCCGGGCTTTCCCGGCGAGGGCGTCAAGACCGTCGCCCTGCCGGCGGTCGTCGCCAGCAACGCCGGTTTCTCCGGCCTTGCCGATGCCGATGGCCGGCCGGCCGGCGAGGACTTCCTCGCTGCCCGCCGCGATCGGTTGCTCGAGGCCTTTCATGCCGCAAGGCCCGACGTCGTCATCATCGAAGCCTTTCCCTTCGGCCGGCGGCAGATGCGCTTCGAATTGCTACCGCTGCTCGAGGCGATCGACAAAGCCGAACCGCGGCCGAAGCTCCTGAGTTCGGTGCGTGACATCCTGCAGGAAAACCGCAAGGCCGGCCGCGACGCGGAGACGGTCGCGCTGGTCAAGAACCATTTCGACGCCGTGCTGGTCCACGGCGACCCCGATTTCATCAGGCTCGAGGATACATTCCCGCTGACGCCCGAAATCGCCGACAGGCTGCGTTACACCGGCCTCGTCGCAGCGCCGCCGGCGCCGGAACCCACCGAGACCTTCGACATCATCGCATCGGCAGGCGGCGGCGCGGTCGGCGCCGAGCTGATCGGGGCGGCGAAAGATGCGGCGGCGCTCCTGCCGGCCGACCTTCGCTGGCTGTTGATCTCGGGTCCGAACCTGCCGGAGGCCGATTTCGCCGCATTGTCGCAGGACGCGCCCCCGAATGTAACGCTGGTGCGCTTCCGCAAGGATTTTCCCTCGCTGCTGCGCGGCGCCAAAGTCTCGATCTCGCAGGCCGGCTACAATACCGTCGGCGATTTGCTGCGCACCGAATGCCGCGCGATCCTCATTCCTTTCGTCGCCGGCGGCGAGACCGAGCAAACGGTGCGGGCCGAACGGCTGCAGGCGCTTGATCTCGCCGAGATCCTGCCGGAAAACGGGCTGACATCGAGCCATGTGAAGGAGGCCGTCGAAAAGGCGCTCGCAGCGCCGCGACGGCGGCCGGCATTGCTCGATCTCGACGGGGCGGAGAAGACGGCCGGCATCATTCGATCCATGATTGCCGAATCGCTCGCCTAATCCAAAATTCCTGTGATATAAGCAAGGTTCCGGCGAGAATCGGCGTTTTGCGGCCGGTCGCTTCGCCTTGTTTTCGTTGCGATATCGGCGGTCCGGCTGCATGATCCTGTTCTCAAAGATCCTTCCATCCCGGCGCCCGGATCGCGCCACCGGAATTTCCCAGCAAGCTGACGGTTAGCCATGGAAAAAAGCCTCGCCCGCTACATCTGGAAGAACACGCGGCTGCAGCAGCTGTGGATCCTGGCCGTCGTCGCCGCCTCGATGATCCCCTATTTCCTGTCCTTCGACCTGCCGAAGCAGATCGTCAACGGGCCGATCCAGGGCGACGGATTCGAAGGCCCCGGCGCAACGCAGAGGTTCATGCATATCGCCTACGACATTCCGCTGATCGGTCATGTCGAATTCTTTCAGGGCCTGCAGCTTAACCGCTTTCAGATGCTGATGGCTCTCAGCCTGGTTTTCCTGGCGCTGGTAGTGCTGAACGGCCTCTTCAAATTCTATATCAACACCTATAAGGGCCGGCTCGGCGAACGCATGCTGCGCCGCATCCGCTTCGAACTGATCGACCGGGTGCTGCGTTTCCCGCCCGCCCATTTCAAGCGGGTGAAATCCGCCGAAATCGCCACGATGATCAAGGATGAGGTGGAGCCGATGGGCGGCTTCACCGGCGACGCCTTCGTCTCGCCTGCCCTTCTCGGCGGCCAGGCGATCACGGCGCTTGCCTTCATCATCGTACAGAATTTCTGGCTCGGCATGATCGCCGCCGGCATCGTCGGCGTGCAGGCGGTCGTCATTCCCCGCATGCGCAAGCGCCTGCTGGAGCTCGGCCGCCAGCGGCAGCTGACGGCCCGCGAGCTTTCCGGCCGTGTCGGCGAAATCGTCGAGGGCATCGGCACGATCCACGGCAACGACACATCAAACCTCGAACGCGCCGACATCGCCTCGCGGCTCGGCCGGATCTTTTCGATCCGCTACGACCTTTACCAGTGGAAATTCCTGGTGAAGTTCATCAACAACTTCCTCGCCCAGGTCACGCCTTTCCTGTTCTACGCGATCGGCGGCTACCTCGCGCTGCAGGGCAGGCTCGACATCGGCCAGCTCGTCGCCGTCATCTCGGCCTACAAGGACCTGCCCGGCCCGCTGAAGGAGCTGATCGACTGGGACCAGATGCGCCAGGACGTGCAGGTGAAGTACCAGCAGGTCTACGAGCAATTCAACGTCGAGCCGCTGATCGACAGCCGCATCCAGGAACTCGCGACCGCCCCGGTCGGGGCGCTGACGAGCGCGCTCGTCGTCACCAACCTTTCGGTTTCCGACGACAGCGGCGCCCGCCTCGTCGACCACGTCTCCGTCGAGATCAAACCGAACGAGACGGTTGCGATCGTCGGCCCGAACGGCAGCGGCGCGGAAGCCTTCGCCGAGGCGCTCGGCCGCATGGTCTGGCCGGATTCCGGCCGCATCACCATCGACGGCCGCGACCATCTTGACCTGCCGGAATCGATCACCGGCCGGCGCATCTCCTATGCCTCGGCCGACACCTTCTTCTTCCATGGCACGCTCGCCAGCAATCTGCTCTACGGCCTCAAGCACGCGCCGATGACCGATGCCGTCTACGACGAGAAGGAAGCACAGGAGTATAAATGGCATTCCATCGAGGCGGTGAAGGCCGGCAATCCGACGCTCGACCTCAACAGCGACTGGGTGGATTACAAGGCGGCCGGCGCCAATGGGCCGGATGACCTCCTGAAAGCAATCCGGCCGGTGCTCGACGCCGTTCTGATTTCGCAGGATATCCTCGACCTGGCGCTGCGCTCGAACGTCAATACCGACGTGCACGTGGCGGTCAGTGACCATGTCGTGGCGCTGCGCGCCTCCTTGAGAGACCGGCTGCGCGACGAAGGTCTCGACGGCATCGTCGTGCCTTTCGATTTCGACGCCTACAACGCCCAGGCGACGGTTGGCGAGAACCTGCTCTTCGGCACGATGAAGCGGCCTCTGATGACCAATCGCAGGCTCGCCGCGCATCCCTATTTCCAGCAGCTTTTCCGCGAGACGGGCTTGAGCACCGATCTCTACGCCATGGGCCTCGAAATCGCCGAGAACGCGGTGGAACTCTTCCACGACCTGCCGCCGGACCATCCGTTCTTCCAGCAGCTGACCTTCATGACGGCGGACGATATTCCGACCTACCAGGCGCTGCTGCAGAAGCTGCAGAGCCGCCGCTTCGAGGACGCCACGCCAGAGGAACGCTCGGCCATCATCCGGCTGAGCTTCGCCTATATCGAGCCGCGCCACCGCTTCGGTCTGCTGACGAACGAGCTGATGGACAAGATCGTCAGCGCCCGCAAGCAGTTCCACGAGCATATTCCGGCCGATCTCTCCGAACTGATCGAGCGCTACGACGCCGAGCGTTTCACTCCCTCGGCAAGCCTGATGGACAACGTGCTCTTCGGCCGTATCGCCTACCAGCAGGCCGATGCCTCCGACCGTATCCGCGCCATCATGGGCGAGCTCTTCGACGCGCTCGACCTTTATGACGACGTGCTGGCGATCGGCCTCGAATTCGACGTCGGCTCCGGCGGCAAGCGGCTGACCATGGTGCAGCGGCAGAAGCTGAATCTCGCCCGCGCGCTGTTGAAGCGCTCGGACTATTTCATCTTCAACCGGCCGCTTTCGGCGCTCGATCAGCGTGTCCAGGATCAGATCACCCGCAACATCATCCAAGACCTGCACGAGGAAGGCCATCGGCCGGCGATCATCTGGGTGCTCACCAATGCACGGCTCGCCGAGATGTTCGACCGCATCCTGCTCTTCGACCGCGGCGGATTGGCGGAAGCCGGGAACTATCCGGAACTTTCCGAGAAAAACGGTATGTTCAAGGAACTGTTATCGTAATATTCTATTGGGGCGGCGGTAGTAGGCGTTCCCGGTGGAACGCCCTGGAATGTTGAAGGCGCCTGGTTCCACAGGGACCATGCGGCAGGGGGTTAGAAACGCTCATGCTGTTGAGAGACGAAGTCGAAATGCTGCGCCGGGTGCCGATCTTTTCGAGGATTGCACCAGCAAAGCTCAAGCTTTTGGCCTTCACCTCCGATCGCATGACCTACAAGGCCGGTCAGGATCTCTTTCATCAGGGCGACGTCGGCGACGCCGCCTATGTCATTCTCTCCGGCAGCGCCGATATCATCGTCTCCTCGCCGGCAGGCGAGATCAAGGTTGCCGACGTCGAGCTCAATTCCATCGTCGGCGAAATCGCCATCCTCTGCGATGTCTCACGCACGGCAACGGTGCGCGCCACCTCGCCGCTCGAAGTGCTGCGCATCAGCAAGGAGCACTTCCTGAAGCTGCTCAGCGACTTCCCCGAAATGGCGGTGGAAATCATGAGGGTGCTGGCCGATCGCCTGAACCACACCACAGCGGAGTTGACCGCGGCGCGCGCGGCAAAGCAGCCGCAGATGGCGCAGTAGAACGCATTCAGCGTTTCGGCGGCCATTTCTGCGCGCCATGAAGAAAGCGCAATATTTCCACTCTCTGTACTTTTCTGTCGATGCGGTAGATCAGCAAAAATGCGGTACGCGGAACAACCAGTTCTCGCGTTCCATCGAGACGACCGCCGCGTCCTGCCTCCGGATGATCAGCAAGCATTCTTACCTGATGTCGGATGACATCGTCCAATGCGATTGCAGCCTTGGGATTTTGGGTGAAGATGTGCCGGATCTGACCTTCCCGATCCAGAAGAGCCTGTGGCAGCCATTTGACGATCAAGCCTTATCTCCGGATTCCAACTGCGCGAGCAGTTCGGCTCGAATCTTGTCCATTCGCTCTTCGGCATCTTCTGCATTGATCCAGACCGTGTTCGGATCATCGGCTTCCCTGATCGCCTCTTCGACCTGATCGCGGAACCACTTGTCGTATTCCGCCGCCTCATGGGTACGACGCAGAGCTTCGGCTCGATCGGGCCGCGCGGCCGTTTCAGGCATGTAATCTCCGGCATCGACATCGAACTGCGCAATGCCGACATCCTTGAGATAAGAAACCAAAGTGTCGATGCGTTTGAACACCCGCACCTGCCGGCTGCGCTGGGCGGCGAGCGGGCGTTCGGCTTTGCCGTAGCGGATGACGACGGACCAGCCGCCGGCTTTGCCGACGACATGCGCAGCATCGACCGCTCCAGCTTCGACAAGACGGGAAAGGGTCGAATGATCGATAGTCTCGGCGGTCATGACATATCCTCGTTCAGGCCAACAATGATACGCAATTAATTATAGATTGCAATGCATTTAATTATTGTAATGGCATCTGGCGTGTGTACCCGTGTCCACATTCTATTCACACTGTTCCAACGCCTGCTGAAGGCCCGCGCCGCCGCGCGCAGATGGCGCCACAAGTCGGTCGGCCAATTGCGGATTTGGCTATCTGATGAGGGTGCGTAAGCGCTGTTCTTCATTTGCTCTCCGCCTGCGTCATTTAGCGGGAAACCAACGCTACACCCTCCACAAGTCCACGGCTGCTGCCGAATTCACACCGATTGGCTGCCCCTCACTCTAACCCTCTCCCCGTAAACGGGGCGAGGGGACGTGCCCTGCGAGAGGCTGATGGGGAACGGAGACGTTGCGGCTTGCCTCCTTCGCCCCGCGCGCGGGGAGAAGGTGCCGGCAGGCGGATGAGGGGCCGGCGTCTGGAGCGCAACCCGTGTCTACATTTCTATTCCCGCTGTTCCAGCGCCTTGCTGAAGGCGAGTGCCGCCAGCGTGCAGATGGCGCCGGAGAGCAGGTAGTAGCCGACGAAGGTCAGGCCGAAGCGGCTGGAGAGGCTGAGGGCCACCAGCGGCGCAAAGCCCGCGCCGACCAGCCAGGCAAGGTCCGAGGTGAAGGCAGCACCCGTGTAACGATAGCCGCGGCCGAAACGAGACGAGATCGAGCCCGTCGCCTGGCCGAAGGAAAGGCCGAGCACACCGAAGCCGATGATGACGAAGGCATCGTGACCGCTGTTGCCGGATGCAATCAGGATCGGGCCGACAAAGCTGAAGACGGCGATGATGACGGCACAGACGGCAAGCTGGGCGCGCCGGCCGATGCGGTCGGCGATCAGGCCCGATGTGATGATGGCGACGACGCCGACCATGGCGCCGATCACCTGCACCACCATGAAGGCTCCGATCGGCTGGTTGCCGTAAAGGCTCATCCAGCCGAGCGGGAAGATGGTGACGAGGTGGAACATGGCGAAGCTCGCGAGCGGCACGAAGGCGCCGATCAGGATGTCGCGGCCGTGAATGCGTAGCACGTCCAGGATCGGGGCCGCTTCAAGCTCGTGCTGCTCCAGCAGCGTGCCGAATTCCTTGGTCATGACGAGGCGCAAACGCGCAAACAACGCCACAACGTTGATCGCGAAGGCGACGAAGAACGGATAACGCCAGCCCCAGGAGAGGAAATCCTCACTCGAAAGATTGGCGACGAAATAACCGAACAGGATGCTTGCCAGCGCAAAGCCGATCGGCGCGCCGAGCTGCGGGATCATCGCATACCAGCCGCGGTGATTGGCCGGCGCATTGAGGGCGAGCAGCGAGGCAAGACCGTCCCAGGCGCCGCCGAGCGCGAAGCCCTGGCCGAGACGGAAGAGCGCCAGAAGCGCGATCGACCAGACGCCGATCTCGTTATAACCCGGCAGGAAGGCGATCGAGGCCGTGGAACCGCCGAGCAGGAAGAGCGCGATCGTCAGCTTCGTGCCGCGGCCATACATCCGGTCGATCGTCATGAAGACGACGGAGCCGACGGGGCGGGCCAGGAAGGCGAGCGAGAAGACCGCGAAGGAATAGAGCGTGGCCGTCAGCCTGTCGGGAGCGAAGGGGAAGACCAGCTGTGGAAAAACCAGGACCGAGGCAAGGCCATAGACGAAGAAATCGAAGAATTCCGACATGCGGCCGATCACCACGCCGACGGCGATGCTGCCCGGGGAAACCGGCTTGTCGTCGTGAATGCGCCGCGCGTCGCGTTCGAGCGACGACGATGACGGTCCGTAATGCGATGCTGTTGCCATGAAACGCCTCCTCGTTAAGGCGCTTCCGGCAAAGCGCCTCAAGCGTGATCTTGATCAAACCCGCAGGCTTATCAAGCCCGTAAGACGTAAATAGTTCATCATCACGGCTGAAAATGAGGCGCAGGAGAAGAATCGCGCCGCCGGCCGGCTATTTTTCCCGGGAAAGCTGGCTTGTCCGGCGCTTGCGGATATATTGATCGCAACGATCCCGCACCGCGAAGAATCCTTTCTGTTTTCATCAGGATTTCAAAGCGGTAGCCTAAATGATTTCTGCCGCACTGCGGCATACATGCTGCACTGCGACCTTCCGCCTCATGTCGCTATCGGGTTCAGTGCTTTAGTCGCGAACCAAACGAAACAACAAGAGCTTAGAGACGTGCCAAAACTCGTGAAGTTTTCCCGCCTTCTATCCGTCTTGCCGCTGCTTTTCCTGGCAGGATGCAACATGGTGGTCATGGCGCCTTCCGGCGACATCGCCGCGCAGCAGCGCGATCTCATCCTCGTCTCGACGGTACTGATGCTGATCATCATCATACCAGTGATCTTCCTGACACTGCTTTTCGCCTGGCGCTACCGCCGTTCCAACACGGCCGCGACTTACGACCCGGAATGGCACCATTCGACCCGCCTCGAAATCGTCATCTGGTCCGCACCGCTCGCCATCATCATTGCGCTCGGCGCCGTCACCTGGATTTCCACGCATAAACTCGATCCCTACCGTCCCCTCGACCGTCTCGATGCGGAGCGCGCCATTCCGGCCGATACCAAGCCGCTGACCGTCGAGGTCGTGGCGCTCGACTGGAAGTGGCTGTTCTTCTATCCCGAGCTCGGCATTGCCACCGTCAACGAACTTGCTGCCCCGGTCGACATGCCGATCAACTTCAAGATCACCGCCTCCTCGGTGATGAACTCCTTCTACATCCCTGCCCTTGCCGGCCAGATCTACGCCATGCCCGGCATGGAGACGAAGCTGCACGCCGTCATCAACCGGGAAGGCGAATATGAGGGCTTTTCCGCCAATTACAGCGGCGCCGGCTTTTCGCATATGCGCTTCAAGTTCCACGGCCTCAATCAAGAAGGCTTTGACGCCTGGGTGGCTCAGGTCAAGCAGCAGGGCACGATGCTCAACCGTGACGCCTATCTGAAGCTCGAAAAACCGAGCGAGAAGGAGCCGGTGCGCTATTATGCCGGCGCCGATGCCGACCTCTACAACGCCATCCTCAACATGTGCGCCACACCGGGCAAGATGTGCATGAACGAGATGATGCACATCGACATGATGGGCGGCGGCGGCAAGGAAAGCGCGGAGAACCGCGAGAAGCTGCAATACGACAATCGCCATGCCGACGAAGGCATCGTGGCGCCGGCTGCCACCGTGCCGGCAACGGGTGCTCCGGCACGCAGCGAGCCGGCCAGAAGCACCGATGGCAACAGCATGCAGCACGACATGCCCGGCATGCACAGCACGCCCGGAATGGACATGCAGCATGATGGCCATTCCATGCCCGGCATGAGCAATGATGCCGATCCTGCGCCGGCGCAGCTCAACAATAACAATTAACCTGGCGCTTTGCGTCGCAAGACATAATGAACGGGTTGTTCCATGTTTTCCAATCCTGACCTCCTGAAGTTCATCTTCGGCCGGTTGACCCTCGATGCCATCCCCTATCACGAGCCGATCCTGGTCGTGACCTTCATCGGCGTCGTCATCGGCGGCCTCGCCGTGCTTGGCGCCATCACCTATTTCAAGTTCTGGGGTCCGCTCTGGCACGACTGGATCTGCAGCGTCGATCACAAGAAGATCGGCATCATGTATGTGATCCTGGCCGTCATCATGCTGCTGCGCGGTTTTTCCGATGCCATCCTGATGCGCGTCCAGCAGGCGATCGCCTTCAACGGCAATGAAGGCCCGCTGCCGCCGCACCATTACGACCAGATCTTCACCGCCCACGGCGTCATCATGATCTTCTTCGTGGCGATGCCCTTCGTCACCGGCCTGATGAACTTCGTGGTGCCGCTGCAGATCGGCGCCCGCGACGTCTCCTTCCCCTTCCTCAACAACTTCTCCTTCTGGATGACCACCGCCGGCGCGATCATCATCATGCTGTCGCTCTTCATCGGCGAATTCGCGCAGACGGGCTGGCTCGCCTACCCGCCGCTGTCGGGCGCCGCCTACAGTCCGGGCGTCGGCGTCGACTATTATATCTGGGGCCTGCAGGTCGCCGGTGTCGGAACGACGCTTTCGGGCATCAACCTGATCGCCACCATCGTCAAGATGCGCGCCCCCGGCATGACCTTCATGAAGATGCCGGTCTTCACCTGGACGGCGCTCTGCACCAACGTGCTGATCGTCGCCTCCTTCCCGATCCTGACGGCAACGCTCGTGCTGTTGTCGCTCGACCGCTATGCCGGGACCAACTTCTTTACCAACGACCTCGGCGGCAATCCGATGATGTACATCAACCTCATCTGGATCTGGGGCCATCCGGAGGTCTACATCCTCGTGCTGCCGGCCTTCGGCATCTTCTCCGAAGTCGTCGCCACCTTCTCCGGCAAACGCCTGTTCGGCTACGCCTCCATGGTCTACGCGACCTGCGTGATCATGATCCTGTCCTACATCGTCTGGCTGCACCACTTCTTCACGATGGGCTCGGGCGCCAGCGTCAACTCGTTCTTCGGCATCACCACGATGATCATCTCCATCCCGACAGGGGCGAAGATTTTCAACTGGCTCTTCACCATGTATCGCGGCCGCATCCGCTACGAGGTGCCGATGCTGTGGACGGTCGGCTTCATGGTGACCTTCGTCATCGGCGGCATGACGGGCGTCATGCTTGCCGTGCCGCCGGCCGACTTCGTGCTGCACAATTCGCTGTTCCTCATCGCTCACTTCCACAACGTCATCATCGGCGGCGTTCTCTTCGGCATGTTCGCCGGTGTGAACTACTGGTTCCCCAAGGCCTTCGGCTTCAAGCTCGATCCCTTCTGGGGCAAGATGAGCTTCTGGTTCTGGCAGATCGGTTTCTGGTTCGCCTTCATGCCGCTCTACGTGCTCGGCCTGATGGGCGTCACCCGCCGCATGAGCCAGTTCGAGGATCCGTCGCTGCAGATCTGGTTCATCATCGCCGCCTTCGGGGTCGGCCTGATCGCGCTCGGCATCGCCAGCTTCCTGATCCAGATCGTCGTCAGCTTCATGAAGCGCGAGGAACTGCGCGACGACAGCGGCGATCCGTGGGACGGCCGCACGCTGGAATGGTCGACCTCCTCGCCGCCGCCGGACTACAACTTCGCCTTCACGCCCGTCGTGCACGATCATGACAGCTGGTACGACATGAAGAAGCGCGGCTACGAGCGTCCGCTCGGCGGTTTCAAGCCGATCCACATGCCTAGGAATACCGGCGCCGGCGCGATCCTGTCGGCCATCAGCGTCGCACTCGCCTTCGGCCTGATCTGGTATATGTGGTGGCTGGTCGTCGTCTCCTTCGTCGCCCTGATCGCCGTGGCGATCGGCCATACCTTCAACTACAGGCGCGACTTCTACATCCCCGCCGAAGAAGTCACGGAAACGGAAGGCAAGCGCACGACGCTGCTTGCCGAGCAGGTGTAATGACCATGAGCGATCACACTGTCGACACGGCCGAAAAGCCTGAATTCTACCTGACGGAAGATCATCATCCGGAGAACAGCACCAATCTCGGCTTCTGGCTCTATCTGATGAGCGACTGCCTGATCTTCGCGGTGCTGTTTGCGACGCATGGCGTGCTCGGCCGCAATTATGCCGCCGGCCCGTCGCCGGCCGATCTCTTCGATCTGCCGATCGTCGCCCTCAACACGTCGATGCTGCTGTTCTCCTCGATCACCTATGGCTTCGCCATGCTGCAGATGGAGCGGAACGCGAAGGCGGAAACGCTGTTCTGGCTCGCCGTGACCGGGTTGTTCGGCGCAGCCTTCATCGGGCTCGAACTCTACGAGTTCATCCACCTGATCCACGAGGGCGCCGGGCCGACGCGCAGCGCCTTCCTCTCCTCCTTCTTCACGCTCGTCGGCACCCACGGGCTGCACGTCACCTTCGGCATCATCTGGCTGATCACGCTGATGGTGCAGGTGTCGATGCACGGGCTGATCGAAGCCAACCGCCGCCGCCTGATGTGCCTTTCGATGTTCTGGCACTTCCTCGACGTCGTCTGGATCGGCGTCTTTTCCTTCGTCTATCTCCTGGGAGTTCTCGGATGAGTTCGCAAGCCCCCGCACATGAGGATGCCCACGAGGCTCACCACGGCCACAGCCACGGTCATCAGGCCGGCCACGGCACATTCAAAAGCTACATGACGGGCTTCGTGCTCTCCGTCATCCTCACCGCCATCCCCTTCTGGCTTGTCATGTCAGGCGTCGTCGCCAGCCCGGCTTTGACCGCGGTGCTGGTGATGGGTCTGGGCGCGGTCCAGATCGTCGTCCATATGGTGTTCTTCCTGCACATGAATCCCAGGAGCGAGGGCGGCTGGACGATGATGGCGCTGATCTTCACGATCGTCATCGTCGCGATTGCGCTCTCCGGCTCCCTCTGGGTCATGCATCATCTCAACACCAATATGATGCCGATGAGCCCCGAGATGATGAAGAACATGCCGTGATTGTGAAAAAAGGGCGGCGGCAACGCCGCCCTCGGCGGTTCCCATGAACAAGGCTTTCTCGGAAAAATCGGAAAGACGGCGTTCGCCGGCAAAGGTCGCGATATTCTGCCTCTGCCTGGCGCTGCTGGCAGCCGCCCTCGCCGCACTCGGCACCTGGCAGGTGCAGCGCCTCGCCTGGAAACGCGACCTCATCGCGCGCGTCGACGAGCGGGTGCATGCGGCATCCACGCCGGCCCCCGCCCCCACCGACTGGAACAAGATCAATGCCGCCGACGATGAATATCGGCGGGTGACGGCAACTGGCACTCTGGCAAACGACAGGGAGACGCTGGTCTATGCGTCCACGATGCTCGGCCCGGGCTATTGGGTGATGACGCCGCTGATGCTTGCCGATGGGGCAACCGTTCTCGTCAACCGCGGCTTCGTTCCGAGCGACAAGCGCGATCCGGCTTCGCGCCGCGAGGGCGAACTGTCGGGCCCCGTCGAGATCACCGGGCTCATGCGGATGACGGAGCCGAAGGGATCGCTGCTGCAATCCAACGACACCGCCGCCGACCGCTGGTATTCGCGCGATGTCGCCGCAATCGCTGAGAAACGCGGCATCGGTGCGGTCGCGCCCTATTTCATCGATGCGGATGCCACGCCCAATCCCGGCGGCCTGCCGGTCGGCGGCCTCACCGTCATCCATTTCCCGAACAACCATCTCGTCTATGCGATCACTTGGTATGGGCTGGCGGCGATGGTGCTGGCATTGCTGGCGTTCATTCTTCGCGGCGAGATCGGAAGAGACCGCCGAGCGTAGTTCCTGGCACCCGCCGTCGTTTTGCACTCGTGCGGACGCTCCGGCAAGCAGCAGTTGCGCGCGCACCGGATTAATCTCTTGTAAAGCGATGTCCGATACTGCTTGCCTGAAGAGAACATATTGAAGCTGCACATGAGCCGGCCGGATTACATCCCCAGTCTCGATGGTCTGCGCGGTATCGCCGCGCTTCTGGTCGTGCAAGCGCACATCGGGCTCATCTTTCCCAATACAGCCTTGCATTCCATAACCATGGGCAGCGAAGCCGTCGGCTTGTTCTTTGCCCTCAGCGGCTTTCTGATGGCCCATCTCTACGGCTCGCGGCCGTTGACCAGAGAAACCGTCCTGGATTTTCTCGTGAGCCGCTTTGCCCGGATCTATCCGGTCTATCTGGTTGCCGTCCTGCTCGTGGCGATGCTGTCGAGCATCCAAGATCTCAATTTCGTTCAGCCGATCATCGGCGGCACGGACTTTCTCCGCCATGTCTTTCTTCTGGGCTCGAGCGGCGTTTTCTGGTCAATTCCGCCCGAAATTCAATTCTATCTGTTCTTCCCGATCCTTTGGCTCTGCTTAGCCCGCCCGCACCGCCACAGCGGCGTGATCGTAGGCTTGACGGTGTTCGTCATGGTGGATGGCCTGCTCGGATTGCCGGGGCCCGGGATAATGCTCGTTTCCAAGCTCCCCTACTTCCTGTTCGGCGCCCTTGCCGGGGCGATGCATTCCTACTGGGATAAATGGACGCCATCCGCCCTCACGGGAGCTTTCACGCTCTTCCTTCTGGCGGTGTTCTTCACGTACAGGAATATCTTGCCGGGTTTCTCGCCTGAGTTTTGGAGCCTGCAAAGCGCGGCCGCCGCAGCCGTCATTGTGGCGCTCGTCGCTCGACAACCTCCCATCGCAGCCCATGTCCTGGCATCTGCACCCGTACGGTTCCTGGGGACGATCAGCTTCTCGCTCTATCTTTTCCACGTCCCCATAATGTTCCTTGTACGCCGGGCCTTGGAGGCCCTGACGCCGGAACCGGCGCTCATCCTGGTGGCGCTTTTCGTTGCGGCAGCAGGAGCATGGTTCATTCATGAGACGATAGAAGTTCCGAGCCGACGCCTGCTCGTCGGGTTGTGGCAGCATCATCGGTGGCGCATCCCCTCGCGCGAAACTCCGGCGGAGACGATCGAACGGGCGATCCTTGACCTGCATGAGACTGAAAAGCGCCTCTTGGACGGCGCAGCTTCAGCCTCGGCGGGTGAACCGCCAATTCCGACGGAGGCAGAACTCCGGGAGCGAGCCGAACACTCGATCATCCAGGATAATGGCGACGAGAAGCTTCGCGCCTAAAGCTTCCGGCGCAGGCACTCGACAACACTCGCTGGACCAGTTCGTAACGCGTCCGAGAATTGAGCGCCGCCAGCCGGACGCCTAAAGCGTGTCGCGATCTTTCAGATTCGCTTGCCACGCTTTAAGTCTTTGGTTTGCGCATGTCTTTGGCGCAAAACCGCTGCACACTTTTGCGCGACATGCTCTAACAAGCGACCCGGCTGATCGCTTCGGCGAGCTGTGCCTGCGAGAAAGGCTTGCCGAGCCGGGGCAGATTGGCCATGCCGGACCCCTCTGGCAACTCTGCGTAACCGGTTGCAAGGATGATCGGCATCTCAGGCCATTCGGTGCGGATCGCCCGGGCAAGCTGCGCGCCAGTCATGCGCGGCATGGCATGGTCGCAGATCACCAGATCGACCGGCTCCTTGCGCAGGATGTCGAGCGCCTCTGATCCGGCCATTGCTTCGAGCACGGTATGGCCGAGATCCTCCAGCATTAGCGTCGTATTCATCAGCACCAGACCGTCGTCATCGACGGCGAGGACGCGCAGGCCCGGCGGCGCGTTTTTTGCGCGTTGCGGCAGCGGCGCCGCTGCCTCGGCCGCCTGTTCGGCAACGACGACCGGGAACCACAATTCGGCCGTCGTGCCTTCGCCGGGCGTGCTCTCCAGGAAGAGGCAGCCGCCGGATTGGGTCGCAAGGCCCTGCACCATGGAAAGGCCGAGGCCGGTGCCCTTGCCGACGCCCTTGGTGGTGAAGAAGGGAGTGACGGCCTGTTCCAGCGTCCTGGCATCCATGCCCTCGCCCTCATCGACCACTGCGATCCGGACGTAGCGGCCGGGCGACAGACGGCCCTTGCCTGACGGCACCACTTCCTCGGCAGCGCGAAGCACGATTCTGCCGCCGGACGGCATGGCATCGCGAGCATTGACGACGAGGTTCAGGATCGCCATTTCCAGCTGGTTCGGATCGGTAAGGATCGTCGGCAGCCTGACGGGGAAGAACGTATCGATCATGGTGAGGGGACCGAGCGAACGGCTCAGCATATCCATCATGCCGCGGACCAAGCCGGAAACGTCGATCGGCTCCACATGCAGTTCCTGCCGGCGGGAGAAGGCAAGCATGCGCTGCGTCAGCGCCGCTCCGCGCTGAGCGCCCTGCATGGCATTGTCGACCAGCGATGTCAGCGAGAGATCCTGCGGCATGCGCTTCTTCAGGATTTCGAGACTGCCGAGCACGGCCATCAGCAGATTGTTGAAGTCATGGGCGATGCCGCCGGTCAGTTGCCCGATCGCCTCCATTTTCTGCGACTGGAACAGCTCCTCGCGAGCCTGCTCCAATGCCCGCTGGGTTTCCATCTTCTCGGTGATATCGCGGGTGATCTTGGCGAAACCGAGCACCTGGCCATCGTCGTCACGGATGACGTCGATGACGACGCTGGCCCAGAAACGGGTGCCGTCCTTGCGGACGCGCCAGCCTTCCCTTTCGAACCGGCCTTCAGAACGCGCGGCGCTGAGCGCGGTTTCAGGCACACCGGCTGCCCGGTCCTCTGGAGTATAAAAGGTCGAAAAGTGCCGGCCGATGATTTCTTCGGGCCGATAACCCTTGATGCGCTCGGCGCCGAAATTCCAGCTGCTGACATTGCCCTCGGGGTCGAGCATGTAGATCGCGTAATCCGAAACGCCCTGGATGAGCCGGCGGAACTGTTCCTCGCTCTGGCGGATCGCGTTTTCGGCTGCCCGGCGTTCGGTCAGGTCGCGGGTGATCTTGGCATAGCCGATGAGTTCCCCGGAGGGGTGGCGGATCGGGTCGATGATCACATGAGCCCAGAAGCGGCTGCCATCCTTGCGCTGGCGCCAGCCCTCCCCTTCGAACCGGCCGGTCTTGGCCGCCGTGGCGAGCGCTCGCTCGGGAATTCCCGCGGCTCGATCCTCTTCCAGATAGAAGCGGGAAAAATGGTCGCCGAGAATTTCGGAAGGCTTGTAGCCCTTGAAGCGTTGCGCGCCGGTATTCCAGCTCGTTACGATGCCTTCAGGGCTGAGCATATAGATGGCGTAGTCGGTGATGGCATCGACCAAGAGGCGAAAGCGTCCCTCTTCGGTAAGAGACGTATCATGTCGATCCAGCACTTCCATCTGCCCCTCTGCGTTACCAGCGCACATAACGCAGCCGCAGGCCGATGGTTCCGGGACGCCCTCAAATTTTCAGACGGCCTTGACCTGCGGATAAAACCGTTCGCCGACGCGCTCGGCCGCGGCATAGGCCTGCGAGACGATTTCGGGCACGAGATCGATATCGGGCAGGCTGCCGAGGCCGAGGGGGCCGACGGCAAAGAGACCGGCGACCGTCGAGCCATCGTCGAGAAAAGCCTCACCGCGCGCATTGACCGCAAGGCCGAGCGAGAGTTCGTCCGGCATGGCGAGTCCGGCGGAAAGCAGGCTCTGCACCAGCGGCGCGGAAAGATCGGGCGCCTGACAGCGGCAGTCGATGATGCGCTCGGCATGAATGACCTCTTCAGCGGATGAGCCGGCCGGCGTGAAGAACAGGCCGCTCAATCCCTGGCGGCCGACGCGGCCGCGGCGCAGCACCGTACGGCCTTCGGCCAGCTCGCGTTTCAGGCGCAGGTGCATGGCCTCCGGCAGGCGATTGCGGTGGCTGTCGTAGATTGCCCTCAGATGCCGGTTGAACTGGTGCTTGTCGCGCGCCGGCAGCGAGCGCCAGAGCGAGCGGGCATGTTTCCTCAAGCCGTTCATCACCGATTGCCAGCTTCGGCCCTGTTCTTCCGCCTCGCGACAGGCCTGGCGGATGAAGCGCACGATCTCGGGCAGGCTCTGGGGCAGCGCTTCGGCCGGGAAGACCGGATCGGCGGAATTCGGCGTATGGCTCTGCGGCAGGAAGCCACGCCGGGAAATGATCGTCACCTGGCCGTCATAACCGGAATCGCGCAGCTGCAGCAACTGGTCGACGACGCGGATGCCGCTGCCGAGCAGCACCGTATGCGGCCGGGCGACGAGGCGCTGGGCCCTGATCGGCGAGGCATCCTGATCGCCGGCATCGGCCTGCGCCAGACCATAACCGGTAGCGAGGATGACGGTATCGAACAGCGGGTTGGCGGGATTGGCGCTTTCAAGCAGGAAGCGGTTGCCGTGGCTCCTGCGGATCGCCACAACAGGATCGGTACACACCTGGACGGTAATGTCCTTGCGGGCGGCGAGCGCTTCCGAAAAGCGCTGGTAGACATAGTCGCTGAAGATCTCCTTCGGCACGAAGATCTGCCGAAAGCCCGGAATGGCGGCCGGCACGGCGGCGCGGAAGGCGGCGTTGCTGCAGAGCCAGTCGTTGAAATCGTCATTGTCGCCGAGCGACACCGAAAGATCGCGCACACGGGTATTGAGGATCGTAGAGGAGCGGACCGAGGCCAGCGCCTGACCGCCGCTCACCGACGAATGCGGATCGAACAGCTGCAGGTGGAAAGGCGTGCGCACCGTCTTCATCAGCGCAATCGCCGTCATCATTCCGGAAAAGCCCCGCCCGACGATCGCAATGCGCGGTACGGCCGAAATTTGCGCCGCCGCATTGGCTCTCGCGGAAAAAAGTCCCTGAACCGTCATCGCAACTCCTTTGCGGTTTCAGCCGCACCGTCTGTCGATCGAGGTTTCAACGCATAAAGCGATCACGCGTTGTTGAGGTTCATACGGCCATTCACAAACACCGCCGCAGGATCGGGTCCGGCCAGCGGCCCGCAAAAGAGATAAAAGGGCGATCATGCTCACCCATAGTCTATTAAACTAGTCGTGTATGAAAGCCCCAAAAGCCTGATGTGGCAAGAGGGTTTACGGCACCGCCCCATAACTAATTGAAATAAAAAGATATTAACTACCGAAGCGACTTTCTCCGGTCAGCCGCCTTCGCCAGGATACTGCTTCGCCTGCAAAAGACCCGCCAAATGCGCCGCGTTGCGCGCCAACATATCGACCGATGTCGTCACCTGCTTCGGCACCTTGTCGAGATCGACGAAATTGGTGGACCCCATCGCCTCGCCGACCCAATAGGCGACGGCATTGGCGGGGATGGTGAAGCCGACATCGCTCAGCGCCTGATAGAGTTCGGCCGATACGTGATGGGCGCCGTCCTCATTGCCGACGACGGCGACGGCCGCGACCCTGCCGTAGGAAACTATGCGGCCCTGATCATCCGTCTCCTCGAGGAAGGCGTCCATGCGCTCCAGCGCCCGCTTGCAGACGCTGGAGGGCTGGCCGAGCCAGATCGGCGTCGCCATGAGCAGAATATCGGCGTCCAGCAGCTTCGCGCGGATCGCGGGCCAGTCATCGCCGTCGCCTTCGTCCGAAGTGACGCCCGGCTTGATGTTGAAATCGGCAAGGCGGATCACTTCGGTCGTGATGCCATGCGCCGACATTGCCTTGTCGATGAGGCCGATCATCCGCTCGGTCGAAGATGCATCCTTGGCGTTGCTAGCCTTCAGCGTGGCGTTGAGAGCGAGGGCTTTCAGCGGCATGTGTCTCTCCCGGTAACGGTTGCTGAAAAGGGTTGCCTGCTGCAACCCGCCCGCGGGCTGATTGTTCCCGCCGGCATATGGGAGGCCTCACGCAAAAATAACCAGATGGTGAATTCTTTACTTGAACGGCCAAATGGAATCGGCAAAAGTGACGGTGCTATCAATCCCTTCATGGATTTGCCGTCTTTCCGGGCCAGCGTCCGACCACACATCTATTGGAAAAAATACCGTGAGCAGCGATGCGTCCATACGCGCGGCGAAGCCTTCGGCTTCGATGGCGCTTGCAACCGCGGCAGGGTGGGGCAAGGGCCTCTACACACTGTTCCGCATCACCGTCATGGCCTTCCGTCACCCTTGGCAAGCCGGGCTTGCCATCGGCGCCACCTTGATCGCCTCCACCTTCCAGCTTCTGATCCCCCGTCTTCTCGGCCAGGCCGTCGATCATACGCAGGTGGCGCTTCACGGCGGCACGATCGGGCAGCAGGCACAGGACGCGCTGCTGACGACGGCGCTGCTTCTGCTCGGCGCCAGCGTGCTGCGCGGCATTTTCACCATGGTGCAGAACTATTTCAGTGAATCCGTCGGCCATCACATGGGCTACGAGCTGCGTCTGGCCTGCTACGAAAAGATCCAGCGCCTCTCCTTCAGTTTTCATGACACCGTGCACTCCGGCGACCTGATCACCATCGGCCTGCTCGACCTGGAAGGCGTGCGCATGTACTTCTCGACGGCGCTCGTGCGTGTCTTCCTGCTTTCGATGCTGATCGGCATCGGGGCTTACATGCTGCTGTCGACGGACGTGGTGCTCGGCCTGCTGGCCCTTTCCTTCGTCCCCTTCGTAGGCTGGCGCTCGTCCGTCACCCAGCTTCGCCTGCGCGCCACCTGGCTGGACCTGCAGCAACGGCTTTCGGTGCTGACCCGCATCATGGAAGAAAATCTCGGCGGCATCCGCGTCGTGCGCGCTTTCGCGGCGCAGGAGCACGAACTCTCGAAATTCGAGAAAGCGTCGAAGAATGCACTGGAGCTTGCCCATCAGCGCGTCGGCATCCGCGTCACCAATACCAGCGCCATGACCTTCTCTTTCTTCGCAGCCATGGGTCTCGTGCTGTGGGTCGGCGGCGGCAAGGTGCTCTCAGGCGAGATCACCGTCGGTACGCTCGCTTCCTTCCTCACCTTCATGACCATCCTGCAGATGCCGGTGCGCCAGCTCGGCCTGATGGTCAACGCCTTCGCGCGCGCCTCGACCTGCGGAACGCGCCTCTTCGATCTTCTCGACCTGGAGATCGCCGTGCGCGATGCGCCGGATGCCAGGGAGCTTGATGTCACCGATGGCACCCTGCGCTTCGAGAATGTCAGCTTCGCCTATCCGGCCTCGCCGATGCATGAGGTGCTGCACGACGTAAGCTTCGAGGCGAAGCGCGGCGAAACGATCGGCATCGTCGGCCCGCCCGGCAGCGGCAAGTCGACGCTGGCGCATCTGATCCCGCGCTTCTACGACGCGACCGGCGGCAAGATCACCATCGACGGGCAGGATATCCGCAAAGCGACGCTGCAGTCGCTGCGCCGCGCCGTCGCCGTCGTGCAGCAGGATTCCTTCCTCTTCACCACGACGATCGAAAACAATATCGCCTATGGCGACCCCTGGGCCAAGGAAAGCCGCATCGAGCGCGCCAGCGAAAGCGCGCAGCTCCACAACTATGTCCTCGGCCTCCCCACAGGCTACGGCACCGTTGTCGGCGAGCGCGGCGTCTCGCTTTCGGGCGGCCAGCGCCAGAGGCTTTCGATCGCGCGGGCGCTGATGCTCAAACCCGCAGTGATGGTGTTCGACGATTCGACGGCGGCAATCGACGCAGCCACGGAGCAGCGCATCCGCAGCGCGATGCGCCGCTATGCCGCCGACCGCGTCACCATCATCGTCGCCCATCGCCTGAGTTCGCTGATGCATGCCGACAGGATCTTCTTCATCGAGGACGGCCGCATCGTCGAACAGGGCACGCATGACGAGCTGCTTTCGCTCGGCGGGCGATACAAGGCGCTTTACGATTTGCAGGTGCGGCCGGGCGACGACGCTTTGAGCGCGTAAGAAACCGGCGCTGGAGGAAACTGATGGCCGAGGAACTGGAAACCGAACGCTCCGACGTTCGCGAGGATGGCAGGCGCCCGCCGCGGGCGGTCGTCGGATCGCAACGCGTCGAAGAGGAAATCTTCGGCAAGGTCTTCGATTCCAACATCATCAAGCGCATCTGGGCCTTCGTGCACCCCTACCGGCGCGATGTCATCCTGTCGGTCGTTTCGGTGCTCGTCTTCACCGCCATGCAGCTCATGATCCCGCTGATCATCCGCTACGCCATCGACCACGGCATGCAGCCGGGCGGCAATTCGGCGCTGATCTCGGCGATCGTCGCCTTCCTGATCGCCATCCTCGTCAACTACGGCGCCAGCTATTGGCAGGAAACACTGGTCGGCGGCGTCGCGGAAAACGTGCTCTTCGATATACGCAGGGCGATGTTCTCGCATCTGCAGCGCGTCTCGCTTTCCTTCATGGACAAGACGGAGGTCGGCCGGCTGATGTCGCGCCTGCAGGGCGACGTCAACTCCATGCAGGAATTCCTCGAAACCTGCGTTCTGTCGGTCGGCGACATCTTTCTGCTCTTCGGCATCGTCTTCGTGATGCTCTATCTCGACTTCAAGCTCGGCCTGCTGACGCTTTCCGCACTGCCTGTTCTCTTCGTCGTGCGTCTCTTCTGGCTGCCGCTCGCCCGCAAGTCCTTCATGGCCGCACACGAGACGAACTCCGTGGCGAACGGCGCGCTTGCCGAAGCGATCCATGGCGTTCGCGCCGTCCAGAGCATGGACAGGCAGGAAGTCAACTTCCAGCTCTACGACGACAAGGCGCATGCCAACCTGCTGACGCATCTGACGGCGGCGCGTTATGCCCAGATCATGGTGCCGATCGTCGATTCGCTGACCGGCATCGCCATGGCGCTCGTCATCGTCGTCGGCGGTGCCCGCGTCCTGAACCAGGCGCTCGACGTCGGCGTGCTCGTCGCCTTCCTCTTCTATATCCAGCGCTTCTTCGACCCTATCCGTTCGCTGACCCTGCAATATTCCGTCATGCAGCGCGCCATGGCGTCAGGCCAGCGTTTGACCGACGTGCTCGACGTACCGATCGAGATCCAGGACGCGCCCAATGCCAAGGTGCTGTCGGCAGACATGGACGGCTCGGTGGAGTTCCGCGACGTCGTCTTCGGCTACAATCCCAAGCATCCTGTGCTCAAGCACGTCAGTTTCAAGGTCAATCCCGGCGAGACGGTGGCCCTGGTCGGCCCGACGGGATCGGGCAAATCGAGCTGCATGTCGCTGATCCACCGCTTCTATGAGGTGCAGCAGGGGCAGGTTCTGGTCGGCGGGCATGACGTGCGCGCGCTGACGCAGGATTCGCTCGGCGCTCAGATCGCCATGGTGCTGCAGGAACCCTTCCTCTTCACCGGCACCGTCTTCGAGAACATCCGCTACCACAAATCGGAAGCGACGCGCGAACAGGTGATCGAAGCCGCCAAGGCGGTCGGCGCGCATGACTTCATCATGCGCATGCCGGAAGGCTACGACAGCATGCTCGGCGAGCGCGGCGGCAATCTTTCACTCGGCCAGCGCCAGCTCCTCTCCTTCGCCCGCGCGCTGGTGGCGGATGCGAAGATCCTGGTGCTCGACGAGGCGACGGCCAATATCGACAGCTATACCGAGATGCTGATCCAGAAGGCTCTGGTGAAGCTCTTGGAAAACCGCACCGGTCTCGTCATCGCCCACCGCCTTGCGACGATCCGCGAGGCCGACCGCATCATCGTGCTGCAGAACGGCGAAATCATCGAAAGCGGCAACCATCGGCAACTGATGAAGAACCGCAAGCTTTATTCCAGGCTCTATAACCTCAACTATGCCTCCTTCGACGATATTCCCGAGGACGTGCTGGAAGAGACGACGACGGAATCGGCGACCTGATACCCCTTTGCCCTGCATTAACGCCTGTCGCAAAGTTTGAACGAACAATCGCCTTGCTGCCGCATTTCCCTCTTATCCGGGGCAAGTGCCACTGAGGAGAATATTATGAAGAGAATTATTAGCAGCCTGTTGATCGCGACGGCCCTTGTTGGATCGGCTATTCAGCCTGCTGCCGCGCGTGACCGTCATCACCACAACGACACCGGCCGCATCATCGCCGGAGGTGTTGCCGCAGGCGTCGTCGGCGGTCTGATCGGAGGCGCGATCGCCAATGGCGGCCCGCGTTACGTCGATGACGGCCCTCGTTATGTGGAGAGCCCCCGCTATGTCGAACCCCAGCCGAGATGCTGGTATGAGGACCGCGACGTGCGCAACCGCTATGACGGCGGCTATCACGCCGAAACGGTCCGCGTCTGCGAGTAGCCGAACTTCTCGGAGCGGCGCGCCCTGAGCATTGGTCGGCGCCGCTCATTCACTCCCTCAGCCGAGGTTGAATTCGCCAGCCCGGCAGCTGTCCGCAACGAAATCGCCTGTACTTTGCGATTATCTCCCTTTTAGAAAAAATCTGGCTGCCGTGCGGCCAGCTGTCATCTGGCTGTCAGAGACGGCAAATAGCTGAAGGGCCATGATTGATGGCCCGGTGAACGGCGGCAAGACGCCGAAGAAAGAACGCATGCGTTTCGTCAGCGCCGAGCAGGTGGCGCAATTGGCGGGCGTTTCGCGCTCGGCCGTCTCCCCGCACATTTACACCAGGCGCGAGCGTCGCTCCGGCGACGCGCGAAAAGGTGCTGCGGGCGGCCGAAGAACTGGGCTACCACGTCAACGACCTGGCGCGCGGCGTGCTTGCCAATCAGAGCCGCCTCGTCGGCATCGTCGCGACCCGGCCGGAAGTGGGTTTTCGCGCGCATCTGGCCGCCACCCTTGCCAAATCGCTGATCCGGCGGGGCAGCATCCCGATCCTGATCAATACCGGTCAGACGGAAGAAGAACTGCTCGCCGCCCAGAAGATGCTGATCGGCCACCGCGCCGAGGCAATCATCATCCTGTCCGGCTCACCGCCTGCAAGTTTCCTCGAACTCGCCCAGCGCAACGGCCAGCCGCTCGTCGTCATCGGCCGATCGGAGCCCGACGCCGATCATGTGCGCGCCGGCAATTCCGAAGCCTCGCGCAGGGCGGCGACGGCCTTTTACGAAAGCGGCAGGCGTCGCCTGGCCGTGATCGGCTCCAATTCGGGAACGCCTGCGATCGTCGAGCGCGAAAGCGCCTTCCTTTCAGCCGCCGAGTCGCTCGGCGCATCCATTGTCGTCACGCGCGGCGGAGATTCCGATTATGAGGGCGGCGTTACCGCCGGCCGTGCACTCTTCTCGGAGCGAATAAAGCCCGACGCCGTCTTCTGCGCCAACGACCTGATCGCCTTCGGGCTGATGGATGTCGTGCGCCAGGAAGCGCGGCTGCGCATTCCGGAAGATGTCGCCATCATCGGCTTCGACGACGTTCCGGAATCCTCCTGGCTGAGTTACCGGCTGACCACCTTCCGCCAGGACCCGTTGACCATAGCGCAACGCGCCGTGGAACTGATGGAGCGGCGGCTTGAAAACCCCGACGCGCCGCCGGCTTACGAACGCGTCATTCCGGAACTCGTCATCCGCCAGAGCTTCAAGCCCTAACCTCTCTCCCTGGCTTTTCGCGGGCGCAATCCTGTGGCAAGAAGGGCGTAACGCGATCGGGTGGGGAGGAAAGTCGCCAGAGATGAAGGGAATTCGCCAGCTCGCCGAGCATCTCGACATTTCGATCGGGACGGTGTCCCGGGCGCTGAACGGCAAGCCGGATGTCAATGAAGAAACGCGCCGGCGCGTGCTCGCCGCCGCCGAAGAACTCGGTTACGTCGCCAACCAGTCGGGCCGCAGCCTTCGCCAGGGCATGACCAATGTCATCGGCCTGATGCTCGAGGTGAGCCGCGAGACGGTCGAAAACAGCGACGACTTCTTCCTCGGCGTCACCGACGGGCTGCAGAGCGTGTTTTCCCGCCACAAGCTCGATCTGGTCATGCTGCCCTGCCCCGATGACGAGGATCCGCACGAATATCTGAAGCGCATGGTGGCGCGCCGCCTCGTCGACGCGCTGATCATCTCGGCGACGAGGCGTACCGACCGGCGCATCGAGCTTCTGGAAAAGGCCCGCATCCCCTTCGTGGCGCTCGGCCGCAGCGCCTCGGGCGGCAGCTATACCTGGATGGATCTCGACTTCGAGGGCGTGGCGGCGCGCGGTGTCGACCGGCTGGTCGCAAAAGGCCATAGGCGGATCGCGGTGGCCGCCCCCTCCTCCGATATCAATCTCGGCTACATTTTCCTGGACAGCTACCGTCAGGCGCTGAAACGCCACGGTATCCCCTTCGATCCGGCCCTCGTCATCCGGGTCAAATCGAGCGAACAGGGCGGCTATCAGGCCGGCCACGAACTGCTGATGATCGAAGAGCGGCCGACCGCGATCATCCTGATCCACGAACTGATGGCGATCGGGCTTTACCGGCGGCTGGCGGAAGCCGGCATCGTGCCGGGCCGCGACCTTGCCGTCGTCGGCTTCCGCGAAGAACCGCGCACGCATTTCCTGCAGCCGACGCTGACATCTTTCCGCATGTCGCTGCGCGATCTCGGCGCGCAACTCGGCGAAACCTTGCTCGCCACCATGCCGGCCTATGCCGATCACTATCCGCAGGGCGCCCGCAACCGCATCTGGCCGCTGGAACTCGTTCCCGGTGAAAGCGACGCTTTCACGCTGACGGGCTGAACCTCCTCAGAGCCGGTCACTCGGCGGCGGCAACCGCGGCGCGGCGGCCGATCGTTGCCTGCGTCAGCACGAAGGCCGAGAAGGCGCAAAGCGCGATGCCGGCGGCCATCGGAACGGCCGTTCCGTCGAAGAAGATGCTCGATATGACCATGGCAACTGCGGCGATGACGAAATGCAGCGTGCCCATCAGCGACGAGGCCGTGCCGGCGATCTCGCCGTGATCCTCGAGGGCGAGCACCGCGCTCGTCGGGATGACGAGACCGAGGCAGCCATAGCCGATGAACAGGAAACTTGCCATTACGGGCAGCTGGTTGAAGCCCGCAGCCATCACCACCGCCATGACGACCATGGCAAGCGCGAAGGCGCTGACCGCAATCCGCATGACGCGCACCAGGCCGAAGCGTTCGCCGAGCCAGCCGGTCGCCTGCGATACCGCAAAGAAGGAGACGGCATTGATCGAGAAGGCGAAGCTATATTGGGTCGGCGTCAGCCCGTAGTGCTGGATCAGCACGAAGGGCGAGTTGGCGAGATAGACGAGGAAGCTCGAAATGCCGAGACCGCCGATGAAGGTCAGCGTCAGGAAATTGCGGTCGGCAAGCAGCCGCCGGTAGGCGCTCATGGCGCTGCCAAGGCCGCTGCCGTTGCGCTCCTTGGCCGGGCGGGTTTCCTCAAGCTGGGTGGAAAGCAGGACGAGGCCGATCGCGGCAGCGATGGTCACCGCCCAGAACACGCCGCGCCAGCCTGAGAATTCGATGACGGCGCTGCCGGTCAGCGGCGCCAGAATCGGCGAAATCGAGAAGACCAGCATCAGCAGCGACATCAGGCGTGCGGCCTGCACACCGGTGTGCATGTCGCGGACGATGGCGCGCGGAATGACCATGCCGGCCGCGCCACCGATACCCTGGACGAAGCGGAAGGCGATCAGCGTTTCGATATCGGTCGCCAGCGCGCAACCGATCGAGGCGACGGCGAAGACGCCGATACCGAGATAGAGCGGCAGCTTGCGGCCCCACATGTCCGACAGCGGACCATAGACGAGCTGGGCGAGCGCAAAGGAGATGAAGAAGGCGAGAAGGGTCAGCTGGGTGACGCTGTTATCGGCATGCAGGTCCTGGCCGATGGACGGCAGTGCAGGCAGATACATGTCGATGGCAAAAGGCCCGATGGCCGAGAGAAGGCCGAGAATGAGGGCAATGCGAAAGAATGAAGCCGTCATAATGGTGATCTTTCATAAAAGCGCAGCGGAAGCATCGGATCGTCGCTCCGCGCATTGCCTCGAGGTTTAATGATGATCGTTCCGCGCGAAGACGAAGTTGGGAGCTCATATCTCCAGCGGCGAAACCAGGGGTGTCAATAAATTTGGACACGGATGTAAAATTAGACGCCATTGTCTAAGTCGTCAAGACGTCTTATCCTCGTTCTCATGAAAGATCGCATGACACCCGCAGGCAGGATGACGGGGCATACCCAGCGCGGACAATGCTTCAAGCGCATGTCCATTTTGGATGCCGCCGCCGACGTCTTCTGCCGCCAGGGTTTCGCCGGCGCCAGCATCGACGAGATCGCCGCCGTTGCCTGCGTATCGCGCCAGACGATCTACAATCACTATCGCGAGAAGGAAACGCTGTTCGTCGCCGTCGTCGAGGACGTCATGAACCGCGCCAACACCATGCTCTTCTCCATGCTGTCGACCTTCCCAGAAAATGCCGACAATCTGGAGGACGACCTGACGGCCTTCGTCGTGCGCCTCAACAAGAACTGCATCTGCAATCACGACGGAAAATTCCTGCGCAAGCTGGTGCAGACGGAAGGCGAGCGATATCCGCACCTCTTCGAAAGCTGGCGCCAGCACGGGCCGGGCAAGCTGACCACGGCGCTGTCGGCGCTTTTCGCGCGGCTTTCTCACAAGGGCGCGCTCGTCATCGACGATTTCGACGTCGCCGCCCGCCAGTTCGTGGCGCTCGGCAATGCCGACCTGCAAATGTCAGTGCTTTTCGGCGGGATGCCCACCGACGAAGAACTGGAAAAAGCCGCCCGCAACGCGGTGCGCACTTTTCTCAAGGCTTACGGCAGGCCGGCGACGGAAAAGGCCGGCGTCCAGCCGCAGCTTGCAGCCGTTTCCGGCTGATCGAGACAAGCCCGATCAGGCAAATACCGTCATCTGCTTGGGAACGACCGCGAACATGCCGACGCGGCGCGCGGCAAGATATTTCACCAATTGTTCGACGACCGAAGGCATGACCGGTTTCTGAACCACGCCCACCGCGCCCTTGATCCCATCGGCAACCATCTCGGGATTGCCGGTCATGAAGACGACCGCGATGCCGTGCTCTTCCGCCAGTTGCCGGCCGATCTCAGGCCCCGTCGGCCCATCGGCGAGATTGACGTCGACGAAAGCGATGTCGGCAAGCGGCGCCAGCCGCAGCGCCTGTTCGCGATCATGCGCAAGACCCGCCACCTGCATGCCGATGCTCTCCACCGTCGCCCCGAGATCCAGGGCGATCAGAAATTCATCTTCGACGATCAATACTCTCTGATTCATGAGATCATCTCGTTGCCAGCGCCGCACGACATTGGTGGCCATGATATATCCCCTTGTTACGCACATACTTCGAAAGAGGGATCCGCTCCGGCAGCTATCCCTGCCCAAAACTCATGGCTGTAACGGGCAACTCGACGTTATGTTCCGCCGTGAAACGCGATTTTCCATATTTAAGATATTGTTAACATTGATAAATTTTTAACGATGTGAATTTCGCGCAAAAGCGGCCGCCTCTGCCGCCGTCACGGCGCTGCGACCGACAGGCTAATCAATCCCCGATCTTCTGGCGAAAAGGAAAACAATTTCAGGCTCTCGATTCTCGGCAGCATGTTGCGGGCGGCCCCGGCCGCACCTGCTGCACCCACAGCGAGCAAGAGGCCATTGGCTGCAAGGAATGTGGTAAAGCCGCCATGGCCGAAAATCGTGAACGTTGCATTGCCTCTGGCAGCCACCCAAATCATTGCTCACCCTTGCAAAAAGCGGCCCATCGCTTCCATCGATATGACAGCCGGACGAAAGCGTCTGTGTGAAGGTGAAACAACGCTCAAGTTGAGTTGACAATCTCGTGAGGAGTGAGGAGAGTGCCCGCCGGTCAGAGCCAGCATTCCGGGGGGAACCTATGTCCGTGCGCTCGTTCTTCGCTTTCGCTGCAATCGCATTTTCCACGATCGCCATCAGCTTTCCCGCCACCGCGGCGGACACCAAGCGCGACATCCAGACGATCAAGGACGCCGATTTCTTCGGCTTCGATCTTCGCACCGAGCAGAATGTTTCGCTCGACCAGTGCAAGACCTCCTGCATCGGCGACAAGAGCTGCAAGGCCTTCACCTACAATCCCAAGGTGAAGTGGTGCTTCCTGAAATCCGACTTCAAGACGATGAACGCCTTCCCCGGCGCCATCGCCGGCAAGATCGTCGAGACAGCGACTCAAAAGGAACCGGATATCGGGGCGCCGCCACGCCTGACCTTCCTGACGAACGATCTCATCCAGCAGGCCCACGACTTCAAGGACAATCTTGCCCTGACCGACGGCCAGCAGGGCCAGGGGGTCGACAGCCTGACGGCCAACGCTCGCCTCGACATGACCGCCAACAACCTGACCGACGCGCTGATCGCCTTCCATGGCGCACTGTCGATCACGCCGGATGATGGTGATCTCTGGCTCGAAACCGCCCGCGCCGCAATTTCGTTCGGCAGTTCCGAGAGCAGCATCACGGGCCAAGCCGTGCTCGACGCACTGAACGGCTACGAGCTGACGCGCACGACGGCCAAGCGGGCCGAGGCGCTCGCCGTCCTTGCCAATGCGCTGGAACGAAACGGCAATTACCGTCCGGCGCTCGACGCCTACAAGGCGAGCCTGGCGCTCGTCGGCGCCAAGGATGTGCAGGCCGCCTACCTGCAGCTGAAATCGACGAAGGGCTTCCGCATCACCGAACATACGGTCGACGCCGACAGCGCCACGCCGCGCGCCTGCGTCACCTTCTCCGAAGCGCTCGTCAAGACCACCGACTACACGCCCTTCGTGACGCTGAACGGCGCGGCGCCGAAGGCGGTCGAAACCAAGGGCAAGCAGATCTGCGTCGAAGGCCTGACGCATGGCGAGACCTACAAGATCGCCTTCCGTACCGGCCTGCCGTCTTCAGTCGACGAGGTGCTCGACGCACCCGTCAGCATCGACGTCTACATCAAGGACCGCACCCAGATGGTGCGCTTCACCGGCGACAGCTTCGTGCTGCCCTCGACGGCGCGGCGCGGCATCCCGATCGTCTCGGTCAACCTCGCCTCGGCCAACCTGAAACTCTATCGCATCGGCGATCGTGGCATTGCGCCGCTGCTGACGAATTCGCAGTTCCTGAGCCAGCTCGACGGCTACAGCGCTCAGAACATTCAGGACCAGAGCGGCGAACTCGTCTGGCAGGGCTCGATCGAGATCGCCAACGAGCTGAACAAGGATGTCGTCACGAGCTTCCCCGTCGACGAAGCCCTGCCCGAGCGCAAGCCCGGCATCTACGTGATGACCGCAACGGCAGGAACCGGCCCGTCGCAGGAGTGGGATTCGCAGGCGACGCAATGGTTCCTCGTCTCCGATATCGGCATCACCACCTATGCCGGCACGGACGGGCTCAACGTCTTCACCCGCTCGCTCGCTTCGCCAAAGCCGATCGCGGGCGTCGAACTGCAACTGCTCGCCAAGAACAACGAGGTGCTCGGCACCGCGACAACAGACGAAAACGGTCGCGCCACCTTCACCGCCGGCCTGATCCGCGGCACGGCGGCGCTGACGCCCGCCGTCATTGCCGCCAAGAACGGCACGTCTGACTATGTCTTCCTCGACATGACGCGCGCCGGCTTCGACCTTTCCGACCGCGGCGTGACCGGCCGCGCCGCACCCGGCGCGATCGACGTGCTGACCTTTACCGAACGCGGCATCTACCGCGCCGGCGAGACGGTGCATGCGCAGGCGCTCGCCCGCGACACCGACGGCAACGCCATCGAGAACCTGCCGCTCACCTTCATCTTCAGCCGCCCCGATGGCGTCGAAGACCGGCGTATCGTCAGCCAGACCAGCAATCTCGGCGGTTATTCCATCGATTTCCCGACCCAGGAAAACGCCATGCGCGGCACCTGGACGATGAATATCTATACCGACCCCAAGGGCACGGCGATCGCCACCAAGAGCTTCCTGGTCGACGATTTCGTGCCGGATCGCACCGAGATGGAGATCAAGACCGAAGCCAAGGAAATCGGTCCCGATACCCCGGCGACGATCACCATTTCCGGCAAATATCTCTATGGCGCTCCGGCAGCCGGCCTGACGCTCGAGGGCGACGTCGTCGTCAAGCCGACGCGCGAGAGCGCCGATTATAAGGGCTTCCTCTTCGGCCTCGCCGACGAGGAGGCGAGCGAAGATTCGCGCCTGCCGATCGACGGCCTGCCCGAACTCGACGAGAACGGCGAAGCCTCGACCGACCTCACGATCAGCGACCTGCCGGCCACGACCCAGCTTCTCAACGCCACGGTCTATATGCGCATGCAGGAGGCAGGCGGGCGCGCCATCGAGCGCTCCCTCGTCATTCCGGTGAAGAACCAGGGCGCTTCGATCGGCATCAAGCCGGAATTTTCCGACGACCTGCCTGAAAACTCGATCGCCAATTTCACGGTGATCGGCGTTAATGCCGACGGCCAGAAGCAGGAAACGAAAGGCTTGCGCTGGAAGTTCTACAGCCTCAATCGCGAATATCAGTGGTATCGCGAGGGAACGGCGTGGAAATACGAGCCGGTCTACACAGCCGAGCAGGTCGCCAACGGCAGCGTCGACGCGACGATGGACGGCGGCAAGATTTCCGTGCCGGTGACCTGGGGCCGCTACCGCCTCGAAGTGGAAAGCCCGGATGTCGACGGCCCCACCTCCAGCGTCGAATTCGAGGCCGGCTGGTTCGTGGCCTCGACCTCCACCGAAACACCCGACGGGCTGGAAATCGCCCTCGACAAGGACAGCTACAAGGTCGGCGAGACGGCCAAGCTGAAAATCACCTCGCGCTACGGCGGCGAACTGATGGTGACGGCCGGAACCGAAAAGCTGGTCGCCGTGCAGAACGCCACGATGGGCGAGACCGGCGGCGAGGTCGACATCCCGGTCACATCCGATTGGGGCGCCGGCGCTTATGTGACCGCCACACTCTTCCGCCCCGGCGACGCCCAGGACAGCCACATGCCGATGCGCTCGATCGGCGTCAAATGGCTGAAGGTCGATCCCGAACAGCGCGCGCTGCAGGTGGCGCTCGACACGCCTGAAAAGATGCTGCCGCGCGGACCATTGAACATCGGCCTGCAGGTGACGGGCGCCGGCGCCAACGAGGATGCCTATGTGACCGTTGCCGCCGTCGATGTCGGCATTCTCAACCTGACCCGCTACGAACCGCCGAATCCGGAAGACTGGTATTTCGGCCAGCGTCAGCTCGGCCTCGAAATCCGCGACCTCTACGGTCGCCTGATCGACGGCTCGCTTGGTGTGACCGGCAAGCTCCGGACCGGCGGTGACGGCGGTGCCGTGGCGCTGCAGTCGAGCCCGCCGACGCAGAAGCTCGTCGCCTTCTTCTCAGGCGCGGTGAAGCTCGACGCCGAGGGCAAGGCCAATGTCTCCTTCGACATTCCGCAATTCAACGGCACGGCGCGCGTCATGGCGGTCGCCTGGTCGAAATCAGGCGTCGGACACGGCGTCAAGGACGTCATCATCCGCGATCCCGTCGTGGTGACGGCAAGCCTGCCGAAATTCCTCGCTCCTGGCGACAAGGCCAATCTGCGCCTCGACATCGCCAATACCGATGCGCCGGCCGGCGACTACAAGCTGCAACTGACCGGCAATGATGCCGTCGGTATCGACCAGGCTTCCGTCTCGCAGACGATCCGCCTCGAAGCCGGCGCGAAATCCGAGTTGACGCTCTCGCTCGTCGGCAAGCAGCCGGGGGCCGGCAGCGTCTCGATCAACCTCTCCGGCGCCTCCGGCCTTTCGCTTGATCGGACGGTCGACGTGCCGGTCCGCCCCTCCTCCTTGCCGATCACCCAGCGCAGGGTGCTGGCGCTGAAGCCGGGAGCAAAACTCACCGTCGATAAGAACCTGCTGGCCGACAGCGTGCTGCCGGGCGCCTCGATCAGCGTCAACGTCACGCGTTCAGCCGCCTTCGACATTCCGGCACTGCTGATGACGCTCGACCGTTACCCCTTCGGCTGCGCCGAGCAGACGACCAGCCGGGCGCTGCCGCTGCTCTACCTTGCCGAAGTGGCGAAGCAGGCCGGTATCGAAAACGACGACGACGTGCGCCAACGTGTCCAGGATGCGATCTACCGCGTGCTTTCCTATCAGGCGTCCGCCGGCAGCTTCGGCCTCTGGGGCCCTGACTCAGGCGATGTCTGGCTCGATTCCTACGTCACCGATTTCCTGACGCGGGCTCGCGAGCAGAAATACGACGTGCCGGAAAGAGCCTTCGTGCAGGCGCTGGAAAACCTGCAGAACACGCTGTCCTACACCACCGACATCAAGGGCCAGGGCGATCAGATCGCCTACGCCATCTACGTCCTTGCCCGCAACAAGAAGGCCGCGATCAGCGATCTGCGCTATTATGCCGATACGATGATCAACGACTTCCCGACGCCGCTCGCCAAGGCGCATATCGCCGCCGCGCTAGCGCTTTACGGCGATGCGCAGCGTTCGAAGAACATCTTCCTCGATGCGCTGCAGATGTCGGAACAGTCGATGGTCTCACGCGTGAACCTGTCGCGTACCGACTACGGCACGATCCTGCGCGACGGCGCGGCGATCCTGGCGCTCGCCGCCGAAAGCCGGCCGGTGCCGCCGGTCATTCCGGAACTTTCCAAGGCCGTCGCCAAGGAATGGGGACGCAGCAAATACAAGAGCACCCAGGAAGAGACCTGGATGCTGCTTGCCGCGCGCGCCATCCAAGGCGGCGATGACGACCTGAAAATCGACGTCAACGGCGCCTCGCACAGCGGCGCCTACATGGCGCGAATGAGCGGCGATGCCCTTGCCGGCCATCCGCTGACGCTGACCAACCAGACGAACGACGCCGTTTCGACGGTTGTCACCACCGTTGCCGCCCCGACGGTGCCGCTGCCGGCCGGCGGCGACGGCTTCACCATCGAGCGCAGCTATTACACACTCGACGGCGAGCAGGCGAATGTCAGCGACGCGAAGCAGAACGAGCGCTATGTCGTCGTCATCCATGTGCGGGAAACCAACGACTGGCCTTCGCGCATCGTCATCACCGATCTTCTGCCGGCAGGCTTCGAGATCGACAATCCGAACCTCGTCGACAGCGCCCAGATGACCAATTTCGACTGGATCGGCGAAATATCGGCCGCCCATACGGAATTCCGCTATGATCGCTTCGTCGCCGCCTTCAACCGCGCGTCGGGCGACGAGCGCGAATTCAACGTCGCCTATGTCGTGCGCGCCGTCACTCCCGGCACCTACGATCATCCCGCGGCAAGCGTCGAGGACATGTACAGGCCCGAGCTTTCGGCCCGCACGGCGACCGGCAAGATGGAGGTCGTGACGGCACAATAATGGGGCTGTGGCGCAAGTTTGCGATCGGATCCGCCGCTGGCGTCATTCTCGCCGGCGCGGCTCTTTTCGCGCTCGACGCCGCCGACCGGGCCTTTCCGCCGCCACTCGACAAGGCGGATGTGATCTCCGCCGAGGTCCTGGATGCCGATGGGCAATTGCTGCGCGCCTTCGCAACGTCGGAAGGCCGCTGGCGGCTGAAGACTGTTGTCGCCGACGTCGATCCGCAATTCCTGCGCATGCTGATCGCCTATGAGGACCGGCGCTTCCATGACCATGGCGGCGTCGATCCCTTCGCGCTTGGGCGCGCAAGCCTGCAGTTCATCAGCAATGGCCGCATCGTTTCCGGCGCCTCGACGCTTTCGATGCAGGTGGCGCGGCTGATCGAGCCGCGCCCGGAACGCACGTTTTCGGCAAAACTCCTGCAGCTTGCGCGCGCGGTGCAGATCGAGCGGCGGCTCTCAAAGGAACAGATCCTCGACCTCTATCTCACCCACGCGCCCTATGGCGGCAATCTGGAGGGCGTGCGCGCCGCAAGCCTTGCTTATTTCGGCAAGGAGCCGCGACGCCTGACGGTCGCAGAAGCCGCTCTGCTCGTCGCCCTGCCGCAATTGCCGGAACGGCGCCGGCCGGACCGTAATCTCAAGGCGGCGCAAGAGGCGCGCAAGCGCGTGCTCGACCGCGTCGCCGTGGCTGAAGTCGTCGGCGACGGCGAGGCGGAGCGGGCCGAGGGTGTCGCCATTCCCATGCGGCGCATGCAATTGCCGGCGCTCGCCGCCCATGTCGCCGAGGCGGCAACCCGCAAGGAACCTGCGGTCCTCAAGCACCAGACGACATTGAAGAAACAGGTGCAGCAGGGGCTGGAGTCGGTCGCGCGGGCCGCGGCTATGAAGCTCGGGCCGAAGCTTTCGCTCGCCATGGTGATGGCGGATGCGCAGACAGGCGAGATCATCGGCGAAGTCGGCTCGGCCGATTATTTCGACGCCAGCCGCTCCGGCTGGATCGACATGACACGCGTCAACCGTTCGCCGGGCTCGACGCTGAAGCCCTTCATCTACGGGCTCGCCTTCGAGCAGGGCCTCGTCTCCCAGGAGACGATCATCGAAGACCGGCCGGCCGATTTCTTCGGCTACCGGCCACGCAATTTCGACATGAGCTACCAGGGCGACGTCACCGTGCGCGAGGCGCTGCAGCTCTCCCTGAACGTACCGGCCGTCAAGCTGCTCGACGCCGTCGGGCCGTCGCGGCTGCTGGTGCGCTTCCGCCGCGCGGAGGTGCGCCCTGCTTTGCCGCCGAACGAAACGCCGGGGCTGGCGATCGGTCTCGGCGGCGTCGGCATCACGCTGAAGGATCTGGTGCAGCTCTATACGGCGCTCGCCAATCGCGGCCAGCCGGCAAGGCTCGGAGACGGCATCACCGGTGTACCCGGCAAGATCGACGGCGAGCCGATGCTGGAGCCGGTCTCAGTCTGGAACGTCGCCGATATCCTCTCCGGCGTCATCCCTCCGGCCGGCGCGCCGCAGCGCGGCATCGCCTACAAGACCGGCACGAGCTATGGCTATCGCGACGCCTGGTCGGTCGGTTATGACGGACGCTATGTGCTCGGCGTCTGGGTCGGCCGGCCCGACAACGGCGCCGTGCCCGGCTTGACCGGCTACGGCACCGCCGCGCCCATCCTGTTCGAGGGTTTCGCCAAATCGGGCATCGCGACGACCCCGCTGCCCCGCCCGCCCGCCGGCGCCGTGCGCATCGCCCAATCCGAGCTGCCGATCAGCCAGCGGCGTTTTGCGCTGAATGCCAGCGGCCTGCTCGTCGCCTCCGGCCGCGAGGCCGCGCCGCAGATCGTCTATCCGCCCGAGGGCGCCCACATCGATCTCGGAGCCGGAGCAGGCGACCTGTCGCCGCTGATGCTGAAGCTGCAGGGCGGCCGCGCCCCCTTCCGCTGGCTTGCCAACGGCAAGCCGCTGCCCGATCTCTCACGCCGGCGCACCCAGCAATGGCTGCCGGATGGCGGCGGCTATTCGAAACTGACCGTCATCGATTCAACCGGCCGCGCAGCAAGCGTGGGCGTTTTCATCGACTGAGGGAACAAAAACGCGGCCGCAACCGTTGAAGAAGGCCCCACTCCAACGGCAGGCGGCCTCATGACACTTCCGACCGCGACCTACCGGATACAATTCCGCAACGGCATGACCTTCGATCGCGCCTGCGGCCTCATTCCCTACCTCAAGACCCTCGGCATCAGCCACCTCTACGCCTCGCCGATTTTTACCGCCGCCAGCGGCTCGACCCACGGCTATGACATCACCGATGCCAACGAGATCGATCCGGCGCTCGGCGGCCGGGCAGGCTTCGACCGGCTGACGGAAAGCCTGGCTTCGGCAGGGATGGGGCTGATCCTCGACATCGTACCGAATCACATGGCCGCCTCACCGGAAAACGCCTGGTGGCGCGATGTGCTGGCCTTCGGCCGGCAAAGCGCCTATGCCGGCCACTTCGACATCGACTGGAGCGAACCGCTGACCCTGCCGCAGCTCGGCCAGGATTTTGATCGCGCGCTCGACGCCGGCGAGTTGCGCCTCGTGCTCGACGAAACGCACGGCAACCTCGCCTTCGCTTATTTCGAGACGCTGTTGCCGCTGAACCCCAGCAGCTACGGGGCGGTCGCAAACCGGCTCGACGATCCGGTTGCAACGAGAATGGCGGAAGCTGCGGCCGTGACATCAGGCGAGGGCTTCCGCCGCGCGATGCGCGACATCCTCTTCGAAGGCGGCGATCGGGCGGTTCTGCGGCAGAAGCTCGAGGATGTCTCCTCCGATCGAGATTTCCTCGAAAGCCTGCACGAGGGGCAGCACTGGCGGCTGACCCACTGGAAGGAGGCGGCGCGGCATCTGACCTATCGCCGTTTTTTCGAAGTGACCGGCCTGGTCGGCACCCGTGTCGAAAATCCCTCGGTGTTCGAGGAGATGCACCGGCTGGTGATCGAGTTGGTGCGCCAAGGCAAGGTGCAGGGCCTGCGCATCGATCATGTCGACGGGCTTGCCGAGCCGAAAGCCTATCTCGACCAGCTACGGGCGGCGGCTGGGCCGGACATTTACATCGTCGTCGAAAAGATCCTCGGGGCGAGCGAGGTCCTCCCGGAGAGTTGGCCGGTGGCCGGCACCACGGGATATGAATTCATCGCCGCAATGAGCGAACTCTTCATCGATGGCCGCGGGCTGCGCATATTGGACGATGCCTATCGCAGCATCGCCGGCGAAGCGGCTGATCTCGATGAGGGCCGGCGGATCGCCAAGCGGCTGATGGTGGAACGCAATTTCGCCGGCGAGACCGACAGGCTGGTATCGATCGCCGCCGGCATCTTTCCCGAGGAGAAACGAGACGAGATTGCCGGCGCGCTCAGGGAACTGCTGATCGCCTTTCCCGTCTACCGCACCTATGGCGACGGCGGCCCGCTGACTTGGCAGGATTCGGCCGTGCTTGCCGCAACCGCATCGCAGGCCATGGCACGCCTGGATGATCGACGGGCGCTCGACCATGTGCTGAAACTTCTCGAAGGCAAGGTCGAAGGCGATGCAGCCCACGAGTTCCGCATTCGCTTCCAGCAATTGAGCGGGCCAGTGATGGCGAAGGCGACCGAGGACACGCTGTTCTACCGCTATAACAGGCTGCTCGCCGCAAACGAGGTGGGCGGCGAACCCGGCAGGGCGCCGGGTGGCCCCGAGGAATTCCATCGTCGGATGGCGGAGCGCGCGCGGCTGCAGCCGCATGGCCTGTCGGCAAGCGCCACCCACGACACCAAACGCGGGGAGGATGCCCGCGCGAGGCTCTATGCGCTCAGCGAAGGCGCCGATGTTTTCGTACAGGCGGTGGCGCGCTGGCGGGACATGAATCGGTCCTGGGTGAAGGATCTGCCTGAAGGCGCGGCCCCGGAGCCGAATGTCGAGTGGATGCTCTATCAGGCGCTGGCCGGCGTCTGGCCGGAGGATTTCGACAGAGGACAGACGGAAGAGCTTCGCGAACGCTTTACCGCCTATGCTGGGAAGGCGGTGCGCGAGGCAAAGCAGCACAGCGACTGGATGGACCAGGATACCGCGTATGAGGAGGCGGTCACGGCCTATGCGGCGGCGCTGGTATCGCCCGAGAATGACGCTTTTCTCGAAGATTTCGAAAAGGTGCTGCAGCCGTTCATCGCGGCGGGTTATCTTAACAGCCTGTCGCAGACGCTCCTCAAGCTGACCGCTCCCGGCATTCCCGACATCTACCAGGGCGCAGAAGGTTTCGATTTCAGCCTCGTCGATCCCGACAACCGCCGGCCGGTCGAGCACGAACGGCTGAAGGCCTGGCTCGATGAAGCCGGACCGATCGCGAAACTGCAGGCGGCGGCGTTGAAGCAGCGCATCATCGCAATCGGCCTGCAACTGCGCCTGCGGCACCCGGCCCTCTTCGCCAGAGGTGACTACCTGCCGCTGAAAGTGACGGGCAACCGGCGCGACCATGTTCTTGCTTTCGCCCGGGTGCACAATGACGAGTTCGCAATCACCGTGGCGCCGCGGCTGATGTTCGGCTGGCTCGATCCCGGCGTTCTCTTCGCCGGTCCGGAATTCTGGGAAGATACGGCGATCGCCATACCCTCCCCTCTTCACGGGTTGAAGGCGGATCTGGTAACGGGAAAGACCATCGAACCCGGAGGCAGCATCTCCGTCGCCGCCTTGCTCGGCAGCCAGCCGGTCGGATTGATCAGCCCGATCTGAGCGTTGAACTTCCCAGACGATTTAAAATTCGGCTCTCCAAATTAGGGCTTGACCTTCCAGTTGCTGGAAGGTGGATAAGCCTATCTGACTGCCCTTCCGGGCACAGGAGATAGGCATGAATACCAATCACGAACACGATCATCATCATAACCACGCCCATGGCGGCAATGGCTGCCATTGCGGCCACGACCATCAGGAGAAGACCCCTGACATGGTGATTCGGGATCCTGTCTGCGGCATGACCGTCGATCCGCAGGGCGGCAAGCCATCGCTCGATCATGCGGGCCGGGCCTATCATTTCTGCTCGGAGGGCTGCCGGACGAAGTTTGCCGCCGCGCCGCAGGATTATATGACCGCGAAAGACCCTGTCTGCGGCATGAGCGTCGACCGCTCGGCCGCGAAACATTTCCTGAAATTCGAAGGTGAGAAATTCTACTTCTGCTCGGCCGGCTGCCAGGCAAAGTTCGAAGCCGATCCATCAGCCTATCGGAACGGCAGCCGTCCGGCGGCAAAGGCGGCGCCGAAAGGCACGCTCTATACCTGTCCGATGCATCCGGAGGTCGTCAGCGACCGTCCCGGCGACTGCCCGAAATGCGGCATGGCGCTGGAACCGATGGGCGTTCCTCCTGCCGACGAGGGCCCGAACCCAGAACTCGTCGATTTCACAAGGCGGCTCTGGGTGAGCGCCATCCTCGCAGTGCCGCTGCTTGCGCTCGGCATGGGTCCGATGCTCGGCCTGCCGCTTCGCGAAGCGATCGGTGAACCGCTGGCGACATATATAGAACTCCTGCTGGCGAGCCCCGTGGTGCTCTGGGCCGCCCTGCCGTTCTTCCGCCGCGCCTGGGCGTCCCTCGTCAACCGCAGCCCCAACATGTGGACGCTCATCGGTCTCGGCGTCGGCACGGCCTATGTCTACAGCGTCGTCGCCACGCTTGCGCCCGGCATCTTCCCGATGGACTTCCGTGGCCATGGCATGGCCGTGCCCGTCTATTTCGAAGCGGCCGCCGTCATCGTCGCGCTCGTCTTCGTCGGCCAGGTGCTGGAATTGAAGGCACGCGAGCGCACCGGCTCGGCGATCCGCGCCCTGCTCGACCTTGCGCCGAAGACGGCGCGGCGTATCCATGCCGATGGCAGCGAAAACGACGTGCCGGTCGACGAGATCCAGACCGGTGACCGGCTGCGCGTGCGCCCCGGCGAGCGGGTGCCGGTGGACGGTTCCGTCCTCGAGGGCCAGTCGACGATCGATGAATCGATGATCACAGGCGAGCCTCTGCCCGTCGAAAAATCGAAGGGCGATGTATTGACCGGCGGCACGATCAACAAGAACGGCACCCTCGTCATGACGGCTGAGAAGGTCGGTGCGGACACGGTGCTGTCGCGCATCGTCGACATGGTCGCCAAAGCGCAACGCTCCCGTGCGCCGATCCAGGGCGCGGTCGACCGGGTATCCGCCTTCTTCGTGCCGGCGGTCGTCATCGTCGCCATCCTTGCCTTCCTGGCCTGGGCCGCAGTCGGGCCGGAGCCGCGCATGGCGAATGCGCTGCTTGCCGCCGTCGCGGTTCTGATCATCGCCTGCCCCTGCGCGCTGGGCCTGGCAACGCCGATGTCGATCATGATCGCGACAGGGCGCGGCGCCGGGGAAGGCGTGCTGATCAAGGACGCCGAAGCGCTGGAACGCTTTTCCAAGGTCGATACGCTGATCGTCGACAAGACGGGCACACTGACCGAGGGCAAGCCGAGGCTGACCGATATCGTCGCCTTCGGCAGCGTCGAAGAAAGCCGGCTGCTGTCGTTGGCGGCAAGCCTGGAGCGCGGCTCCGAACATCCGCTGGCCGAAGCGATCGTTTCCGGCGCTGAGGAACGCGGTGTTCCCTTCGTCGACGTCACCGGCTTCGAGGCCAGGACCGGCAAGGGTGTCCAAGGCATTGCCGGCGGCACGACAGTGGCGCTCGGCAATGCCGCGATGCTCGCCGATCTCGGCATCGATCCGGCAGCACTTGCCGAGAGGACCGACGCGCTGCGCGGCGGCGGCAAGACGGTGATGTTCGTGACGCTCGACGGTGCGCTCGCCGGCCTCGTCGCCGTCGCCGACCGGATCAAGCCGACGACGGCCGCTGCCATCAAGGCGCTGCACGACAGCGGCCTGAAGATCATCATGGCGACAGGCGATAATGAGCGCACGGCGCGGGCGGTGGCAAAAAGCCTCGGTATCGACGAAGTGCGCGCCGACGTGCTGCCGGAAGGCAAGAAGGCGCTGATCGACGAGCTGCGCGCCAAGGGCGCGGTCATCGCCATGGCCGGCGACGGCGTCAACGATGCGCCGGCACTTGCCGCGGCCGACGTCGGCATCGCCATGGGCACCGGCGCCGATGTTGCGATGGAGAGCGCCGGCATCACATTGGTGAAAGGCGATCTCACCGGCATCGTCAGAGCACGGCGGCTGGCGGAGGCGACGATGCGCAACATTCGTGAGAATCTCGGCTTCGCCTTCGGCTACAATGCCCTCGGCGTTCCCGTCGCGGCCGGCGTGCTCTATCCCGTCTTCGGGCTGCTGCTATCGCCGATGATCGCCGCGGCGGCGATGAGCCTCTCGTCCGTCTCGGTGATATCGAATGCGCTGAGACTGCGCTTTGCAAAACTATAGGAGACGGCGATGAATATCGGCGAAGCATCGGAGCGGTCAGGCCTGCCTTCGAAGACGATCCGCTACTATGAGGATATCGGCCTCATCCGCCCCGAAAGGGGCGGAAACGGCTACCGCGACTATGACGCGGCCGACGTCCACAAACTGCGCTTCCTGCAGCGCTCGCGCGGCCTCGGCTTTTCCGTGGAGGAATGCCGGCAATTGCTGGCGCTTTACGAGGACAGGGGTCGGGCGAGCGCCGACGTCAAGGACATCGCCCAGATCAAGCTTGCCGAAATCGACCGCAAAATCCGCGAACTGACGGAGCTGCGGCTGACGCTGGAGCACCTCGTACATGCCTGCCATGGCAACGACCGGCCGGACTGCCCGATCCTAGAAGAGCTTTCAGACGGCGGCTGACCAGTTCAGGACAACCGGCGCGTGTTCTGGTTGGCCGCCGGGATAGAGGCGACCGGTTCATCGGGCTCCTCGTCTTCGCCGTCATCCAGCACGCCTTCATCCAGCCGATGCTTGATCGCGAGCGCATAGATCACGTCGAGAATGTTGCGGTCCCTGAGATGAGGATCGGTGAGCGCGAGGAGCGAGGCCCGGACGATCTTCTTGCTGGTGGCCTTCGGGCAACGCGCCTTGACGAAATCATAGAGCGCCTGATCCGTCAGCCCTTCCATGGCGCCGTCCACGAGAGCCTCGTAGACCCGCTTCTTTTCCTTCATTCCTTGTTTTCCCCTTCAAATCAGCGCGCCATGATCTGTCATGTAATTGTCATAAACAATCGCCGATTTAAGGTGCATGTCCACTGGAGAAGGATATTTTGATTATTTTTCAGGCAGCGGCCCTCTGCCCGTACGATTTTTTTCTTTCGCTGGAATAAAATCCATCGCACATCCGTATACTCAATCATGGAACGCAAAGAACGCCCCTTCGACGTCATCGGTCAGCTTGCCGCGCTGAGGCGCTATGCCCGCTCGCTGGTGCGCAGCTCGGACGAGGCGGAGGATCTGGTGCACGATGCGCTGGTGCGCGCCTATGAGAAGCGTAAGAGCTTCCGCAGCGGCGGCAACCTTCGCACCTGGCTTCTTTCCATCCTGCACAATGCCCACATCGACCGTCTTCGCCGGAACCGGTCGCTGACGCGCCGCCACGATGAGGCAGCCGTCGAAGCAGAGCAGTCTCTACCGGCGGGCCAGGAACATGCCGTGCGCCTGCAGCAGGTGCGCGACGCCTTTTTCGACCTGCCGGAGGAACAACGCGAGGCGCTGCATCTCGTGGCGATCGAAGACCTTTCCTATAACGAAGCCGCTCAGGCGCTCGGCATCCCTGTGGGTACGCTGATGTCCCGCATCTCCCGCGCCCGCGCGCAGCTGCGTGAATTCGAGGAGAAGACGCCGCGTGTTTCGCATCTGAAACTAATCGGAGGCAACGGCAATGAAAGCGATTGATCCGATCCTCGACGCCGATCTTGACGCCTATGTGGATGGCGAGCTCGACGTCGCCCGCCGCATCCAAGTGGAATCCTATCTTTCCGACCACCCGGCAATTGCCGCCAAGGTCATGGCCGACCTCAGCATGAAGGGTGAACTGCGCCTGGCGCTCGCCGGCGAAAGCGCCTTCGGCCGCGCCGAGACCCGCGACGCCGCCCGCCGGCTGGAACGTGGCCTTTCCTATGGCCGCATCTTCCATTCGATGCAGCGCATCGCCGCCGTCGGCATTCTGATTGCCGCCGGCTGGGTGGCGCACAATTCCTTCGGCGCCTTCTCGGCGACCGAGGTTGCGGCTTCCGTTCCGGCACCCGCCTATGTCGAAGACGCGGTTCGCGCCTATCAGACGGTGACACTGCGCGAATCGATGCCGTCACAGAAGCCGACCATCTCCAGCGCCGACGACATTCGCGCCGCCACGGCAATCGTGATGCCGGAACTGCCGAAGGACTGGAAGGTCGCCGACGTGCAGATCTTCCCTTCCGAATTCGGTCCCAGCGTCGAAATGGCGATCGAGGAAACGAATGGAAAGCGGCTTTCGCTTTTCGCCGTCCGGCCAGGCGCTTTCGAGGTCCAGCCGGTCAGCCATGTCGCGCTCGAAAAAACCGAAGCTGCCTATTGGCAGATCGGCGAAGTCGCTTATGCGCTGATCGCCGACGATAGCAGCTTCAATCTCGATCAGGCGGCCGAGCGGCTCGCCCGCTCGCTCTACTAGTTCAAACCGAGGAGATCAGCATGAACCCGATCAATTCCCGCTACGGCGCCGCGGCCGGCACCCAGGCGCTCTTCGACGAGGGCCTGCGCCAGCATATGCTGCGCGTCTACAACTATATGGCTCTCGGCCTCGTCATCACGGGCCTCGTCGCCTTCGTCGTCGGCTCGACGCCGGCCCTCTACGTGCCGCTCTTCGGCTCGCAGCTGAAGTGGGTGGTGATGCTGGCACCCCTCGCCTTCGTCTTCTTCTTCTCCTTCCGCATCCAGACGATGTCCGCCAGCACGGCGCAGCTTACGTTCTGGGCCTTCTGCGCCGTGATGGGCTTGTCGCTCGCCTCCGTCTTTCTGGTCTTCACCAAGACGAGCATCGCGCAGACCTTCTTCATCACCGCTGCGATGTTCGGCTCCATCAGCCTCTACGGCTACACGACGAAGCGTGACCTCTCGAAGATGGGCTCGTTCCTGATGATGGGTCTCTTCGGCATCATCATCGCCGGCATCGTCAACATCTTCCTGGGTTCGAGCGCGCTGCAGTTCGCGATCTCCGTGATCGGCATCGTCGTCTTCGTCGGCCTCACCGCCTACGACACGCAGAACATCAAGGAACAGTATTCGGAGAACTACGATCAGGAATCGAACCAGAAGCTCGCCGTCTTCGGTGCGCTCTCGCTCTACCTGAACTTCGTCAACATCTTCCAGCTTCTGCTCAACTTCACGGGCGAGCGGGAATAAGGACCGCGCTTCTGGGGGCAATGGAAGCGCAAGAGCGCCCGGTCTGCAATCTGTGACAGGATGGCAGATCGGGTGCTCACCTAAAAGGAGATGGCCGGGCTCGATGCCCGGCCGTCTTTGTTTTATGCATGTCGTTGCCCCAAAACCGCGTCACACTTTTGGGTGACATGCGTCAGATGATGCCCCAGGCGCGATAGCGGCCGCGGCCGGTGATTTCGCGAATGCCGATCTCGTTGACCAGGTTCAGCGCGCCGCGCGGGGTGATGCGGAGATGACGGGCGATCATCGCCGCCGAAACCATCGGCCGCGACAGGATGAAATCGGCAAGCTCGGGCAGGCTGCTGTTCGAACGGCGACCGCGAAAGCGCAGCTCCATTTGCGTGCGCGCCAACGTCAACCGATCGATCTCCTTCAGGCCGGCCGCAGCCCCCAGATGCATCGCCTCGAGGAAAGCCTGCAGCCGTGTAGCCCGGTCACGCGCACGACGGCGCTCGTGGCGCACCAGCTTCAGCCCGCCGAAAAAAGAAAACAGATGCGAGGCGACCTTGCCGCGGGCGCGCAGATGGCTTGCAACCAGGAGACCGCCGAGCCAGTGCTGACGCCGCAACGGCTCGATCCTCTCCCAGGCTTCGAAGAGAATGGCCGCGCCAAGAACCGGCGGCAAGGCCTCCGCCAGAGGCAGCACGCTCCGCCACTCCGCAAGCCGCTGTTCCTCGTCCCATTCATCGTCGCCGAGCAAGCCGAGCGGATCGTCGTTTCGCTGCGTTGCGGGAGTTGCAGCCGGTTCGCTTGCGGGCGCCTTTCCCGCATGGATATCGAGGAGCTTCTGTGAGCGCGCGAGAAGCGCATCGATCTCCGCCAGTTCGGCAGCAAGCGGCGCATCCTCGTCCTCGCCATCTTCGCCTGTCTCGATTTCAGCGTCGGGCCGCTTCGTTTCCTGTGCGCTCCCCTCCCCTTCCCCGAGCGTCGCAGTCAAAGTCGCAAGGCCCGAGGTTCCAAGGGCCCAGGAGGGTTCGCCGGTCCATATGCGGCGGCGTGTCCGCAACACGGAATGGGCGATCGTCAACTCGTGGCTCGGAGCTCGGCTATCCATGTGCGCATCGTGCAGAACGAGATCCTCGACATGCACGAGCTCACCGGCCACCCAGAGCGCGCCCGCCGCATCGAAGAAATGGCTGCGCTCGGCAAATCCCTCACCCACCGGGGAACGCAGCACTCGCTCGTCCAGCCGCGCAATCGCATCCTCAGCGGCGGCGATGGCCGGAAGCAGGCTTTGCAGCATTGCACCGTCAATGTCGTAGCGCATTGTTAACCTTTACGGTTTTTCACAAATGGAAGCAAAACGAACGTTTTGTTCCGCCATCTATGACATGGTTAACGTCGTTTTTCAATGAAAGCGCTGGGGAGAAAGCGGTTGAAGTGGCGAAGCGCCGGCCCGCATCTCTCCTTAACCGCCGCAGCTGGTGTGAAACTTTTTGTTGCCGGCTCATCCGGTTTTCCTCGTTGCCGGACCATTTGCCCGCATCAATGCCATCAGCATCGGCCCGAGCGAGAACTCGCCGCGCTCCGCCCGTCGCGTCAGATCACGCAGATAGCCGCCGGCCGAGTTGATATGCCCGCCCCTTTCCAGAATGCAGGCGATCACTGTCGCGGCATTTTCCGGCCCCATGACATCGCATGCCTGCTGATAAGCGCTGGGGCTGACCCCAAGAGTGGAACGGACGATGACGGCAGCGGCCATCAGATCCCGCCAGCTGCCGATTCCGCCGCCCGGCCCATAAGCGGTGATCTCGGGGCAGGACTGCAGCACCATGGAAAGAGGGAAAGATTTCGGCGGCTCACGCCACGGCTGCGGTTCTTCCTCCGGCTTCGCGCCCTGCTTCGTTCCGAAGCTTGGTTCAAGTTCAGATATGGGGTGTGGGTTTGAATTATGTATGTGCCGACCGTTTTGGCTATCATTGGCGTCTGTTTTTTCTGTTTTCGTTTTCGTTTCCAACGTCTTGACGATCATTGCACGGAACGCTTCGAGATCTTCCAGCAAAGTTTCCATCTCGGCCGTCGACGGACGACGTGGCAGACTGGCCGAAAGCAGGTTGAAATGCCTCTGCATATCGAGCCATTCACCCGCAATTCCTTCTTCCAGCGCGATCTCGATGAGTTTGGCTATATCACGCCGGCAGAGCGTCAGACGCTCTCTCAGGCGCTTCCATTCGAGTTTGGCAGCAACCACCTGCGCCGCCTGCGCCTCGATCTCGCGGGCGCGGACAAGGAGCGGCGCCACGCTGAAGCCGAAGGCCTCTCCAAGCCCGCCCTCACCGTTCCGGCGGGCGAAGCGTTTTCCATTCGGGCTATCGCGCCGGATGATCAGGCCTGCCTCGACCAGCATCGCCAGGTTCCGCCGCAGCGTCGTGCCGGCCATGCCGTGCGTGCGCAGCGAGAGCTGCTCGTTCGAGGGGAAGACGACGAAGCCGTTGGCCTCGGCAATCTCGTTTCTCGGATAGAAGGTCAACAGCGCGTTGAGAACAGCCAATGCGCGATCGGATACGCCGACCATGTCCTTTGCTTCGCAGAGCGCGCGAAAGATCTTCCACTTGTCGACCGACGCATCCGGATCGACCTTGCTGGCGTTTTCCTGACTTGCCAGCATGCCAAGCGTCATCGATCGCCGCCCAAAGGGCGTCGATACATATTGAGGCTCCATGTCCCTCACCTTTTTTCAAGGCAAAAGAAATCTTACCACCCAAAAGGATGCCGAAGATGCTTGACAGTGATTCGAGGAAGTGCGATTCTCAGATTGTCCAGATATGAGAAAGGCTTCCGCGACGGCAACGTTCGGAGGCTTTTTTCTTTTGCGGCCTACTCTCCTGCTTGCAACTTGCCGGCCCGATAGGCTTCGTAAAGCTCATCAAGACGGCGTGAAATGTAAGCGCCGAAATCCGGCGCATCGCCGGTTTTCAACGCGATCGTGAAGGAATTGCCGGCGCTCTTGATCCGGCCGGCAATCTTGCCGCCGCTCTTCGGCTTCCAGTCATATTCCGTGGGCTCGGTTTTCGCTTCTTTCTTGGCGAGCTCGCCAACCAGAAGCTCGAATCGGCGGTCGCTTTCTTCCGCCATGAAACGTTCCGAGGCGACGAGCTTCGCTAGCCGCGCCGCTGTCGCCCCATTCCAATCCTGGGCAAGCGCCATCCATTTGCGGCGGCCGATGCCGGGTGCCGCTCCAACCAGCCTGACGATGTCGGCGGGGATCGCCTTTGCGACGGATATCAGCTTCGAAAGCTCCGTCTTGTCAGTCGACAGCGCCTTCATGATAACGGGACGCTCAAACCCTTTAAATTCCAGATTGAGCGCAAAGACCGCGCGCTCGATATAGGAAAGGTTTCGGCGCGCCGAATTCTCAATCCCCTGCGCGATGACGACATCGGTATCGTCGAGCTTGCGGACGATCGCCTGCACCTTTCGCCCGAGCAGCTTGACGGCCTGCAGGCGGCGATGGCCGTATGCGATCTGGTAGCGGCTCTCATCGTCGGGATGCCGGCGAACCAGGATCGGCACTTCCTGTCCGTTCTCGGCGATCGACTGCACCAGCTCGTCCTCGGCATCGAGAGGCTGATCGGCAAGACGGTCACGAACGAAGGAGGAATCGATCAGCTCGGGGTCGAGCTCGACGATGCGCTCGCCGGAAAGCAAGGCCTCCTCCATCGCCCTGCTCTCTTCTTCCATCCGGCCAAGGGTCAGCGCCATCGTCCGAACCGGACCGGCAGCTCCGCGCACAGAAGGTTCCTCATAGTTGGCCGCGGCCAACTCCTGCGCCGTATCGTCGAAAAGACCTTTCAGGCGATCGCGTCTGCTCATGTGCGGCCCCAGGCTTTGTGAATGCCGGCAAGAACCTCGCCGTTGGCGGCATTGACCGATTCCAGCGCCCGGTCATATGTCGAGCGTCGCACCTGCCCCTTCTCGATTTCGAAAAGCGTCTGCTTTGTCAGGCCGGCATCGGCAATCGCCGTGGATTTGAGAATGGTGGCCGTCAGCACGTCGTCGCCGAAGAGGCTGCGAAGCAGCGCCACGATCTGCGACTGCGGCGCATCGAAAGGCTCGTGACGGGTGACGATATATTTGATGAAATCATGTTGTAGATCGCCGCCGGCCTTGCGCACGACGGAGAGCAGATCCGAGGTCATCAGCAGGAATTGCGACATGGAAGCGACATCGACCATCTGCGGATGGATGGTGATCAGCAGCGACGTTGCGGCGCAGACCGCGCCAAGCGTGAGATAGCCAAGCTGAGGTGGGCAGTCGATCACCACGACGTCATAATTGGCCTCGACCTCGGCAATAGCGACGCCGACGCGACGGAAGAACAGCTCGGCCGGCTTCTGGCGGTCATTCAGCGCCCTCGGTGTCTCATGCTCGAACTCCATCAGTTCGAGATTGCCCGGCACCAGATCGAGCCCGTCGAAATAGGTCTTGCGGACAATGTCCTTCAGCGGCTTGCGAGCCGCATCGTAGCGGATGGCGCCATAGAGCGTATCGCCATCGGAAAGATCGAATTCCGGCTGGACGCCCAGCATCGAAGAGAGCGAGGCCTGCGGATCGAGATCGATGGCAAGCACCCGATACCCTTCCAGCGCCAGATACTGCGCCAGATAGAGCGTCGTCGTGGTCTTGGCCGAACCGCCCTTGAAATTGGTAACGGCAACCGTCTGCAGCTTCTCGCCGGGGCGCCGCCAGGGAAGATAGGACAGCGCGTCCTTCGGCTTGAGCTTTGCCATATAATGGCGCAATTCATTAATCTGGCCGAGCGTATAGGAGCGGCGGCCATTCTGGGAAAGTTCCGGCTGCGGGCCCTTGCCATCCAGCGAAAGCTGGCGAAGATAGCCATCAGATACGCCGATCATCTGGGCGGCTTCGCCGGAAGAGAATGTGCGCAGCGTCTTCTGCGAAAGCGGCGGAAACAGCTTGTCGCGGAGGAGCTTCAGTTGCCGCGAAAGCTGGTTCGCATGCCGCTCGATCCGCACATCTGTCGTCGATACGCTAATGTTGTCCAAAACACCCAATCCTTTTCGATGCGCTTTTCTGTCAACATAGCGTCAAAAAGCGTATCGAAAGTGACACGATTCGGGATTTACGGCAACAATAGGGGCCGGAGGGCCATCCCCGGCCCAGTTGGCCGCGGCCAACTCCCCTGCCCTGCCCTTGCTACGGCCCGGCTTTTCTGCAAGACCGCCATGACTCACAGGAGAGTATCGGCTTGAAGCACATCAATATCATCGGCATCGGCACGGGCAACCCGGAGCACGTCACCATACAGGCCATCAACGCGATGAACGCGGCCGACGTGATCTTCCTGCCGGTCAAGGGTATCGGCAAGGAAGAACTCGCCGAGATCCGCCGCGAGATCTGCGAACGATATATCACGCGGTCCGGGATCCGGATCTCAGAATTCGCAGTGCCGCAAAGGCAGACGGCGGACAAAAGCTACGCGCAAAGCGTCGACGCTTGGCATGGAGAGATCGCCGGCATCTATGGAGAGCTGATCGCCAGCCTCACCGATGGCGGCAGCGGCGCCTTTCTGGTCTGGGGCGATCCCAGCCTCTATGACAGCACGATCCGCATCATCGAACGCGTGCGGCAGGATGCCCGCCTGGATTTCGATTATAGCGTCGTTCCCGGCATCACCAGTATCCAGGCCCTGGCGGCCAGTCACAAAATCCCGGTCAACCTCGTCGGCAAGCCGGTTGAGATCACCACCGGGCGCAGGCTGGCGCGGGACGGGCTCCAGGCGGCCACAACGGTCGTCATGCTCGACGGCGAACAGGCCTTTGCGAAAATCGACGATCCCGATGCCGAGATCTTCTGGGGCGCCTATCTCGGCACCGAGGATGAGATCGTCAGATCCGGGCGGCTCGGCGATATCGCGGCCGATATCCAGGAGCTGAGGGCCGAAGCCAGGCAACGGCACGGCTGGATCATGGACATCTACCTTCTGCGCAAGGGGCGGGATTTCGAGGAATAGCCGAGCCGACCGTTTCCATCATGTTTTGCCGCACCCGCCGCGATCCTGTAAGAAACGGACAGAGGATGAAGAATGGGCACAGAGACCGCCAAGGCGATCGACAGGAGAGATGCGACGGACGGCGATCATCGCGCGGCGGCGAAGACGCGCGTGCGCGGCGCCTGCCCCGCCCTCGCCGCGCCGATGCCGACGGGCGACGGCCTGCTCGTGCGGCTGCGGCCGGCCGGCGGCGCATTGACGCTGTCGCAGCTTGCTGCACTTGCCGGCTCCGCCGCTGCGCATGGAAACGGCATTCTCGAGATCACCGCCCGCGGCAATCTGCAGATCCGCGGGCTACGGGCCGAGACCGTCGGTCAGCTTGCTTCCGATATCGAAGCCGCCGGGATCACCGTGCCGAACGGACCGGCGATCGAAATCTCGCCGCTGCACGGCATCGATTCGGAAGAGGCAGGCGATCCGGCGGCAATGGAGCTGGCATTGCGCAGTGAACTCTGTGAGCCGCTCGCTTCGCCGCGGCTTGCGCCGAAACTGTCGATCGTCATCGATGGCGGCGGAGCATTCGGCTTGTCGGCGCTTTCCGCCGATATCCGTGTCGTCGCGCAACCCGACGCAGAATGGCTCGTTGCGATCAACGGCGACGGCGAGACGGCAACACCGGTCGCGATCGGCCCCGCAGAGACAGCGATATCAGCCGTTGGCGAAATTCTGAGCCTGCTGGTAGTCCTCGGGCAGAGCAGACGGGCGAGGGATATCGATCCGGCGCTTCTGCGGGCGCGTTTTCCCACCATGGATACCGTCCAATTTCGTCCGTCCCGTAAGGCAAAGACATCGCTTGCCGGCTCGCACCGGCTGAAGGACGGAAAACACGTGCTCGGCGTCCGGCCGGAATTCGGGCAGATGAGGGCGCCCGATCTAACTGCTCTGCTCGATGACGCAAAAGCCTGTGGCGCGGCGGCCGTCAGGCTTGCGCCCGATCGCGGCTTCTTCTTCACCGGGTTTCCGGCAGAGGCCGCGCCGGCTCTGCTGACCGCCGCGAGCAAACATGGCTTCACAACCCAACCCGGCGAAAAAAGCGAATATATCGCTGCCTGCGCAGGTGCGGGCGCCTGCGGCTCGGCCTTCTACGAGACGAGAATTTTGGCGCGCCGCCTCATGGCCGCAGCACCCGTTCTCTTCGATGGCTCGCTGACGGTCCATCTCTCCGGCTGCTCGAAGGGCTGTGCCCATGCCCGGCCCACGCTGACCTTGACCGGATCGGCGGATGGTTACGACCTCATCCTCAATGGACTTGCTGCAGGTCAACCGGACGAACGGATCGCTGGCGGTCGGATCGATTTCGCTATAGAGAGGCTCGCCCGGTCCATTGAAGACAACAGAGGCGCTGGCGAATCGGCTGCCGCCTGCCTTACACGGCTTGGCGCAACCGGCGTTTCTAAGGCGCTGCGACAGGAATAAGAATGCCAGACTACGATTATATCCGCAGCGGCGACGCGATCTACGAGCGTTCCTTTGCCATCATCCGCGCCGAGGCCGATCTTTCGCATTTCAGCGAAGACCAGGCCGAAATCGCCGTGCGCATGATCCATGCCTGTGGGCTCGTGGAAGCGGCAGAGCATTTCGTCTTTTCAGCCGATTTCGTCAGCGCCGTGCGCGACGCGCTGAAGGCCGGGGCGCCGATCTTCTGCGATGCGGAGATGGTGTCCCACGGCGTCACGCGCGCCCGGCTGCCGGCGCTGAACGAGGTGGTCTGCACGCTGCGCGATCCCGCCACACCGGAGCTCGCGCGTGAGATCGGCAATACACGCTCGGCCGCCGCGATGCATCTCTGGCTCGATCAGCTCGGCGGAAGCATTGTCGCGATCGGCAATGCGCCGACCGCGCTCTTCCATCTTCTCGAACTCCTGCGCGACGGCGCGCCGAAACCGGCGGCGATCCTCGGCATGCCCGTCGGTTTCGTCGGCGCGGCGGAATCGAAGGATGCGCTGGCGGAAAATTCTTATGGCGTCCCCTTTGCCATCGTGCGCGGCCGGCTCGGCGGCAGCGCCATGACGGCTGCGGCCATCAATGCGCTGGCGAGGCCGGGCCTATGACGACACCAGGCCGTCTCATTGGTGTCGGCACGGGTCCCGGCGACCCGGAGCTTCTGACCCTCAAGGCCGTGCGCGCCATCGAAGGCGCTGATGTCATCGCTTATTTTGCCAAGCAGGGCAGGGGCGGCAACGGCAAGGCGATCGTCGAACCGCTGCTGAAACCTTGGGTCACGCTGCTGCCGCTCTACTATCCCGTCACCACCGAGATCGATAAGGGTGACGAACGCTACCAGAACCTGATCACGGAGTTCTACGACCAGTCTGCCAAGTCAGTCGCCTGTTATCTCGATGCCGGGCGAACCGTCGCCGTTCTCAGCGAAGGCGACCCGCTCTTCTATGGCTCCTATATGCACCTGCATGTCAGGCTTTCCACCCGCTACCTCACGGAAGTGATCCCCGGCATCAGCGCCATGTCGGGCTGCTGGTCGCTGGCCGGCATGCCGATCGTCCAGGGCGACGATGTGCTTTCCGTACTGCCCGGTACGATGGCCGAAGCTGAATTGACCCGCCGCCTCGTCGATACGCAGGCCGCCGTTATCATGAAGGTCGGCCGCAATTTGCCGAAGATCCGCCGGGCCTTGGCGGCAGCCGGCCGTCTTGGGGAGGCCGTCTATGTCGAGCGCGGCACGATGGCGAATGCCGCGATGGAAAAGCTTGCCGACCGGGGCGAAGGCGATGCACCGTATTTCTCGCTCGTGCTGGTGCCGGGCTGGGAGGGCAACCGATGAACGGCAGGCTTTTCGTGATCGGCACCGGCCCCGGCAATCCCGAGCAGATGACGCCGGAAGCGCTGGCGGCCGTCGAGACGGCGACGGATTTCTTCGGCTACGGACCTTATCTCGACAGGCTGCAGCTCCGTCCCGATCAGCTGCGGCATGCTTCGGACAATCGCGAGGAACTCGACAGGGCAGGGGCCGCCCTCGCCATGGCAGCGGACGGCGCGAAGGTCTGCGTCGTCTCCGGCGGCGATCCCGGCGTCTTCGCCATGGCGGCAGCCGTCTGCGAGGCAATCGAGAATGGGCCGGCCGCCTGGCGCACTGTTGATCTCACCGTGCTCCCCGGCGTCACCGCGATGCTCGCGGTGGCGGCAAGAGCCGGCGCACCGCTTGGTCACGATTTCTGCGCAATATCGCTGTCCGACAACCTAAAGCCTTGGAATATCATCGAGAACCGTCTTGAACTGGCAGCGAAAGCCGGTTTTGTGATCGCGCTCTACAATCCGATCAGCCGGGCGCGGCCCTGGCAACTCGGCGAGGCTTTCAAGCTGTTGCGCCACCATCTGCCGGCAAAAACTCCCGTCATTTTCGGCCGCGCAGCCGGGAGAGAGAACGAACGCATCGCGGTGCAACCTTTGTCGGAAGCGGATGCTTCGATTGCCGATATGGCGACCTGCATCATCATCGGCTCGGCCGAAACGCGGATCATCGAGCGCCCCGGCAAGCTGGATCTCGTCTATACCCCCCGTTTCATGACCGGAGAAAAGAGGTGATCGATCGCCGCAAGCGCCGCCTCGACAGTTTCGACCACGGTGAGCGTGGAGGCCGGCGCGCGCGCGACCATCATCACCTCGATGCCAAGCAGGCGGGCCGCCTCGATCTTCGCATAGGTGGCGCCGCCGCTGTTCTTCGCGATGATGACGTCGATATGGTGTTGTCTCAGCAAGGCGCATTCGCCTTCCAGCGTGAACGGGCCGCGATCAAGCACATAGTTGACATCGACAAGCGCGAGCGGCGGATCGACGGGATCGACGCTGCGGATGAGATAGAAATGTTGCGGCGCCGCTTCGGCGTGATGCGCGCCCTGCCGGCCCGTCGCCAGGAAGACATGGCGAGGGGAGGGGCCGAGCGCTGCGATGGCGGCCGGAATGCTTTGCACATCCTGCCAGCGATCGCCCGGCAGGCGCTGCCATTCKGGACGGCGCAGAGCGATTGCAGCAATACCGGTGGTCTCCACCGCAAAGGCGGCGTTGGCGGAAATTCGTTCGGCGAAAGGGTGTGTGGCGTCGATCACCAGCCCATATCCACCGGTCGTCAGAAAATCGGCGAGTGCCATAGCACCGCCGAAACCGCCGATGCGAACCGGAACCGGCTGAGCAGCCTGTTTTTCAGTGCGGCCGGCCAGCGACAGCAGAATATCGCAATCATCACGCGCCGCGAGCGCTTCAGCGAGCAGGCGCGCTTCGCTGGTGCCGCCGAGAATGAGGATGCGGGGTCTTCCCATGTCTGATCTTCCTCCCCCTTCCGGCCAGCGCTGGCTGACTATTATCGGCATCGGCGAAGATGGTCCAGCAGGGCTGGGCGAGGAGGCGAAGAGGCTGATTGCGACCGCACCCGCCGTCTTCGGCGGGGCCCGGCACCATGCGCTCGCCGCATCGCTGATCACAGGCGAAAAGCTCTCCTGGCAAAGCCCGTTCGAACGCTCGGTCGATGCGATCCTCGAAAGACGCGGCACGCCGGTCGTCGTGCTTGCTTCAGGCGATCCGTTTCTCTACGGCGTCGGCGCAACCCTTTCCCGTCGCGTGGCGGCAGAAGAGATCCACACCATTCCTTCACCGTCCACCTTCAGCCTTGCCGCTTCCCGCTTGGGCTGGCCGTTGCAGGACGTCACGACGATTTCGTTGCATGGAAGGCCGCTCGACCTAATCCGGTCGCATCTGCACCCAGGACGGCGCATTCTCGCGCTGACCTCTGATGAGAAGGGACCCGGCGAGCTGGCGGCCCTGCTTGCCGCCGCCGGTTTCGGTCAGTCGCAGCTTACGGTGCTCGAGGCGCTCGGCGGTGCGCGGGAGCGGCAGAGGCAAACCATTTCTGCAGATTTCGATCTCGTGGACGTCGATCCCCTGAACGTTTGCGCACTTGAGATTTCGGCAGGGGAGGGGGCCTGCATCCTGCCGTTTGCCGCAGGCCTCGAGGATGAGCTGTTCGAGCAAGACGGGCAGATTACCAAGCGCGAAATCCGGGCGACGACGCTTTCGGCGCTCGCGCCGCGTCACGGCGAACTGCTCTGGGATATCGGTGCCGGTTCTGGATCGATCGCCATCGAATGGATGCTGGCCGATCCCAGCCTGAAGGCAATCGCCGTTGAGCAATCGCCGGAGCGGGCGGCGCGTGTCGCCCGCAACGCATCCGCCTTCGGCGTGCCGCATCTCGCCGTCGTCGAAGGTTCAGCCCCCGATGCGCTGCAGGGCTTGCCGGAACCGGATGCGATCTTCCTCGGCGGCGGCGGCAGCGAACCGGGCGTGATGGACGCCGCGATTGCCGCGCTGAAGCGGGGAGGGCGGCTCGTTGCCAATGCCGTGACGCTGGAGATGGAAGCCGTGCTTCTCTCTGAACACGCCAAACGTGGCGGCTCGCTGACACGGATCGAAATATCACGCGCGGGGCCTGTGGGCAGCATGAGCGGCTGGCGGCCGGCGATGCCGGTGACGCAGTGGCGCTGGACGAAAGGATAATCGGATGACGGTGCATTTCATCGGCGCGGGGCCGGGTGCTGCGGATCTGATCACGGTGCGCGGCCGCGATCTGATCGCCCGGTGCCCGGTCTGCCTCTATGCCGGCTCGATCGTCTCGCCGGAACTGCTTCAATATTGCCCGCCGGACGCGCGCATCGTCGATACCGCGCCGATGTCGCTCGACGAAATCGAGGCGGAGTATCTTCGCGCCGCTGCCGCCGGCCAGGATGTCGCCCGGCTGCATTCCGGCGACCTCTCCGTCTGGAGCGCGGTGGCCGAGCAGGTGCGCCGGCTTCAAAAACACGGCATCGCCTATACGATGACGCCGGGCGTGCCCGCCTTTGCCGCCGCAGCCTCCGTGCTCGGGCGCGAGCTGACCATCCCGGCCGTCGCCCAAAGCCTGGTGCTCACCCGCGTTTCCGGCCGCGCCTCACCGATGCCGAACGAAGAGACGCTCGCGAAATTCGGCGCGACGGGCGCCACACTGGCGATCCATCTGGCGATCCATGCCCTGAAGCAAGCGGTCGAGGAGCTGACGCCACTTTACGGCGCAGACTGCCCGGTCGCGATCGTCGTCAAGGCTTCCTGGCCGGATGAGCGCATCCTGCGCGGCACGCTTTCCGATATCGAGGCTAAGGTTGCAGCCGAACCGATCGAACGTACGGCGATCATCTTCGTCGGCCCGTCTCTCGCAACGGAAGATTTCCGCGAGAGCTCTCTCTATGATCCCGCTTATCAGCGTCGATTCAGGGGCAGGGAATAGCTGCAAAAGATTGGCCGCGCTGGTGGCGCGGCCTCTCGAATAACAAAACAGGCAAATTTACTCGGCTCAAACCCGCGCCGTCAGATAATCCATGCTGGCGCGCAGTGCACCGGCCGGATCCTTGACCGCATGTACTTCCGCCGCGAAGGGTTCGAAGGAGAACGGACCCTGATAGCCCGCCTGCAGCAGCGCCTTGATCTGCCCGGCATTGTCGAGCCGGTCGTCGCCGTCCACGAGCACACGATGGGAATCGCGCATATCGGCAACGGAAACGGAAGGATCGCTGACGCCCGAGATGTGCACGAGGCCGGCCAGGTCAGGGAAGGTCGCGGCTTCGCCGGCAAGGTGATGGTGGAAGGTGTCGTGGACGAGCTTGAAGGTCGATTGGGCGCCAAGCTCCTTGATTGCGTCAGCCGCTTCGGTCTTCGAGCGCAGCGAGCAGATCTCGAAACCGAGCGGCTCGACGAGACCAATGATGCCGGCCTTATCAAGCATCGGCTTCAGCGCGGATAGAGCCTCGCGCAGATTGGCCTGCCGTTCGCCATCGGCGCAGCCGGTGCCGTCGTTCTTCGGAACGAGGACGAGCGCCTTCGCGCCGGACGCGTGGGCATAATCGATCAATTCCTGCGCTTCCCCAGCGCGCGTTTCATTCCATTCGTTGAAACGCTGCAGGGCGTTGATCGAAATAATCGTCAGACCATGATTGGCCGCTGCTTGCCTGATCGCTTCGGGTTTGGTGCCGTCGAGAATCGCATTGCCGGAAAGGTCGTTGCGGATCTCGACGGAGTCGATACCGAGCGACTTTGCCAGCGCGAAGAAATCGTCGATGGCAAGCGATGGCGCGGCCATATGGTTGAGCGCAAAGCGGATCGAAGTCATGACGGATATATCCTCCTCGGCTCCGCGCTTACAGCGGAGCAGTCTGTGAATGGGCGAGCGAATCTCTATCCGAATTTGCCTGGCAATCCATCCGTCATCACAGGCGCCCGCCCTCATTGCTGAAAGAATTTCAGCCGCAATGATAGAATTCCATCATTCCTTAGATATTCTCGGAGATATAGATATCGAAAGGCAGGAAGGATTGGCCGGGAACGGCAGCCTCGCCGCGCTCGATCGCGCCGACCATCAGCGATAAAAGCTCCTTGCAGAGAGCCGGCAGCGGCGTGGCGACCACCATCGTGACGATATCGTCGGCAAGGCCGGCCTTGCTCTCCGGCGTCAACTCGTTGACGACAAGCACGATCCGGCCGCCGACACCCTCTTCACGGAATGCCGAAATCGCCCCTTCCATGCCGCCGCCGCAGACATAAAGGCCGACGAGATCAGGATGTTTCTGCAGCAGCGTCAGCGTCGCCTCATGGGTGATTTCTGCGGTCTCCAGGTTGATCAATGTTTCGACGACATCGAATTCCGGCGCATTCTCGCGAAAATAGGAGCGGAAGCCGATTTCCCGCAGCTCATGGCCGTGGAAGCGGTGGCTGCCGACGAAGCAGGCGACCTTGCCGGGCTTCTGCGCCGTCCGCGCAATCATCCAGGCGGCGGTACGCCCAACCTTGCGGTTGTTGACGCCGACATAGGCGTCCCGCACGCCCGTAGCGAGATCCGAAAGCAGCGAGAACACCGGAATGCCGCGCTCCTTCAGCTCCTCGACCGCTGTCGTCACGGCGGGATAGTCCGGGCCGACGACGGCGACGGCCTGGTTGCGGGCGCCGAGCGCCTTGACCTTTTCGATGATCGCGGCTGGGGTCGTCGCGGAGGGGAATTCGATCTGGATCTGGAGACGGGCGTTGGTGACGGCGCGCGCCGCTGTCTCGATTTCACGGGCGAAGGTCTGGTAGAAGGATTGCGTCGGCTTCTGCAGCAGGAAGGCGAGCCGGTATTGCGGCAAATCCTCGAAAACCCGCTGCCTGATCAGGCCGACGGCGTGATAGCCGATTTCCTGCGCCGCGTCATAGACCCGCCGCGCCGTTTCCTCCCGTACGCGGTGGCGAGCGTTGAGAACGCGGTCGACGGTGGCGACGCTGACGCCGGAGGCGCGGGCAAGATCGGATATGGTGGGGCGGCGCATGGTGTTCCTGATGGATTCGATCATCGATGCAAGCCATTCTTGATGGCTTTTGATAGAATATATCAAGGCTGCATTGAGCGCCCTCGAAAGTCAACCTATCCTCTTCGGCAACAGCATAGCGGGAGGCGGATGATGGCGATCCAGACAAAGAAACGAGACTATGACCTGCTCGGCGAAAGCGGCCGCACCGCCGTCGAGACGGGGCTGGCGGCAGCCGAGTGGTATCACACCGAGATTCCGCGCAAGGAGATGAAGGCGCTGATGCAGCGCTCCGATGCGCCGGCGATCCGTGACACCATCATCTGGCTTGGCAGCATGGTCGTCTTTGCCGGGCTCGGCATTTACTTCTGGGGCTCGTGGGTCGCGATACCCTTCTTCCTCGCTTATGGCGTGCTCTACGGCTCGGCCTCCGACAGCCGCTGGCATGAATGCGGCCACGGCACCGCCTTCAAGACGCGCTGGATGAACGACGCCGTCTACCAGATCGCCTGCTTCATGATCATGCGCAATCCGGTGACCTGGCGCTGGAGCCATACGCGCCACCACACCGATACCGTCATCGTCGGCCGCGATCCCGAAATCGCCGTCATGCGGCCGCCGGATCTCGTCCGGCTGGTCCTCAATTTCTTCGGCATCCTCGACGCCTGGCATGCGGTCGTCGACATGCTGCGCAATGCCTTCGGCGTCATCAGCGCGGCGGAAAAGACCTTCATTCCCGAGATGGAGCAGCCGAAGGCGATCCGCTTCGCCCGTATATGGCTCGCCATCTATATCGTCACGATCGCGACCGCCATCGCCACGGGTTCGATCCTGCCGCTGATGCTGATCGGCCTGCCGCGCCTCTATGGCGCATGGCACCATGTTCTGACCGGGCTGCTGCAGCATGGCGGCTTGGCCGACAATGTGATCGACCACCGGCTGAACAGCCGCACTGTTTACATGAACCCGATCAGCCGCTTCATCTACTGGAACATGAACTACCACGTCGAACATCACATGTTTCCGATGGTGCCCTACCACGCTCTGCCCAGGCTGCATGCGATGATCAAGCACGACCTGCCGGCGCCGAACTCGTCGATCTGGTCCGGCTATCGCGAGATGATCCCGGCCTTTCTGCGCCAGTTGCGCAACGAGGACTACTTCCTGAGACGCGAACTGCCGGCAACTGCTCGGCCCTATCGCGAAGAATTCCACAACGAACTGGCTCCGGCCGCGCAATAATCACGATCGAGGGAGGATAATATGAGCGGAAACTGGATCGAAGTCTGCGGCAAGGACGAGATCGACGAAGAGGATGTCATCCGCTTCGATCATGAGGGGCGCACCTTTGCAGTATACCGCAGCCCGGATGACGAGTTCTTCGCGACCGACGGGCTTTGCACGCACGAACATATCCATCTCGCCGACGGGCTTGTCATGGATGAGATCATCGAATGTCCGAAACATAACGGCCGCTTCAACTACAAGACGGGCGAAGCCAAGGGTGCCCCGGTCTGCGTCAACCTCAAGACTTATCCAGTAAAGGTCGAAGGCGGCAGCGTCTTCATCTCGATCTGAGGAGGCAGACGTGGCTCATTTCGTCATCATCGGAGCCGGCGAATGCGGTGCGCGCGCCGCCTTCGCCTTGCGGGAGAAGGGCTTTGCCGGCGAGATAACGCTTGTCGGCGCCGAACCCCTTCACCCTTACGAGCGGCCACCGCTTTCGAAGGCAGGCTCCGCGGATGCGGCCGATCCGAAATTCATCGCCACACTGGAGAAATACACAGAAAGCGGCATCCGGCTGCTGACCGGCCTGGAGGCGAGGGATTTCGACACCACATCCAGGACCGTCACGCTCTCCGACGGCACGACGCTCTCCTATGACAAGCTTCTGCTTGCAACAGGCGCGAGCGCGCGTTCGTTTCCCGGTGCTTCGGAGAACAGTCCGCATATCCGTTCGTTGCGGACGCATCACGATGCGGCGGCGCTGCACGATGCTATGAAGCCGGGGCGGCATATCGCCATCATCGGCGGCGGCTTCATCGGACTGGAACTTGCGGCGACCGCACGGCTGCTCGGCGCCGGCGTCACCGTCGTCGAGGGACTGGAGCGAGTGCTGAAGCGCGGCGTGCCTGAAGAAATCGCCCATCTCCTCACCGAGCGCCATCGCGCCGAGGGCGTCGATGTCCGCTGCGGCGTCTCCATCGAGGCGCTGACCGAGGAAGGCGGAAAGGCGGTGATCAGACTGTCGACCGGGGAAATCATAGAGGCCGATCTCGCTCTCGTCGGCATCGGCGCGCGGCCGAATGTCGAGATCGCCGAAAGGGCGGGGCTGACAATCGAAAACGGCATTGCCGTCGACACCTATCTGCAGACTTCCGCCCCTGACGTTTTTGCGGCCGGCGACTGCTGCTCCTTCCCCCTGTCGATCTATGACGGCCGGCGGGTAAGGCTCGAATCCTGGCGCAACGCCCAGGAGCAGGGCACATTGGCCGCGGCCAACATGCTCGGCCTCGACGAAGCCGTTTCGGCTGTGCCGTGGTTCTGGTCGGATCAATACGACATGACGCTGCAAATTGCCGGCCTCGCCGATGGAGCCGTCCTGCATCTGCGGCGCGACCTCGGCCCTGGCGCCTTCATTCTCTTCCATCTCGATGCCGCTGGCCGGCTGATCGCCGCGAGCGGCATCGGACCGGGCAACACGATCGCGCGCGACATCCGCCTCGCCGAAATGCTGATCGCGGCCCGCGCTCATCCCGATCCGGCTGCGCTCACGGCCCGCGACGTTAAGCTCAAATCCCTTCTGGCCGCCTGAGCCGCCCTCTCTTTTTCAAAGGAATTGACGATGAAGAAACATAAGCGCGCGACGGTCGCCGATCTGCTTGCGGAAAAGGGCAAGCGCCAGCTCACCATGCTGCGCGTCACCACGCTGGAGGAGGCCGAAGCGGCCGAGAAGGCTGGAATCGACATGGTCTCGGTGCCGCCATCGCTGCTCGGCCCGGTCTTTCGCGAGATCGCGCCGACGCCCTTTGCCATTCCGGGGCTCGAATATGGCGATCACGTCTCGGCGGAAGATTATCTCCGTGCCGCCTTCGCGGCGCTGAAGGCCGGCGGCGATGCCGTCTATTGCGCCGCAAGCCTGCAGACGATCCGGCGCCTGCGGGATGAAGGCATCCCCGTCTGCGGCCATCTCGGCCTGATCCCCTCGAAGGCGACCTGGACCGGCGGCTTCCGCGCCGTCGGCAAGACGGCGGCGAGTGCCGCCGAGATCTGGCGGCAGACCAAGGCGCTGGAAGAGGCGGGCGCTTTCGCCGCCGAAATCGAAGTCGTCCCCGGCGAGGTCGCGGCCGCCATCAGCGGCAACACCTCGATGCTGATGATCTCGATGGGAGCAGGCAGCGGCGGCGACGCCCAATATCTCTTCGCCGACGACGTGCTCGGCGCCAATCGCGACCACACTCCGCGCCACGCCAAGGTCTATCGCAACTTCGCCGCCGAATATGACCGGCTGCAACGCGAGCGCATCGCTGCCTTTACGGAGTTCGCCGAGGACGTCAGGTCTGGAGCCTATCCGGAAAAGCGCCATTGCGTCGGCATTGATGAAGCGGAGCTCAGGATGTTTCTGGATCGGCTGCGGAGTGAAACGGGCAATAGTTAGTATCCACTTGCTCGGCGCTTCCCCCTTCTCCCCAGCGGGGAGAAGATGCCCGTTAGGGCAGATGAGGGGGCGAGCGACGATAGGAGCGAGGCCCTGAGCGGAAGCGAAGGGCATCAACGGCGTGCCGGGCGGCCCCCTCATCTGCCTGCCGGCATCTTCCCGCTGGGGAGAAGGGACTCGTGGCAGCGTCTCGCTCCCTTCTACTCAGTGCGGGAAGCGCTGCGAAGGTGCGTCGCTTCCATTGGCTTCCGCGCCGGCCTGTGTCAGGAATGATCCGTTCGATTCATTCGGAACGGAGTATTCAGCCCCCTGTGACGATCGGCTTTGCGCATGCGGAATTGATTGCGGTGCTCGTCGCTGTGACGGGAGACGAGCCGCGTGTGATGACGATCCGTTCCGGCAATGCGCTGCCGTCAGGCCCCTTCGAAATGGGCCATCGCACGCTGCAATCAGGCCTGCGCGAATGGGTTCAGGAGCAGACGGAGCACCCGGTCGGTTATCTCGAACAGCTCTATACCTTCGCGGACCGTGACCGGAACAACGAAATCCTCGGCGGCCGGACGATCTCGATCAGCTATCTCGGCCTCGTCAACGAACAGTCGGGCGCCGGCCGGCCGGGGTGGCACGGCTGGTACGAATATTTCCCCTGGGAAGATCATCGGCAGGGAAGGCCGGCCGTGCTCGACGAGATCATGGCGCGCCTGAGAAGCTGGGCCGATGCCGACCCGGCGCGGCGCGATCATCGCCATCGCCGGGCGGATTTCACCTTCGGCCTCGACGGTGGCGGCTGGAACGAGGATCTGGCGTTGCAGCGCTATGAGCTGCTCTATGAAGCAGGGCTCGTCGCCGAAGCGGGATGCACAGCCGAAGCCAATCTCGGCCGGGCGATGTTTGCCGACCACCGCCGCATTCTTGCGACCGGGATCGCAAGGCTCCGCGCCAAGATCAAATACCGTCCCGTCGTCTTCGAACTCATGCCGGACAGTTTCACGCTGCTGAGATTGCAGCGCACCATCGAAGCGCTGGCCGGGCTCACGCTGCACAAGCAGAATTTCCGCCGCCTGATCGAACAGCAGGAGCTGGTCGAGGAAACCGGCGAAACGGAAAGCGAAACCGGCGGCCGGCCGGCCAAGCTCTTCCGCTTCCGCCATACGGTGCTCGAAGAACGCGCGCTCGCCGGAACGAAATTACCGCTCTCCCGCAATTGACATATGCTCAGTATGAGAATATGTCTTTGCCGATAATATGCTCAAATCGAGCATAATCAGGAGCCGGTCATGAATCACGCTGTTTCCGCATCCTCGCTCTACGACCGCGTCAGCCGCGTCATCCCCAAAGCCGAATGGATGACATTCGAAAATGACGTCGACGCGATCCTCGAGCTCAAGCGCCGCCGCAACGCCGTCATCCTCGCCCATAACTACCAGACGCCGGAAATCTTCCATGGCGTGGCCGACATCGTCGGCGACAGCCTGGCGCTTGCTCGCAAGGCGATCGAGGTCGATGCGGATGTCATCGTGCTTGCAGGCGTGCATTTCATGGCCGAGACGGCAAAGCTTCTGAACCCTGAGAAAACCGTGCTGATCCCGGATCTCGGCGCCGGCTGCTCGCTGGCGGATTCGATCACGCCGGAGGATATCGCGCTGCTGCGCCAGGCCCATCCCGGCGTCCCCATCATCACCTATGTCAATACGTCGGCCGCGGTGAAGGCCGCCTCCGACATCTGCTGCACTTCGGGCAATGCCAAGCAGGTGGTGGAATCGCTCGGCGTGCCGAAGGTGCTGATGATCCCGGACGAATATCTGGCGCGCAATGTCGCCCGCGAGACCAATGTCGAAATCATCGCCTGGCATGGACATTGCGAGGTGCATGAACTCTTCACTGCCGACGACGTGCGCCAGCTGCGCGAAAACCATCCCGGCGTGACCGTGCTCGCACATCCGGAATGCCCGCCTGACGTCGTGGCGGAAGCCGATTTCGCCGGCTCGACGGCCGTGATGTCGGACTATGTCGGCAGGCATAAGCCGGCGCGGGTCGTGCTGCTCACCGAATGCTCGATGAGCGACAATGTCGCCGTGCATCACCCCGACGTCGAATTCATCCGCCCCTGCAATCTCTGCCCGCACATGAAGAGGATCACGCTCGCCAATATCCGCGCCGCGCTCGAAGAAAACCGCCATGAAGTGACGGTCGATCCGGCGATCGCCGTTGCTGCACGCCACGCCGTCGAGAGGATGCTGGCGATATGACCGAGATCTTCGAACAGCTGGCAGGGCGCACCGTCATCGTCGGCAGCGGCCTTGCCGGGCTGATGACCGCCCTGACGCTGGCGCCGGAACCCTGCATCATCGTGACCCGCGCCGCCCTTGGCGCCGAGACATCGAGCGCCTGGGCGCAGGGCGGCATCGCCGCCAGCATGGGCGCGGATGACAGTGCTGAACTGCATCTTGCCGATACGCTTGCCGCCGGCGACGGGCTCTGCGATCCGGCGGTTGCCGCCGGCATCATTGCCGAAGCCCCGGCGGCGATTGCCGCACTCGAACGGGCAGGCGTACGTTTCGACAGGAATGCCGCGGGCGAACTCTCGCTCGGGCTGGAAGCCGCGCATTGCCGCCGCCGCATCGTCCATGCCGAAGGCGACGGCTCCGGCGCGGCGATCACTGCCGCCCTGGTGCGGGCGGTGTTGCAAACGCCCTCGATCACCGTGCTCGAAGGCTTCGAGGCTCGCCGGATACTGATGACCGGCGACCATGTGGCGGGCCTGCTCTGCGCCACCGCGAACGGCGCGGCCATCCTTCCGACGTCCAAGGTGGCGCTCGCCACCGGCGGCATCGGCGGGCTCTATGACGCGACCACCAATCCGATGGGCAATTTCGGCCAGGGCATCGCGCTCGCGGCAAGGGCGGGTGCCGATCTCGCCGACATGGAGTTCGTGCAGTTCCATCCGACGGCGCTCGATTCACGCCGCAGGCCGCTGGCGCTCGTCAGCGAGGCGGTGCGCGGGGAGGGGGCCTTGCTCGTCAACGAAAAGGGCGAACGGTTCATGGCTCGCATATCGGGTGCCGAGCTTGCGCCGCGCGACGTGGTGGCGCGGGCGATCAGCGCCGAGATCGCCCGTGGCGGCAAGGTCTTCCTCGATGCCCGCGATGCTCTCGGCGGCCGGTTTGCCATGCGCTTCCCCCTCATTTCAGCCCTTTGCGGCGAGGCCGGTATCGACCCCGCGACAGACCTCATCCCGGTGCGCCCGGCCGTTCACTATCACATGGGCGGCGTTGCGACGGATGGAAACGGCCGCAGTTCGGTGCCCGGTCTCTGGGTGGCGGGGGAAGCGGCTTCCACCGGCCTGCACGGCGCAAACCGGCTCGCCAGTAACTCGCTGTTGGAGGCGGCTGTGATGGGCATGCGGACCGCGCGCGATATATCCGGCGTGCCGGCAAATGGTATCGGCTCGGTCATTGCCGTAAAACTGCCGGCGCCGGCCGATGCATCGCTCGTCCGGCCGATCGTCTCGCGCCATCTCGGCGTGCTGCGCAACGCCGACGCCGTGAATGGAGCGATCGCCGCATTGCTGCCGCTCGCCGAAAGCACCGGCCCTGCCGCCGATCCCGCTATCGTCGCTCTGCTGATCGCCGTCTTTGCCAGCCTGCGAATGGAATCGCGCGGCGCCCATGCCCGTACCGATTTTCCGCTGAGGCTCGCCGATGCGCAGCGGCGGCGGATGCGCCTGTCGGACGCCCTGGAAATCGCCCGCGCGACACCGCCCTATTCGCTTGCAAGGAGTGCCTGAGATGAGCCTCGTTCCCCTCCCGCGCCTGATCGTCGAACCTTTGGTGCGCGCAGCCCTTCTCGAAGATCTCGGCCTTGCCGGCGATATCACCTCGACATCCGTCATTCCGAAGGAGCATCGCTCGACGGTGGTGATGGCCGCCCGCCAGCCGGGGGTAATCGCCGGCCTCGATGCGGCCGAACTCGCCTTTTACCTCGTCGATCCCGAAATCACCATGCGCCGCCATCTCGAAGACGGCGATGCGGTCAAGCCGGGCGACGTGATCGCCACCATGGAAGGCCCGTCGCGCGGACTGCTCACCGCCGAGCGCACCGCGCTGAATTTCCTCGGTCACCTCTCAGGCATTGCGACCGTCACGGCCGAGATTGCCGCCGCCATCAAGAGCACCAGGGCTTCCGTCGCCTGCACGCGCAAGACGACGCCGGGGCTGAGGGCGCTGGAAAAATATGCGGTGCGGGCCGGCGGCGGCATGAACCACCGTTTCGCGCTCTACGACGCGGTGCTTATCAAGGATAACCATGTCGCGATCGCCGGCGGCATCACGGAGGCGATCCGCCGGGCGCGGGCCGGTGTCGGCCATATGGTGAAGATCGAGGTCGAGGTCGATACGCTGGATCAGTTGCGTGAGGCGATGGAAGTCGGCGTCGATGCCGTTCTGCTCGACAACATGACGCCGGATCAGTTGCGTCAAGCCGTCGCCATCATCGCCGGCCGGGCCATCAGCGAAGCATCCGGCCGCGTCACGCCGGCAACGGCCGCCGCAATCGCGGCGTCGGGGGTCGATCTCATTTCCGTCGGCTGGCTGACGCACAGCGCGCCGGTGCTCGATATCGGGCTCGATTTCGTCGAGGCCGCAACGGTGGCGGAAACCGGCGCAAAACGGATCGTCCAGGCACTATGATCCTCTAAGTGTGCCGATCGATTTTGAGCTGCGCCGACGGCGACAGTTGAAATAACGTGCCGTAATGAGACGCCGAACCTTGCCGCATCAAGTGTTGGCTAAGCATTTTCCTCCACAGCCGGCGCGAAAAGATGCAATTATTCGATGAAACTTCTTCTTTTTATAGCAAAGCCGCTATGCGCGGCGCTCTTATAGCACTAACATGATCACCGATTGGCCGGCGCCTCTGCGCGCCTGGCTTTCTGGGGTGAGAACCGAAATGCAAGGGACATCGGGAGAGGTGTCGACGAACAGGCTCTGCCTGCTCGGAAGACCGCGATTGATGGCGGCGGGGAAAGAGCTCCCCTTGCCGGAGAAATCTTATTTTCTCCTCGCCATGCTCGCGGCCGAACCCAATCTCGAACTCGACCGCGAAACGATCAGGCGGCAGCTCTGGCAATCGGAACTGCCGGAAAAGCGGGCAGGGAGCTTGCGTCAGTTGCTCGCCCGCATCGAGCAAAGCATTCCCGGCGACCTTCCGCCGCTTCTCGCCGCGACCAGAACCCATATCGGACTCGGCAGCGGCTGGGAGGTCGACGTCCGCATCTTGAAGCGGAAAGGGCCGCTCGCGCCCGAAGACAGCGACATGCTCAACGGCGAATTGCTGGAAGGCGCCAAGTCGCCGACGCAAGGTGCGGAAGACTGGCTGACCTTCGAGCGCCAGCGTATCGACGAATTGCGCTCGGCCCATCTCACCCGGCTGGTCGAGACATCGGAAGATCGGTCCGATGAAGAACAGGTAGCCCTTGCCAAGCGTCTGCTGGAACTCGACCCTGCCAACGAGACGGCCTATCGCGCCTTGATGCGCGTTCATGTCAGGATGAACGATCCGGCCGCGGCGCGTCAGGCCTATCTGAAGTGCAAGAGCCAGCTGAAGGACGATTTCGATACCGAGCCGGAAGAGAGCACTACAGCGCTCGCCCGCGAACTCGGCCTGATCCCCGCAGCTCAGGTTGTGACGCCGGAACGTCCGTTGGCGCCCGGCATGTTCGCCGATATGCTCGGCCAGCCGCGCATCATCATCCTGCCGCCGGAAAGCATCTTCACCGATCCGCTGATGGAACGCGTCGGCAGGGCGCTGCTCGAAGACGTCACCATCGGGCTCAGCCAGCAGCGCGGCTTCAAGGTGATTGCGGCCCATACGAGCCTCGAGATTCTCAGCCGCTCGGTCGACCCTTCGCGCGCCGTCCCCGGCCCGCTCGACCTCAGCTTCGACTATGCGGTCTACGTCACCATCCAGGGCCGCGACGAGGATGTCTATGCGACCTGCCGCCTTACGCGGACGACGACGTCGGAGGTGATCTGGGCACTGGAACTGCCGCTGGTGATGCAGAAGATCAGCGAATCCTTCGCGCATCTGACCCGGCGGATCGTCTCCTCGCTCGCCGACACGATCGAGCGCCACGAGCTGTCGATGCCGATCGGCGAGGCGCCGGCCTCCGCCTACCGTCTCTATCTCGAAGGCAAGCGGCTGATCGCTCACACCGACCTGCAGCACCTGCGCCAGGCGCGCAAATGGTTCAAATCCTCGCTCAACCGTTATGAGCATTTCTCGGCCGCCCATGCCGGCGTATCACGCGCTCTCGGTATGGAATGGCTGATCCGCGGCATGCAGGACACCGATCTTCTCGATGAGGCGAATGGTGCGGCGCGGCTGGCGCAGCAGTCCGACCCGAACAGCGGCCGCGCCTACCGCGAACTCGGCTTCGTGGCGCTTTATCGCCGCCGTTTCGACGAAAGCCTGGAATATTTCCAGCAGGCTCAGGATCTCAATCCCAACGATGCGGACATTCTAGCTGATTATGCCGATGCGCTGTGCCACTACGGCGACTTTGACAAGGCGCTGGATTTGAATAAAGCGGCTTTCAAGCTTAATCCCTTGCCGCCCGACTACTATTACTGGAACCGTGGCGGCATTCACTTCGATCGTGGAGAATACGAGCAGGCGATCGAGGCGCTTGAGCCGGTAAAGTCCAAACAGGCCACCGCTCGACTACTCGCGGCCGCCCACGCCATGGCGGGCGATATGAAAAAGGCCGGCAATTATGCTAACGTCGTTCTGGAAAATTTCCCAGATTTCCGTAGCGAAGACATCCGCCATTTTGTTCCCGATCGCGATCCCCGCTACACGGAAGCGCTGATTCATGGCCTGCATCTGGCCGGACTTCCTTGATTAGATGGCCTTTTAACGAAGCCTGTAACGCTTAAATGACGCAGGAAGTGTTCCCCTCCAATGGTTAACGGCAGGCCCTCTGCCTACCCATTGGAGATGGAAAATGAAAACCAGTGTCGAAACCAATGCAGCCATTCTCTCCCAGCCCCGTTTCTCGGCCGCAGCCAAGGCGGCGATGAAGCAGGACGAGCTCAGCATCGCTCCAAACGCCCTCGAAAACCTGACGCATGCTCTGAAGTTCCGCTAAGGACGAGATCGTATGTCCGCTTTCGCCGATCTTGAAAAGCTTGCCGGTGATCTCGAACGATCATCGGCCGGCGTCAGCGAATATCACGACCGCGCGGTCACGCCGGCTCAGACGCTGGCAGCAATCAGGCCGCATCTGCGCGAATTCGGCGTTACGCGCGTCGGCCTGTTGACCGCGCTCGATGTGTTGAACATTCCCGTCGCCTTCGCGACGCGGCCGAACAGCCATACGCTCTCGGTCTTTCAGGGCAAGGGCATCGACAACGAAGCCGCCATGGCCTCGGCTGCCATGGAGGCGATCGAGACGCGGATTGCGGAAATTGCCCCCGCCGACCTGACGCAGGCGACCGTTGCCGGCATGCGGGCGGAACGCGCCGCCATGATCGATCTCGACAATGTCGCACGCTGCGCCCCTGACGAGATCGGAAACAGCCCCATTCCCTGGTGCTCCGGCCTCGACATCCTTTCCGGCAGCAGCGTTTTCGTGCCTTGGTGGCTCGTCGGCCTCGATCATCGCGGCGAGAGGCCGCCGGGCTTCGAGCAATCGAGCGACGGCCTTGCCTCCGGCAACACGCCGTCCGAAGCGGTGCTGCATGGGCTTTGCGAGCTGGTGGAGCGCGACGCCTGGGCCTTGACCCAGCTGAAATCGCCGGAACGGCTGAAGGAGAGCCGCATCGATCCCACCTCCTTCGGCGATGCCGTCATCGACATCATGACCGACCGGATCGCACGCGCCGGCATGCGGCTGCTGCTGCTCGACATGACCAGTGATATCGGCGTTCCCGCGTTTCTGGCCGTCATCATGCCCGGCAATCTTTCCGACCGTGTCGATGCGCGTTGGTCCTATGTCTGCGGCGGCTGCGGCTGCCATCCAGATCCCGTGCGCGCCGCGCTGCGCGCCATCACCGAAGCGGCGCAGAGCCGGCTGACCGCGATTGCCGGCAGCCGTGACGATTTCTCGCCGCGCATCTATCAGCGGCTCGACCAGAGTGCGGCGATGCAGCAGGTTGTCGAACTCTGCGAGGGCGACGGCCGGATGCACGCGTTCCAGGCCCGTCACCGCCGCCCGGCGACGATCCAGGAGACCATCGGTCATATTACCGACCGGCTGACGGCAACCGGCGTCGAGCAGATCATCGTCGTGCCGTTTGCGCATCGGGACCTGCCGGTCTCGGTCGTCAGGGTGATCGTGCCGGGTCTGGAAGTCGACATCTCGGGCCAGTACATCCAGCTCGGCATGCGCGCCGTCAACACCATGAGGGGAGCCCAATCATGAAGGTGCTGTTCGTCGGCCCGAGCCTCGGAAGCGATCTGGCCGCGGCAAGAGCGATGTCTCCCCGCATTGATTTCCGGCCGCCCGCCGCCTGCGGCGACATCCTGAAAGCCGTTGAGGACGGCGCCACCGCGATCGGTCTCGTCGACGGCTATTTCGGCGATCTGCCGTCGGTTTGGCATAAGGAAATCCTCTACGCGCTCGAACATGATGTCGCCGTTGCCGGCGGCGCCAGCATGGGCGCGTTGCGCGCAGCCGAATGCGCTCCCTTCGGCATGGTCGGCATCGGTTCGATCTTCGAGGATTACGAGACGGGCCGATTGCTCGACGACGAAGCCGTCGCCCTGGTGCATGCTCCGCAGGAACTCGGCTGGCTGCCGCTCTCAGTGCCCTGGGTCGATTTCGAGCCGACGATCGAGGCGCTTTACGCTGGCGGCGAGATTTCCCCTGGCGAGCGCAAGAAACTGCTGCTTGCCGGCCGTTTCCTGCATTTTTCCGAGCGCACCTATGCGAAGGTGGTCGACGAGTGCCATTTCGCCCGCAAGCCGCGCCGCGACCACATCCTCGCCGCCATCCGCAAGAACCGCGTCGAACGCAAGCGAAACGACGCGCGGCTGGTGCTGGATTGGCTGCGCCGGGACGAATTCCTGCCCGTCGACCGTGACTGGCGCTTTGCCGCAACCTCCCACTGGGAGCTTTTGCACGCCGAAATCACGCGGACTGTGACTCCTGTAACGCTAGAATAACGGTCGCGGCAGAAAGATGCACTGGCGATGGAATCGTAGGTTCCACGACCAAAGAGGCGGGAACGATGTTTGAACAACATAGCGAAGGTACAGGCAGCGAATACGCAAGGATCTTCCGGCTGCTGTCGGCAGCCAAGGAGGAGGCTGAAAAGCTTCAGCCGCGTAATCTGATGCACCTGACGAACATGGCGCTGCTGCAGGTCGTCATCGATTGGGACGGCATAGATCCCGACAGGGAACTTGACGTCAATCTCGAGAAGCTGCTCGGCAGCAAGGCCAAGATCGCAATGAAGGATGCCAGCGAGAATCTGATTCTGATCGACCGCCACTAACCCTCATGCGGCCCGCCCCGACCGCGTAAGGGACAAGCGGTTTATTCGGCCGCGTCGCTTTCCAACTGTTCGGTGTTGGCGATCGCCTGGACGAGCTTCAGGATCTTCTTGCGAAGCGCTTCGTTCTTGATCGAGAAGAACGCCGCGTTGAGAAGAACGCCTTCGCGCGAAATCACGAATTCCTCGCTGGGAGCGGGGTTGTCGTTGGCTGTATCAGGAGCGGACAGATCGTCGAAAAACGTTCTGACGTCGACCTTCAGCGCGCCGGCGATTTCGACCAGCATGCTGGCGGAAACGCGGTTTGAGCCTTTTTCGTATTTCTGGATCTGCTGGAACGTGACGCCCACACGTTCGCCCAGTTCCGTCTGGGAAACCTTCCTCAGCAGACGCTGTATACGGATCGTCTTTCCGACGTGAACATCCACTGCATGCGGTTCTTCTTTCATTTCTTTTCCCTCCTGAAGACAGCGGATATGAAGTTATTCGCCAAATCCCTGCCTGACAACTTTTACCTGAGATGAGTAAAGCTAGCAATTGTTTGGTGGTACGTCGTCCCAAACCGAAACATTTGCGTTGCTTCATCATTAAACAAGCAAAAGACATGCCAAAGTAGCACTTTTGCGAGATACAGCACATCATATGATTTTGTGAGGTCAGAGCGACCAGAGGCGCTGCGCATTGGCGAAAAGCAGCTTGGAACGCTCCGCCTCGCTGCTGGAGGAAAGCACGGCATGGGTCGCCGCCACCCATGTGGAAAGTCCGCCGCCGAGCGTGCAGACCGGCCAGTCGCTGCCCCAGACGACACGATCCCAGCCGAAATTCGCGATGACGTGTTCGATATAGGGCCTCAGCGTCTCAGCCGTCCATGTCCCGGTATCGGCATAGGCGACGACGCCCGAGACCTTGCAGATGACGTTCGGTCGCCGGGCAATCTCCGAGATACCGGCCTTCCAAGGCTCGAAAGCATCCGAGCGTATGTCGGGCACGCCGCAATGGTCGAGCACGAACTGCACGTCAGGCGCAAGATCGATAAGCGCGGTCACGCGGCCCGCCTGATGCGGCAATGTGCAGAGGTCGAAGGTCAGGCCGCTGCCGCCGATGCGCCGGATGTTTTCACGGAAAAGCGCGCCTTCCGACACAGCGTCGGGGACGACATGCAGCACGCGGCGGAACCCCCTGACGAAGGGATCGGCCTTTTGCCGCTCGAGATAGGCGGCAAAGTCCTTCTCTTCCGGCCGGCAGGAGACGATGGCGCCGGCAATCAGGCTGCCCTCGCGGGCAGCAAGGGTCTTGATGTGATCGGTCTCGGCCTGCATGGCGGCGGGATCGACGTCCACCTCCATATGGAGCACCTTGGTGATGCCGCAGCGCCGGGCCTCGGCCGCATAGGTCTCGTAGAGGAAATCATGATCGAGATCGGGCACACCGGAGAGCCAGGGATAGGGCAGCGCCGAGCGGTCGATGATGTGCAGATGGGTGTCGATCAACAGGCTCTCTCCTCCAGAGTGGTTCCGGCAAGCTATCCCCAGTGAATGGATTGTTCAAATAGAAATTCCCGGCCGTCAGCCAGGATTGAGGACATCCGCCCCGGCCAGCAGCGAAAGCTGGGCGGCGGTCTTCTGCACCAGCAGGATGGTCTGGCTGATATCGGGCGCCGAAGGCGCGTTCACGAGGGCGATGAAGGGGCAGGTGAGGGCAGCGATGCAGCGCCCGTCCGGCCCGAGGACCGGCGCGGAAAGATTATAGACGCCCGCCGTCTGGGCGCTCGCCATCATCTCGTAGCCGCGCTCGCGGATCTGGTCGAGACGGTCGTAGAATTCGGCGCCGAGTTCGATATCGGCGCGGCTGCGCACATGTTCGGAGATCATCATTTCCCGCTCCTCCGCGCTGCGGAAGGCAAGCAGAACATGGCCCGAGCCGGTGTCGAACAGGCTGATATGGGCGCCGATCCGGATGGAGAACCCCCAGTAATCCGGCGCCTCCTGCTGGGCGATGACGACTGCCGCGCCGCGATCGAAGACCGCGAGGTGATTGGCCTGGCGCGTGCGCTGGGCGAAATCCCGCATCAGCGGCGTGGCGTAGGAGGCGAGCCGGCGCACCGGCGCATGCAGCTGCGCCAGGCCGAAGAGCTTCAGCGTCAGCGAATAGCGGTCGCCGTCGAGCCGCGTGACGTAACCGCGGCGCACCAGGCGATCGAGCATGCGGTAGAATTCATTGGGGCTGCGATCGAGCCGCTTGGCGATTTCCGCCTGGGTGAGGCCGCTGTCGACACCGGCAAGTAGCTCCAATATATCGAGGCCCTTGTCGAGGGCAGGAGCGCGGTAGCGGTCGGACTCGTCGGTCTCCATTCCTTCCTCCTATGAATATTGCTCTGCATATACGCAGAACCGCGACCGGAAAAGGAAAACTTCGCACTTGACCCTGGGGCGATCGTCTGTTTGTCTATAAACAGACAAATCATGGCTGAAGACAGGCAGCCAATCGGAGCAAGGTGGCATGTTGCGCTCACCTTGCCAGAACCACCTCGACGCGCGCGGGGGAAAGCTGGTGATGGACGGTGACGGCGAGCTGTTTCATCATGGCCGAGCCCTGAAGCACAGCCGCATCCATCGTCCAGCGTAGAGACATCAAGAAAAGGCCCGTGACATGACAAACAGACTTTCCGGCAAGACCGTTCTCATCACCGCCGCCGGCCAGGGCATCGGCCGGGCGACGGCGGCGGCCTTTGCCGCAGCCGGCGCCAAGGTCCACGCGACCGACATCAATACCGATGCGCTCGCAAGCCTGGCCGCGGAAACCGGCGTTTCCACTCATCAGTTGAACGTGCTCGACGGGGGTGCGGTCACGGCCCTCGTCGCCGAGATCGGCGCCGTCGACGTGCTGTTCAACTGCGCCGGCTTCGTTCATGCGGGCTCGATCCTCGAAATGCAGGACGCCGATCTCGAATTCGCCTTCGACCTCAACGTCAAAGCGATGATCCGCACCATCCGCGCCGTGCTGCCCGGCATGCTCGAGCGCAAGGACGGGGCGATCATCAACATGGCCTCGGTCGCCTCCAGCATCAAAGGCGTGCCGAACCGCTTCGCCTACGGCGTCACCAAGGCGGCGGTCATCGGGCTGACCAAAGCGGTCGCCGCGGATTACGTCGCCCAAGGCATCCGCTGCAACGCCATCTGCCCCGGCACGGTGGAAAGCCCGTCGCTGCAGGACCGCATGCGGGCGCAAGGCGATTATGACGCGGCGCGCGCCGCCTTCATCTCCCGCCAGCCGATGGGCCGGCTCGGCTCGCCGGAGGAAATCGCCGATCTCGCCGTCTATCTCGCAGGCGCGACCTACACCTCCGGCCAGGCGATCGCCATCGACGGCGGCTGGACGATCTGACCTCAGCTGATGGTGCGGCCGGGCAGCGCTGCCGGCCGGTCGGCCACAGCCTTCGGCCCATACAATGATAATCGGGAGGAACAACAATGACCCGCATCACCGATCTCCGCGTCTTCGACCTCCGCTTTCCCACGTCGCAAAGCCTTGACGGCTCCGATGCGATGAACCCCGATCCCGATTATTCGGCCGCCTACGTCATTCTCGATACGGACACGCCCGGTCTTGCCGGCCACGGCCTGACCTTCACCATCGGCCGCGGCAACGACATTTGCTGCATGGCGATCGAGGCGATGCGTCATCTCGTCGTCGGCGCAGACCTTGCCGAGGTTCTCGCCCATCCCGGTAAATTCTGGCGGCATCTGACGAGCGACAGCCAATTGCGTTGGATCGGCCCGGAAAAGGGCGCCATTCATCTGGCGACCGGCGCGGTCGTCAATGCCGTCTGGGATCTGCTCGCCAAGCAGGCCAGCAAGCCCGTCTGGCGGCTCGTCGCCGAAATGTCGCCTGAGGAGATCGCCGATATCGTCGATTACCGCTATCTCACCGACGTGCTGACACGCGATGAAGCGATTGCCATCCTCAAGAAGGCGGAAGCCGGCAAGGCGGAGCGCATCGCCATCCTCGAAAAAGAGGGTTACGCCTGCTACACGACCTCGGCTGGCTGGCTGGGTTATGAGGACGAGAAGCTGCGCCGCCTTTGCCGGGAGGCGATCGACGCCGGCTTCAACCATATCAAGATGAAGGTCGGCCGCGATCTGCAAGACGATATCCGGCGCCTCAGGATCGCCCGCGAGGTGATCGGTCCCGATCGCTATCTGATGATCGACGCCAACCAGGTCTGGGACGTCGGCCAGGCGATCGACTGGATCAAGGCGCTTTCGCCGGCCAAGCCCTTCTTCATCGAGGAACCCACAAGCCCGGACGATGTTGCCGGCCATCGCAAGATCCGCCAGGCGATCGCACCGGTGAAGGTCGCGACCGGCGAGATGTGCCAGAACCGCATCATGTTCAAGCAGTTCATCGCCGAGGGCGCGATCGATATCGTGCAGATCGATTCCTGCCGCATGGGCGGGCTGAACGAGGTCCTCGCCGTGCTGCTGATCGCCGCGAAGTTCAATCTGCCGGTCTGGCCGCATGCCGGCGGCGTCGGCCTCTGCGAATATGTGCAGCACCTGTCGATGATCGATTACCTCGCGGTGTCGGGCACCAAGGACGGCCGCGTCATCGAATATGTCGACCACCTGCACGAACATTTCGTCGATCCCTGCCGGATCGAGAACGCCGCTTACATGCCGCCCACATTACCGGGCTTCTCCATCGAGATGAAACCGGCTTCGATCAGCAACTATACGTTTCCAGGCTAAGGAAATTTCGTCGGAACTGACGTATCAAATGCCGTCCGTATGATCAGTTCCGGCTCTCCATAGTCCTTCCTCACCGGCCGCAGGCTTCCAATCTGGAAGGGCTGCTCCAATTCTCTTGGAGGCGGCGAAGCTTGCTTTTTTTAGCTGTCAGGAATATTTTTGAAACGTGAATGTGGAGGGGGCTCTGCACCAGCGGGCCAGCAAATTTTATTGAGCAGAAACAATAGAATGTTTGCGATCGAGCCATGCCCAAGTTTCACGATGTCAAGAGACTGTGCGCTTATCTGCTGACCGCCGCGGCAATACTGCTGTCGGCTGCCGTCGCGCATGCCGCGGTCACCGAAGAGAAGGGACGCCGCGTCGCACTCGTCATCGGCAACTCGGTCTATAAGACGCTGCCCTCGCTCCCCAATCCCGCCAATGATGTCGAAGAGGTTTCGAATACGCTGCGCGCAGCCGGCTTCGACGTGACGATCGGCGTCAATGTCGACCGCATCGGGCTCGAAGATACGGTGCGCCGTTTCCTGCGCTCGACCGGCAATGCCGAAGCCGGCCTCATCTATTATTCAGGCCACGGCATCCAGGTGGGCGGGCAGAATTTCATCGTGCCGGTCGATGCCACGCTGGAAACACCCTATGACGTCGAGACGCAGACCATGCCACTCGACCTCATCCTGAACCACCTCAAGCAGAATTCGCGTGTGCAGCTGATCTTCCTAGATGCCTGCCGCAACAACCCGTTCAACGCACAGAAATTCTGGATGGCTGAAAAGCTGGAGCCGGTCGGCGCGACGCGGGGTCTTGCGCGCATCGACAGCGACCTCGGCAGCCTGATCGCCTTCTCCACAGAACCGGGCCAGGTGGCGCTCGACGGCGAGGGGGCGCTCAGCCCCTATTCCGAATCCTTCATCAAGCGCGCCAGCGAGCCCAACAAGGAAATCCGCCAGGTCCTGACCGATGTGCGTCGCGACGTGATCGCCATGACCAACGGCAAGCAGGTGCCTTGGGAAAACTCCTCGCTGATGGACAGCTTCTATTTCATTCCGGCGCCGCCGCCGCCAAGCGTCGAGCCGATGCAGCAGGCGAGCGTGCCGGAAGGAGCCGCAGCCACGAAGCTGACGATCGCACCCCCGCATGACGAGACCGGTTCGGCGCTGCTCGTCACCATCAACCAACTCCCCCAGACCGGCAAACTCAGCTTCGACGGCAAGCCGCTGGAGCAGGGCGCCAAGCTTCCCGCTGCGGCGCTGACGGCGCTGACCTATGATTCATCGGGCGTTGCGGCGGGCACCGTCGGCCTCATCGGCTATAGCGTGAGCGATCCTTACGGCCAGGCGACTCAGGGCGTGGTCGCAATCACCGTCTCGGCCGATGCCGGGGCCAAGCTGGCCCAACTCGAACAGGAGAAGCAGGTGCGGCTTGCCGATGCCGGCGCCTATCTGAAGGAACTGCCGCGCGATATCGACACGACGATCGGCGTCGGCCCCATCAAGGCCAGCCTTCCCGTAGTCCCGGCTTCGGCCGCGGAAATGACCTTCAAGGTCGCCGCCCTGCCAGACAAGGGCACGCTACGCGCCGCAGACCGGGTGATCGGGCTTGGCCACGTGCTTGAGGCGGCGGATATTCCAGCTCTATCCTACGAGCCGCAGATCGGCACGGAAAACCAGACCTTCGCCATGACGCTGCAGGCCGCCAACGACGACCTGCCGCCCGCAACCGTCACCTTCAAACCGACCCTCGACGCCTGCGACACCGCAGCCGCAGCCCCCCTCGACCTGCAGGGCGTCACTGCGGGCAAGCTGCCGAACGAGATCGATCCGGACGTGGCTGTGCCCGCCTGCACGGAGGCGATGAAAACCTACCCCGAGGTCGCACGCTTCGTCTACCAACTCGGCCGCGCCCAGCTTGCCAACCGGGAGACGAAGACGGCTTTTGCGACGATTAAGAAGGCTATGGATGCGGGGCATGTAAGGGCGATTTCGGAGCTTTCTGCGCTCTATCTCGTCGGAGCGTCTGTACCGGCAAATCTCGGTAAATCGAGCGAGATAGCCGCCATTGGCGCGAAGAAGGGGGATCCCTACGCGCTCTATGCCTATGGCAAAAGCCTCTTTTATGGCCGCGGTGTGAAAGCCGACACCCAGGAAGGCCTGAAGCTAATGCTCCAGGCAGCCGACCTCGGCCACACCTATGCAATGAACGAACTTGGCTACATCTTCTCGAACGGCGTCAACGTCCCATCCGACATGGAACGCGGCATTCGCTTTTACGAATCAGGTCTCAAGAGAGACGACATATATTCGATGAACAGCCTCGGGATGATTTATCGCGCAGGCAAAGGCGCGCCGCAGGACCTTGAGAAGGCCCTGGAGCTTTTCAAAAGGGCAGCGGATGGCGGCCAGCCTTATGCTCCAAGGAACATCGGTCTTATGTATAGAGACGGCTTAGGGGTGCCTAAGGACGAGGCTGCAGCCCTCTCCTGGCTGGAAATGGGCGCGGAGCGCGGCGATTATTGGAGCGCGCTCGAGCGGGCCAAGATGGCCAAGGCCGACGGCTCAGATGCGGAAAGCCTCGCGACCGCCGCCCACTATTTCGCTCTTGCAAGCGCGCTCAACAGGCCCGGGACCGGCGATCCCAAAAAGCAGTCCGACAAAGAGCTCGCGTCCTTGGCCGACTCTGCCAAAAAGAAGGCCGCAGAGGCGTTTTCGGCGGAATTGACTGCACAAGAACTCAAAGCTCTTCCGAAGACGAAGTCACTCAACGAGAGGCTGACGCTTCTTGCGAAGGCGACGTGGGCAAAGCGAAATCCGCGATATGATCTTTTTTAAACGGCGATCTGGGGGCGCCTGACATGACCAGCAAAGTCTTCATCCGTGTACTCCTCTGCTCGACCTTCATCGCCGGCTCCGGCGTCATGCTGCAGGGCTGCATCTTTGACTCCGGCGGCAAGACGCTCTTCGCCAATCAAGAGCCGGCGGAGCCGGCGCGCAAAAAGACGCCAACCGTGAAAAAGGTCGCCGCGAAGAGTAATGACCGGGAAACGACTTTTGCTCGTTCGGACAAGAGTTCCAGCGGCTCAAGCAACTCATCCGGAATGGGCGGCGGTTCCAGCAGTGGAAGCTCCGGCAGTGACTCCGGCGGCGGCGATCCCGGTGGTGGCGATCCCGGTGGCGGCGATCCTGGTTGGTCGGATCGGCGGCTGAAGAGGAATATTCGCCGCCTTGGCGTTTCCCCCGCCGGCATCCCGATCTATGCATTCCGTTACATCTGGGGCGGCCCGCTTTTTATCGGCACGATGGCGCAGGATCTTTTGCTGATCAGGCCGGATGTCGTGTCTCAGGATGCAACCGGATACTACACGGTGGACTACGCTAAGCTCGATATCAAAATGATATCAATACCGGATGAGCTTTCGCTGGCTTCACCAGCGGCAGCCGCTGTAGTCGCGGCGCTTTCGGTCGACGCTGCAAAGACGCAGCCTTTGATCGGACTTCCGGATTTCGTCTTGGAAAATGTTCAGGTGGCAATCTGATCCAAACGCCCGTGCTGGGCGCAACGCTTGTTTGTGCCCAGTCGTAGAACCGCGCCCTGATCTCCAGCGTCAGCCATCCAGCCCCTTGAAGCGCACCGGCTGGTAGCCGCGCATCAGCAGGCTGCCGAGCGAATAGGTGTTGCGGCAGACGCGGCCCTTGCAGGCGTTCGGCGAGGCCTCCATCACCTCCACCTTCTTGTCATCAGTGAAGCGCATGAATAGCAGGACGTGCGAGCCCGGCTTGTTCAGCGCGTCGCCTGGGCGCATCGACCAGGGATCGGAGAGGCGCTTGGTGATTCCGGGCATGGCGCGCGTCGACACATGCATCTTCAGGCCCCAGGCGTCGCTGACGAAGCCGGAGCAATCGACGCCGAGAATGTTGGATTGCGGCGCGCTCTTGGTGCAGACATTGCCGGCGGTCTGGCCTTTTTCCACGCCGCTGATGAAAGCTTCGAGCGGCGTCTTGCAGCCCCAGCAATAAGGGACGCCCTTTACCGTCTGGCCGCGCTTGCCGATCAGGTAGATCGGGCGGCGCAGCCGGTTCATGTTGGCGCAGCCCGGTCCGGGATCTCCGCCATAGGCCGTCGGCGTTACCAGCCAGTTCAGAGTCTCGAAGCCGATGGCGCGCTCGATGACATCGCCCCGCGATTTCGGCACGATCGCGACCTTCGGCGCCTTGCCGGGCTTGCCTGTGTTCAGCGGCTTTGCGGGTTTGGCGACGGCGAGCTTGCGGCCGGGCTCGCGCCCGTCGAGTTTCAGCACCTGCGCCCGGCTTTCCTGCGAACGGAGAAAGAGCACATCACCGCGCGGGCCGATCGCGACGAAGCGCCTTGAAAATACCGTGCCGGCTTCGATCGGCAGGTCGTAGACGCGGTCCATCGCTCCGTTCGGCGTAAAGCGCACGACCAGCATGCCGGTACGATCGGGCCGGTCGGCGGGTACGAGTTCGACCAGCGCATAGGGCCTGCCTGTCGTATCGATGTCGAGAAGCTCGACGGTGCCGATCCGCCCTTCGGAGGCGAGCTGCAGCGAGAGGAAGTTCTCTTCCGAACTGCTGCGCCGAAGCAGGATTTCCGCCTTGTCGTTCGTAGACGAGACTTCCGCGACGATATCGCCGAGCCCGCGGCTCGGCACATATTGGATGACGGGGGGGCGAGCCTCGGGCCGGCTGGTGCTGCGGCCGATCTCGTCGATGATGCTGTTCAGCGGCCCCGGCGGCACCGATCCCATCGAGGCAAAGACCGAGCGTGTGTAGTCGTCGGCATCGCCGCCATCGACGGCGCGCAGCGTCTGCGACCGGCCGTCGGCATCGGTAGAACGCTCGAGCGGCACGATGCCATCCGACCAGAGATAGAGTTCGTTGTGGACGACGGCGAGATCCTCCGGCGCGGCATTCTCCGGCAGCGGCAGGATTTCCGGATCGGCCTGCGAGCGCTCGGCATCGACGGCAAGCACCCGGCCGTTATTCTGGTCGAGGATGTAGATGGTGCCGTCGTCGCCGACGGTGATCGCCGCAGGCCCGGATGCCTCCACTTCCTCGCCGGCGGAGATGATACCGACCGAACGCGCGCCGTCGCCGCTGCGAAGCTCGATCATCACAGTGTCTTTGGCGAAAATCGGCGAGGCGACGGCAAGTGCCGCGGCAAACAGAATATGCGACCCTGAACTACGCATTGCCTCGACCCCCGAAAGACCGTCAAGCCATTCAAAATGGTAGGATAGTTGTGCCTCCTCAGCAAGCCGTTGCTTTCCAAACGATTTGGAGATCTGCGCCGGCGATAGTACAAGTTCATCGTCTCGAAGTTTTGCTGGCAGGGAATGCTTATGCTGGAATGGAACGGTGACGAATTGGCGCTCGATGTCAGCCTGCTGGAGCAGGTGCGCGCGGCCAGAATAGGCTTCTCCGATCGCGTCTGCGCGGCCTCGGCCAGCACGGACGAGAAGCATCTGGCGCAGCTGCGCTCCGAGCCGACCTATCTGATGGCCGAGTTCCTCTATTCCATGAAAGTCTTCGGCATCAACACCGCCGAGGATATCGAGCGTTTCGCCGATCTGCACAACGACTATGTGGTTTCGCTCACCCGCGATCCGGCCAAGCTGCAGCGCCTGGGGCTTTCACAGGACCGCGCGCTCGCCTCGATGTTCACGGCCGACACCAAGCCGCGGCTGATCCAGAACTGGGCGGAAAAGGCAGGGGCGATCGACCAGTCCAATCTCGCCCGTTTCCTCGTCGCCGTCATGTCGAGCGAGACCTGCCGCAAGACGCTGATCGATTTCGAGACGGCGGGTTTCATGCAGCGCAAGCGCTCGCCCTACGGCACCATGGTCGTCTGGTCGACCGGCAAGATCGAGGAGATCTTCGGCGAGATGCTGCGCAATCTCCGCCTCGGCCTGCAGCAGATGAAGATCCTTTGATATCGGTGGCCGGCCGATTTCAACCCTCCCAATCGATTGGCACCGAGCGCCGTTGCCTTCCTTCCGGCCTCTCCCTATTGTCGTCGTGACTGCCGTACTGGCCCATCAGCTCGATAACGGATTGACGACCATGACGAAATCCCGGCTCATAACCCTGTCGATTGGCCTTCTCCTGGCGCTTGAGATGCCCGGGCTTGGCTATGCCGGGCCGGTCGAGGATGCCCTTGCGGCGCGCAATCCCGCGCTCGCAGCACTCCGCCAGCATGACGAAAAGGCCTTTGCCTCAGCTGTCGCGATCATCGCCGAACATGAACGCGCCGAGGGGCTGACGCCCGGCGAAAGCAAGCTGCCGGATGCGACTTCGCCCGGCCGCGACATGGGCGCGGGCGCCGGCAAGGAATTCACATCGGACAATCCGGATATTCTTTGGCTCTATAATTCCTCGCCGGAGGGTATGAGCGACCTGATCTCGATTTTGAAATCGGCAGGCCAGAAACCCAAGAACTAACATTCTTTCAGCAGTCGAACGGACTATAGAGAGCGGAGGATATTGCCGATCGCGAGTCTTGCTCACGTCTTTGCCCCGCCGGTTTCTTCGAGGCTCCAAATAATTTGTAACCCTCCCTCAAGCAAGACAGGCAAAGCCATCCCAATTTCGCCGGTCAGTGCTATTCTCATCTTCAAGACAGTGTGAGATTGTTCGAAGAGGGAGGTTTTCCAATGCTGAACCGCAAAGCCATCCTAGCCGCAGCCACATTCCTCTCGTTTTTTTCGATGGTTCCTGCCGTCGAAGCGCAGAACGAACGCACACTCACCGAAGCGCCGGCCCAGAGCGGGCCAGTCAGCATTACCTTCGACCGCGCGGAAGCCAAATATGCCATCGGCGAAGTCGTCGGCCTCTTCATCCAATCGACCGAAAATGCCTATGTCACGGTGCTGAACGTTTCGCCGAACGGCGCCGTCGTGAAGCTTTTCCCGAACAAGTACCAGACCGATGCGCTGGTCGCCCCCGGCAAGCGCGTTCAGGTGCCCGATCCCGCCAGCGGCGCCAGGCTGCAGGTTTCCGGCCCGGTCGGCCAGGAGCAGATCAAGGTCTTCTATTCCTCCAAACCACTGACTATCTTCGCCGATCTCGGCGGCAGCGGCAGCGGTATGTTCCGCTCGATCGACGGCGGCATGGACGCCGTTTCCCGCAGTCTCGAAGAAGCCCGAAGCCTCGGCACGAAGATCAGCAGCAAGACGCTGATGCTGACGACAGTCAACAGCATGGCTGCCGTTCCGCCCGTCGCCGTCGCACCGGCCGCAAAGCCGACCCCCGCAGCCAAACCCGCACCGGTCGAACAGGCTGCAAAGCCGCCGAAACCGGCCGCTGCTCCGAAACCTAAGCCTGTCGTGAAACAGGAGGTCGCCAAGAAGCCGGAACCGGTGATCGAAAAGCCGAAGAAGCCGGCTCCGAAGCCCGTCGAGCAGGCGACCTCGCAGCCGCCGAAGAAATACAAGATCGTCACCAATCTGGCGCCCGGCCAGGAGCTTGCCGCCGATGAGCTGGAGTTGATCGGCCCTGCCACCGGCAGCACGTCCAACCGGCCGGCGCAGTCGTCTCAATCGTCCCAGACGAAGATGCCGAAACTGCCGATGCCGCAGATCAAGATGCCGCAATTCAAGCTTCCTGGCGGCTTCGGCATCAAGATGCCGCAGATCAATCTCGGCCGCTCGGCCGAGCCGGAGGCTGCCGGCGAAAGCGAAGAATTCCAGATGGCGAATGCCGATACTCCTGTTTGCAACGCCCTTCTCGACAAACTCAATACCGCGGTTGCCGCCAAGGATATCAATGCCGCAGCGACGGAAGCCGATGCGATCGCCGTCAGCGCCGATTGCGGCCAGTTCCAGATCAACGCCCAGCGCCGCGTCGCAGCCCTTCGGCTCGCCGCAGCCCAGGAAATGATGGCCGCCGACAAGCCGGTCGCCGACTACGAACCGCTGCTGGTTGCCGCCGACAGCCCGCAGGTGCTCTGGCAGGCCTCCGCCACCCTCGGCGAGATCTATTTCTCCGCCCGTCGCTTTGCCGATGCCGCCGCCGATTATCAGCAGGCGATCGAGATCATCAAGAACGAGACCCGCACGCCGAAGGCGCCGCCTGCGGACACCATCTCCGACCTCATCCAGCGCGCCGCCCAGGCCCGCATCCTTGCCGCCAACCCGACGAGCGACAATCCGCAAGGCAGTTTCGTGCCTGCCGAGAAGGATCACCGCAGCGGCGTGCTCGGCGGCATCTATTCGCAGAATGTGCGCGGCATCGTACCGGTCTCCATTCCGGTTCCGATCACCTTCGATTTCGACAAGTCGACCTTCACCTCGATCGGCACGGAGGCCGCCCAGGAATTGCTGGAAGCGCTGAAGGAGCAGAACCCCGGCCGCATCATCCTGATCGGCCACACCGACCGGCGCGGCGGCGACGACTATAACCAGAAGCTCTCCGAGCGCCGCGCCCAGGCCGTCGCCGATTTCCTGAAGAGCCACGGCATCGATGCGACGATCGACGCCGAAGGCCGCGGCTCCTCCGAACCGGTGGATGTCACGGCGACGGCGAACCTCACCGAAGACGATATCGACGCGCTGAACCGCCGCGTCGAATGGCGCCGCGAATAGCTGGGCGAGGGGAGGTTTGGCCATGTCCGCATTCCGTTCCATGGCCGCAGCACTTGCCTTCCTTGCCATGACCGCGACCGATGGCTTGGCAAGGACGATCGAAGCTTCCTCACGCGGCACGGTCAGGGCTGTGCTGATCGGCATCGACCTCTATCGCAACGTTCCGCCGCTGCACGGCGCTGTCGCCGATGCCGAGGATCTTTCCCTGTCGCTGCGCTCGGTCGGCGTCGAGGATATGACGGTCCTGAAAAACGGCGCGGCCGATCGCGAGGGCATCTTCCGTGCGATCGAATCCGTCACCGAAAGGGCGGGCGAGGGCGATCTCGTCGTGCTCGGCATCGCCGGCCACGGGTCGAGCGAGCCGGAACGCGTCAAGGGCTCGAAACCGAGCGGCCGCGACGAAGTCTATGTGCTTGCCGGCTTCGACACCCGACTGCCGGGATCGCGCGAGCGCATCTTCGGCGACGAATTCAAGGTGCTGATCCACAAGCTGGAGTCCAAGGGCGCCGATGTCCTCTTCATCGCCGATACCTGCCATGCCGGCGGCATGACCCGTAACGTCGATTCCCGCGGCGCCGAGATCACCTGGCGGCAGGCGCCTTCCTATACGATCGAGGAGGACGATCTCGCGCCGATTTCGACCACGGCGGATGCGCTCTCCACCGGCTTCGATTACCAACGGCTGACCTTCCTTGCCGCCGTCGACGACAAGACCAAATCGCCGGAAATATCAATTCCCGGCATTCCGCAGAAGCGCGGCGCGCTGAGCTATGCGACCGCTCGCGCCTTCGAGGGAGCCGCCGACCGCAACGGCGACGGCACCGTCAGCCGCCGCGAACTCTTCGAATATGTCCGCCAGTCCGTCTATCAATTCACCGACCAGCGGCAGAACGTCTTCACCGAAAGCCCGCTCGGAACCGATCTCGATCGTGTGGTCGTCTATCGTTACGAAGGGGCGGGGGCGCAGCCGGCGGCGGAAAAATCAAGCGTCCCGCCGCCGACCGAGCCCGCGCCGATCAGCGTGGCCGCCCTTGGCTCCGACGCGCCGCTGCAGGGTATCGAGCCCGCCCTGACGCCGTTCAAGCTGGCTGATGCTGCGGATGCCGACCTCGTCTTCGACCCCCAAAAACGTGAGGCGATTGCCGGCGGCGATATCGTCGCTTCCGGCGTCGGCGCAGGCGACATGCCTTTCGTCGTCGACCGGATGGCCGCGCTCGACACGCTGAAGCGACTGTCCGAGACAAACCCGCAGACCGTGCGCGTCACACCTTCCGATGCCGTCCATCGCGACGGCGAACGCGTCGGCGTCACGATCTCGGATTTATCAGGCCGCAAGCTCGTGCTCTTCGATATCACCGGCGATGGAACCGTGCAGTTCCTCTATCCCGGCGAGAGAGAGGTCGATGCGGAGATGTCCGCGACTTTCGATCTCGATCTTTCCGTCGTCGCCCCCTTCGGCACCGACCTGCTCGTCGCCGTCACCTCTGAAACCCCGATGCCCGCCCTCGTGGAATTCCTGAAACAGAACGACAGGCGCCGCACCGCCGGCAATATCGCCAAACGTCTCGGCGAATTCCTGCCCGAGGGCGCGCGCGTCGGATTTACAGTCCTCTATACCTCCGCCGGAGCCAAGCTATGAGCACGTCGATCAGCAGGGTCCTCAACATTGCGGCCGTCCTTCTGCTTCTGGCCTCGCCGGTGCTCGCGCAGCAGGATACGGATTTCGCCGGCGAGGATGGCGGGCGCGTCATCGGCGGCCAGGCGGCGAAGAAGGGCGAATGGCCCTGGCAGGTGAAGATCCTGGCGCCCGATCCCGAACAGCGCGGCCGCTTCGGCGGCCATTGCGGCGGTTCGCTGATCGCACCGCGCTGGATCTTGACGGCCGCCCATTGCGTCACCAGCGGCCGCTCCGGCAAGCAGGATCTCTTCGCCCGCGACCTCTTGATCGTCGAAGGCAAATCGAAGATCGATAAGGTGATATCCGTCGACGGGCCTGACAAACCGGGCCTTGGCGTAGAAGACGTCATCATCCACGAGGATTTCGACCGCAAGGTCTTCGCCAACGACATCGCTCTCATCAAGCTTAACAAGCCCGCGGTCTCCAAGCCCGTAATTCTCGCCTCCGCTGGAGATGAACAGGTGGAAGCCGCCGGCCACACGGCCGTCGTCACAGGCTGGGGCTACACCAAGGCCGATCACGGCTGGGACGACAAATACCTGCCGACCGAGCTGCAGGAGGTCGAGCTGCCGATCGTCTCGCGCGAGGACTGCCGTGCTGCCTATCGCGAGAGCTCGATGCGTATGAACCCGATCGACGAGCGCAACGTCTGCGCCGGTTACGCCGAAGGCGGCAGGGATGCCTGCCAGGGCGACAGCGGCGGTCCGCTGGTCGCCCAGCGCCTGGACAAGAAATGGATACAGCTCGGCGTCGTCAGCTGGGGCGCCGGCTGCGCCGAGGCCGAACATTACGGCGTCTATACCCGCGTTGCCGCCTTCCGGGGCTGGATCGCCGCCAAGACGGATGGCGACGTGCCCGATGCCGACGGGCCGGCTGCCGGCGACCAGGTCGCTTCGACAACAACGGCCGGCGCGGCCACGAAGCAGAAGCCGTCCGGGCAGGAAGAGGCAAACCTCGGCATCGTCACCCCGCCAGCCGGTGATACGGCGCCGGCCGGCACGACCGAAACACCCGCTGAAAAACCCGTCGCCGACGAACCCGCCGTCCAGCCGCCCGCCGTCCAGCCGCCCGTTGTCCAGACGCCGGCGATCCAAAGCTCGCCCGGCGACCGAGCCCTGCTGATCGGCATCGACGATTACGAGATGCGCGAGGCGAAGCTGACGGGATCGGCGACCGACGTGAAGGCAATGCAGCTCTTCCTCGTCAAGACGCTTTCCTATCGCCCGGAACAGATCCACACTTTGACCAACCGCAAGGCAGGCCGCGAGGCGATCCTTGCCGAAATCGACGACTGGCTGGTCCGCCAGTCGACGCCCGGAAGCCGCGTTTTTCTCTATTTCAGCGGCCAAGGCTCGGAGGAAATGGGAGCGGAAGCAACGACGAGCCCGACGCTGGTTGCCGCCGATGCGAAGCTGGTGCGCGAGAACGGCAGGGTCACCGTCACCAACCAGATCCGCGAGACCGAAATCGCCGCCCGGCTGAATAGCCTCAAGGACCGCCGCGTCACGCTGCTGATCGACGCCTGCCATGTCGGCCCCGGCAGCCGCAGTGCGGTGGCTGCGCCGGGCAGCGGTTCCGTGCGCTGCCTTGGCCCGGCGCTGGCGGCGCTCGAGCCGCCGAACAAATCCGGCAAGGAAGCGAAATTCTCCTTCGGCGGTGAAACGGCGATGGTCTGGTCTGCCGTCAATGCCGGGCAGTGGGCGCTGGTCGACCGGGAAGCCAAGCCGCCGGCAGGCGTCTTCACCCGCCGCTTCATCGAGGGCGTGCAGGAAGGCGTCGCGCGTGCCGCCGACAAACCGAATGTCAGCAATGCGGCCCTGCTCGACTACGTCAGGCGCAAATCCGACGAATATTGCCGGGCGCATGCCGAGGACTGCCGCTTCACGCCGGTGCCGCAATTTTACGGCCTGCCGGATGCGCTCGGGCGCGACGTCGTTACCGGCGAGGAGGCAAAGACGCCGGTCGCCGCCGTCGAAAACACTTTGAAGACCGACAACGAGGCGGGCGTTGCCGTCGACGTGCTGCCCGGCACCTCGGTCAGCATCGGCGACAAGGTGGCGATGCGCGTCTCCACCAAGAAGGCCGGCTATCTGATCCTGGTCGATATCGATGCCTCGGGCAAGCTGACGCAGCTTTACCCGAACAAGCGCTCGATGGGCCTGAAGCCGAATGCCAAGGGCGGCGACAACCGGCTCGATCCGGCAAGGCCGGTGGTCGTGCCCGACGCGCGCAACCCCTATATCGGTTTCGAATATCAGGTGGAGGGACCGGCCGGCGTCGGCATGGTCGTCGCCATTCTCAGCGACAAGCCGATCGAAGTGCTCGACCTTCCCGACGTGCCGACACCGCTCGTCGGCCAACGCGCCGCCTTCAACTATGTCTACGACCTCGCCCGAAGCCTCAGGATCGTCGGCGACGACGAGACCGGCGCCCAGGGCAAATGGTCGTTCGATTCCAAATTCTATCGCATCCGCTAACAGAGGAGCGAACCATGTCGAAATCCATCCTGCTGGCGGGGCTCGAGCTGCGCACGTTTGCTGGAATTGCTCTAGCCGCTTCCCTGATGGCACTCGCACCCGCGCACGCCGGCGAGGCCTCTGACAGCAAGACGATCCTTGCCGCGCAGGCCGGGCTTGCCGCCGATCTGATCGACCGCACGCTGGCGAAGGAAGGGGCGGCAAACATCATGGTCTCGCCGGCAAGCCTTGCCGCAGCACTTGGTCTTGCGAGCCTCGGCGCCTCGGAGGAAGGCAAGGCGGCGATCGCCAAAGGCCTCGGCTTCGGCGGTTCGGCGAAGGGACCGGAGAAGGTGCTCGACGCGATGACCTCCGAGACGCCGCCCACCGCGGATGCGCCGCTCGCGACCGGGGTCACGATCGTCTTCGACGACAAGCTGGTGCTCGCCCCCGATGCGCTTTCCATGCTTGCCGGCCACCGCATCAAGCCCTCGATCGAGGATCTCGACGGACCGAAATCCGTCGAGCACATCAATGGCTGGGTCAGGCAGGCGACGCGGGACGCCATTCCAGCGATCCTCGATGCGCCGCCCGGCGGCGGCTTCATCAGCCTCGGCGCGCTCTCCTTCAAGGCCCGCTGGAAGACTTCCTTCGAGGCTCAGAGCCCCGCGGCCCCCTTCCGGCGGCCTGATGGTTCGACGATCTCGGTTCCGATGATGCATCTTGCCGGCGACGGGCAGAAATTCCGCTTCGACGACAATTTCGCCGCCGTCGACCTTGCCTATGCGGGCGAGACCTATCGCATGGTCGTGATCGCGGCGCGCTCCGGCAAGGGCGTCGGCGGTTCTGACCTGAAGGCCCTTGCCTCCTGGCTTCAGGGAGAGAAATTCGAACCCGGCAAGGGCGAAATCTTCCTTCCCCGCTTTTCGCTGAACGATGGGCGTGATTTGATGCCGGTACTCGATGCGATGGGACTGGCGCCTGAAAAGGCCAAGGATGCGGCCTTTCCAGGGTTTACCAAGGAAAACATCAGCTTGTCACGCGTCCTGCAGAAGACGATGATCAAGGTCGACGAAAACGGCACGGAAGCGGCGGCGGCAACGGCCGTGATAACCGAGCGGAGCATCGACCCGAAACTCGTACGCGTGATGGCCGATGCCCGCTTCGCCTTCGCGCTTCGGGATACCAAGACCGGCCTCCTCTTGGCTGCAGGCCTTATCGGCGATCCATTACTGGCAGGCGAATAGCAATCGTTTCAGACATAAGATGATCGCAGGGGGACAAGTGCATGAGAAGTGATCTGATCGCCCGCTACACGATCGGCGAGCCGGTCTATGAGAACGAGTTCATCGTCTATCCCGCCGAGGATAAGCGAATGGACCGTTCGGTCTTCATCGTCGCGCCCGATGTGGCGCTGAAACTGGACAAGGCCCGTTTCGAGCGTGTCTGGACCTCGGTCAACGAGGCGAAATCGCTGACCGCGCGGCGTTTCGTCGAAATCGAGGACCTCATCCCGCCATCCCCGGAAGACGACAATTTCTACATCGTCGAAAAGCGGCCGTCGAAGACGCTGCACCAGTATCTCGACGAAGTGGAAATGGTGGCACATGACCGCGCCGTCGAAATCGGCCGCCACATCCTGGAGGGGCTGGCGACGCTGCATGGTGCCGGCTACGCCCACAATGCGCTGACGGACCAGTGCATCTACGTTTCGGAGGATTATTCCGGCCTCTCGGTTAGGATCGGCAACCTGCACCTGATTTCCAAGATCGGCGAGCACATCATCCCGCCCTACGTTCCGGAATTCGGCGCGCCGGAGATCTATGCGAGCGGCACCTTCTCCGCCTCCGCGGCACTCGATATCTATGCGATGGGCATGATCGCCTACAAGCTCTTCCTGCCGCGCCAGACCTATGCCAGCGTCTTCGACAGCGTCATGGTCTGGGAGGACGAACACCAGCGCGAGCAGAGCTGGAAGAATATCCATCTCGACCCATCCAACATCTTCCCACGCCTCGACGTGCTGATCCCCGGCTTCCCCGAAGGGCTTGCCAGCCTGATCGAAAGGATGCTGAGCCGCGACCCCGCCGCCCGCCCGCGCATGGGCGCCGATGCGCTCGGCGAATATACCCGTGTGACGACTGGCCTGCAGGCAATGACATGGGATCCGCGCGGCGGCATGCCGCAGCAGCCGGAAGCGCCGAAGCCGAAAAAGTGGACGCCTGCCAAGCTCGCGATGATCGGCGCATTGGTGCTGATCTGCATCGGAGTCGGCGTCGTCACCATCCCGAAACTGCTGGCGCCGGACCCGAAACTCGTCGCCGATGTCGGCACCTGGAAGAAGGAGGCCGAAAGCCGCAAGGAGAAGGCAATCGCCGCCAAGGCGCCGGAGCGTCCGGCCAGTGACGAGGCGAAGCTTTCCTACGACACGGGCGCGACGGCGCTGACATCTGCCGATGCGCTGCTGAAGGACGAAGACTATGAACAAGCGCTTCCGGGCTACCAGAAAGCCGCCATCAGCCTCGGCAAGGCGCTGATCGCCATTGCGAAGGAAAACGCCGAAAAGGCGAAAGCCGCAGCGTCCGCCGCAGGCGGCGACAAGGCTCCGGCTTTTGCCGAAGCCGACACGAAAATGAAGGCCGCCGCCGACAGCGCGGCCGCCCAGCAGATGCACGGCGCCGTCGGCGGCTACGACGCAGCCAAGACTGGTTTCGACGACCTCGCCAAGGCGCTCAACGCGCTCACGGCAGCGGAAAAGGACGCGGCGGCCAAGCGCGACACCGCCAACCGCGTCGGCGCCGGCGACAGCCCCGACTTTACCAAGGCGAACGGGCTGATGGCGGACGCCAAGACCAAGGGCGAGCAATGGCAGATGCCGGCGGCCATGGCAGGCTATGGCGATGCGGCCAAGCTGTTCGACGCGCTGATCGCCGATGTCATGGCGGCCAAGGACGAGGCGACGGCGCTGAAGCAGAAGGTCGCCGACCTCTATGCCTCGATCGAGACCCGCGCCGGCGCGGCCGATCCCACGCTCACCGCAATCCAGCCGAAGCTCGGTGAGGCCGATGGCCGCTACACCGCCGAGGCCTACAAGCTCGCCATCGCAGCCTATCAGCCGATCCTTGCCGATCTCGAAGCATTGTCGGCGCGGGGCTTCTGCCCCGTTTCGCCGAAGCTTGCCTTTGAGACCGTCCCGGCGGGAAACTATCCTCTCGACAATGTCAGGCTGATGACCTCCTCCTTGCAGGAGCTTGGCGGCATGCTCGGCGTTGCCAACGGCGCAGTTAAGGTGGAAAAGTCCTTCTGCATGCAGACGAGAGCCGTCACCCGCGCCGAGATGGCGGAATATTACACCGCCAACTCCGACCCCGCCGCCGCCCAGGCCTATGCCGACAATCCGCAGCAGCCGGCCGACGACGTGCCGCTCGCCGTGGCGCAGAACTATACCGCCTGGCTGTCGAAGCAACTGAACGCACCCGTCCACCTGCCGTCGGCGACGGAATGGATGGCAAGTGCGGCGAAAATCCCGACGGAAAAGCTCCCGGATAACGGCGACATCATCCTGCAATGGAGCGCCACCCCCTGCGAAGCCGGCGGCAACGTCGCCTTCATGGCGCAGGAGGGTTCGACCTTCGTGGTCTGCTCGGATGCGTCGGCGGGGGGCATCTTCCGGATTACCGCGGAATTGCGGTGAGCGAGCAACCATGTCCAGTTGCGATTTTCTGAGATCAATGCGACAGGTATTGGTATAAATATTTGGGGGCCACGTTGTTTTTCTCACACGCAACTCGTTATGCTGCGATTCTCACGTTAATATTTGCCGTATTCAGGGTCGGTGTTGCATTTGCAATCGCAGCCGGATTTATTGGACCGCCTGAAGTCTTCGTCCCCCGCTACTTGGGCAATACCACTACAGGCGAGGCAATTGATCAGGGCGTGTACGTTATAGCAATAGCTTTGGCGCTTGGGACGCTTGCGGAAATCGCGCTCACAATTCAAAGGGCTAGGCTTTAATGGCCTCAACCTCTTGGTTCATGTAGTCGGCGCTGCTTAGGTGTCCGTATTCCGAAACGCTCCGCAAGAAGACCAGCAGCCAAGGCTTGAAAGGCCTCGACCGCCTTCGGCAATACGCTTTGCGGGTTTTCGCTCGCGGCAATCCAGAGAGCGGCATTGAGGGCCGCCCCGCTGAGCAGCCGGGCCGCCGCCTCCGCGTCAAGCGGCTTGAGGATGCCTCGTGCGATGAGCCGCTCCACAGCGCTTTTGGTCACCTGTAGACAATTGTTCTGGCTCGGCCACTGCGAGGGGTCACCCAATACCGCAGGCCCGTCGAGCAGAACGATGCGCTGGACTTCCGGATTGAGCGCCATCTCGATATAGGCCGCACCCTCTGCGAGCAGGCCCTGCCAATCGCTATCAGCCCGGGCTCCGATCTCTTTGGCGCGCGCCGCCATTTCGGTGTCGATCTGGTCGACGACCGCCGCCAGGAGCCCGCGCTTGTCTCCGAAATTGTGGTAAAGCGCCCCGCGTGTCAGGCCGGCGTCCGCCGTCAGCTCGTCCATCGACGCCGAGGCGTACCCTTTTTCGGCAAAAGCCTTGCGCGCCGCCGCTATCAATTTGGCGCGGTTTTCCTGCATCGTTTCGCTGCGTGTTTTCGCCATTCGAACCTCCAATTCACATACGGAACGTATATGAACTTGACATATGAAGCGTATGTCATTATTTCACATACGTACCGTATATCAAATGAAGAGCGAGCTTGTGAAGCACGACTCCGCTCTCATCTGCCGTCACCAACAACAAAGGGAGATCAGAATGCCCCAACGCGAAGCAATCTTTCCTGCCGGCAGGCACGCCCTTTACGAGGAGCACAGCTATTCCGCCGCGATCCGATCCGGTGACTTGCTGTTCGTATCAGGACAAGTCGGCAGCCGCTCCGACGGAACGCCGGAACCGGATTTCGAACGCCAGGTACGGCTCGCCTTTGAAAATCTGAAGGCCACGCTGAGCGCAGCGGGCTGCACGGTCGATGATATCGTCGATGTCACCAGCTTCCACACCGATCCCGAAAAGCAGTTCGGAACCATCCTGGCGGTCAAGCAGGAGATTTTCAGCAAGCCGCCCTATCCGAACTGGACTGCGCTTGGCGTAAACTGGCTCGCCGGCTTCGACTTCGAGATAAAGGTCATCGCCCGCATTCCGGCAGGTCCGTAATATCGCCACCGGCTCGTCCGCCCGATGACGAGCAAGCCTGTTTGCCAGCAAACAACGCGTAGAACCAGCATCACCGCCGCGCCGGCGGCTTCACCGCCGCCCGCCGCTGCAGCGCGAAACGCGCGGCGGGGCAGTTGATGTCGGGCACGAGGTCGTAGGTCTGCTGGTAGAGGCTCTGCGCCAGCGTGTTGTTGCCGCGGGTTTCCGAGGCGAGGGCTGCCAGCGCCGTGCGTTTATAGGCCTCGACGATCGGTTCGGCGGCCTTTGCCAGCGCGGCGTCGTCGGCGGGTTCGGTTGCCAGCGAAAGGGCGGCATAGGTCGCATCGCCGTCGCGGCCGACACGGCCGCCGACCGCGCCGTTGAAGCTCTGCTCGGAAACCTGGCGCATGCGCCGGGCGTTCTTGATGCATGTCGGGATGCGGGTGGCTTCCGCGTGGATGCGCTCAGCAGTCGGGCCGCCGTCCGCGCTGCCGCTATCGGAGAGGATCACGTAGGCGACGATGCCGACGATGGCGAGATAGGCGACGCCCATGCCGGCGAGGAAGGCCGGCTGCTTGAGCAGCGGCTTCTTCGGCTTGCCGTCGGTTGTCTTGGCCGCCTCCTTCTTCGGCGCCTCCTTGGCGGGCGCCTTCTCCAGAAACTGGAATTCGACATCCTTGCCGAGACGGAAGCTGTCGCCGGTTTTCAGCGAAGCGGTCTGCAGCAGCGCCTCGCCGCGCAGCATGATCGGGTTCAGTCCCATCCGGCGTATGATGAAGCCGCCGTCGCTCTGCCGTTCGATGCGCGCATGGATCGGCGCCAGAAAGGGATCGTCGACGACGATATCGGCATTGCCGGCCCGGCCGATCGACATTTCCGGCCGGTCGAGCACGTGACTGCGGCTCTGGCCGCCAGGGCCGGTCTGCAGAAGGCTTGGTTTGTTTCCGCGAAAGAAGGAAAAGACCATGATCAGAACATCCCACTCGACATCATCTCGACAATTGCCGGCGCCAGCACCAGGAGAAGGATCGCGACGACGATCATCATCGCCGGCATGACGATCTTGGCTTTCAGCTTTTCACTGGCCCTGTCCGCCTTCTCCCAGCGACGGAATCGCAGGTCGCGCGCGTGTTCGCGCAACAGCTCGACACGGTTGCTGCCCTCGACCTCACCCTGGATCACGGCGCGGATGACACGCACCACCTCCTCGGCGGTCATGCGGGCCTCCAGGCGTTGCAGCGCCTCGATCATGCCGGTGCCGAGCGCCACGTCCTTCAGCGTCTGTTCGATTTCCTCGCTCATCACGGTGCCGGGGGCAGCCTCGGCGTAGAGCCTCAGGCTTTCCGGCAGGGTAGCCTGCGCCTGCTGCGTCATGACGACAAGATCGAGGAAATAGGGAAATTCGCGCGAGATGCGTTCCTTGCGGTCCTGCATCTTGTCGTCGGCGACGACCCAGAAATAGATGGCAGGGATGAAGCCGAGGATCAGGCCGGCAGCAAGCCCGCCGATCACGCTGCCGCTCGCAATGCCGAACAGCAGGCCGAGCAGGACGAAGCCGAAGAGGCTCAGGACGACGAGGAGCGCGATATATTCCCGCCCCGTCACGCCGCCGAAAGGCCGGCCGCCATAGATCAGTTTCTGTTCGAGCTGCGCGCCGAAATCGGCGAGCACCGGCTCGAAATGCCTCAGCACGAATTCAACAGGCGTGCGCATGCCGATGCTGTCGACGATATTCGGCGGCGGGCCATCGCCGCCCGCGCTGCGGCGTACGACCTGGATGCTGCCGAGCAGATCGCCGAGCCACCAGACGAAGAGTGCCGCCGTAATGCCGGCAAAAACGATGGCGATGGGGCCAAGAGGAATTTGCGACATCATACCGACACCTTCATCATCGAGCGCATCCAGAAAAAGCCGGTGGCATAGAGAATGGCGCCGACGATCGCGATGACGATGCCGATGGCGTTGCCGAACACCTTGTCGATCAACTCCGGCTGGCCGAAGAAGATCATCAGGATCATGAAGAGCGCGCCGCCGTTGACGACGCGGAAGTTCATGCGCGCCTGCGACGAAGAGGTCGTGATCTTCTGGTCGAGCTTCCAGATTTCCTTGAACGATTTCGACATTTCCGTCAGCGGCTCGGAAATGTCGCCGCCCTGGCGGGCAAAGAGCCCAAGCGCGGCATCGACCATCTTGAAATGCAGGCTCGGCACGTTGCGGCCGTGGCGATCCAGCGCCTCGACCAGGCCGATGCCGAGCTTCTGCTCGCGGGCGATGCGCTCGAATTCGCGCGAGGCCGGCATCTGGCCGGTATCGGCGACCGCATTGACGGCGACGGCGAGCGGTTTGCCGGTGCGCACCGCCGAGACGATCTGGTCGACCGCATAGGGCAGCTGGGATTCGATCTGCAGCCAGCGGCGCTGCAGGAAATAGCGGATCATCGCCTTGGGCAGGAAGAAGGCGACCGGGATCGCGACGACGATGCCGAAGATCGGCCCGAAGATCAGCGAGATGATCGCGAAGACGACGATCGCCGTGATGCCGTAGGCAAGGATCATCGTATAGGGCGGAACGGCATCGCGCCCGAATACCTGCGCCGCTTCGCTGGCGAGCGCGATATCTCGTTCGGTCGCGCGCAGAAGTGGCGCCGGCCAGCGCACCGGCGCTCCCCAGACGAGCAGCCCCGCCGTCACCGCGCCGAGGGCGACCGTAAAGATCTGCAGAATGCTGATATCCATGGCTTCCCCCTAAAAACAAAAGATTCCGCGAAAACCTGAGCCGCCCTAGACGAACATATCGAGTTTCTTGATCTCGCCGTCCTCGCCGAATTCGACGAGTTCCGCGACGAAAGTCGGCAGATAGCCGGTGAAGGCATGCACCGCCTGTCCGCCGGCGCGGCCGACGAGATTGAAGATCGGCTCGACGATGACGAGGCCGGTATCAGGATCGATGCCGATCACCTCCGATATCTCGGTCACGGCGCGCCGGCCGTTCTCCAGGCGGTTGAGCTGCACGACGAGTTCGACGGCGGCGACGATCTGCTGGCGGATCGCCATGACGGGCAACGAGCTCTGGCCCTGCAGCACCATCACCTCCAGGCGGGTCATCATGTCCTGCGGCGTGTTGGCGTGCGCCGTCGTCATCGAGCCGGCATGGCCGGTGTTCATCGCCTGCAGCATGTCGATCGCCTCCGCGCCGCGGCACTCGCCGACGATGATGCGGTCGGGACGCATGCGCAGCGCGTTGCGCACGAGGTCGCGGATGGTAACGCTCGTCTCGGACTCCGCCGTCTTCGGCCGCGATTGCAGATAGACGACATGGATGCCGTCAAGCTGCAGTTCGGACGTGTCTTCGACGGCGACGACGCGCTCGCCGACAGGGATGAACTGCGACAGGCTGTTCAAGAGCGTCGTCTTGCCGGAACCGGTGCCGCCAGAAACGACGATGTTCTTGCGGGCGCGCACGGCCGCCTCCAGGAAGGCGCGCATCGGCTCGCTGAGCGCACCTGCCGTAACGAGCTTGCTGATATCGAGCCGCGACTTGCCGCCGAATTTGCGGATGGTGAGGCAGGCGCCTCTGACCGCCAGCGGCGGAATGACGGCGTTGACGCGCGAGCCGTCAGGCATGCGGAAGTCGGCCATCGCCTCGCTCTCGTTGATCGAGCGGTTGGAATCGACGGCGATGCGCTCGATCACCTTCATCAGTTGCCGCTCGTTGGCGAAGGCGAAGGGATAGCGCTCCAGCAGGCCGAATTTCTCGACGTAGATCTCGTCATAACGCGTCACCATGATTTCCGAGATGACGTCGAGATCCATGAGTTCGGAGATCGTGCCCCAGCGGTACATCAGCTCCTCGATATTGGAGCGCAGGTGCGTATGGGCGATCTCGTAACGGTCGCCGGCGTTGAAAAGCGCCTGCCTGGCCTGAAAGGCAGCGCTGAAACGCGTGTCGAGCTGGGCGAAGTCCGAGCGGGTGGACTCGAAATTGAGCTTGAGCTGCAAGGCCGAGATCAGCGCTTTGCCGACATCGAAGAGGCGGCGATTGTCCTGCTCCTCGCGGATCAGCGCTGCCGCATTCGACGAGGCGTCGCGCCGCGTCGTGCGGGCGATGCGTTTGGCAAGCCAGCGATAGACGGCGTTCCTGATGACGAGGACGACGAGGTCCTGGGGCGCGCTGTCCAGTGCTTCCTTGATGAACATGTCCAGGCGTTCGCGAATGCGGCTTCGCGTCTCCTCCCGGCCGAAATCGGAGGATTTCACCAGCCGGTCGTATTGCGTGTCCTTCAGCAGGCGCTCGTGAATTTCCATCTGCAGGGCGAGCACGCGTTCCTGATCGGGAAACTGCGTCACCGCTTCGGGTGCCGCAGCCGGCTCGACGAGTTCGATCGTGACATTCGGCACCCAGATCGACATGCCGGCCGATACCGCGACCGGCGTGCCGGCCCTGAGCGGCTGGTCGTCAACCCGCGTCGGATTGCGGCCATGATGCTGCACCGACCAGCCCTGGCCGGATTTCCGCAGCACGAATTGCGGCGAGGAAACATGGCTGCCGCGCAGACGCACGACACCGGCGCCGGCGGGCAGCGAAAGCGTGCTGCTCTCGCCGACAAAATAGGTCTCATTCGAGGAGAGCGGGATCACCTCCCGTCCGCTGCCGTCCTCATAGGAAATCTTCAACAGCATGGCTCACTCCCTCACGCGGCGGTCACATGCGCGTCCAGTTGATGCTCGGCAGGTCCTCGACACTGTTGTCGGCGGGATTGCGCAGCACGAGGTTCAGGCTGCCGTTCGACTGGCCAAGGGCAAAAATCAGCATTTCGGCTTCCGACGGCGTCACTTCGACGGTCACGTTATTGTAGGTGCTATTGGCCTTGGTGATGGCACCCTCGGCAGTCGTCGCGGCGCCAACGGCCAGCACTTTGACATTTTGCAGGAAGGTACGAGTAACGACGCGGGTGCGCGAGCTGATACCGAGCTTATAGTCCTGTGCCTGCTTGCGGTAGGCGTTGACATCGTTCTCGTCGGCACCGGGATATTGAGTGAGATAGTTTTTCAGCATCTGCTCGACCGGCGACTGTGGCTGGGCCGGAGCCTGCGGCTGCCCGGCGGCAACAGGCGCCTGACCGGGAACGGCAGGAGGCTGGCCGGGGGCTCCAGGCTGGGTCGCGGCGGCAGGCGCCACGGGCTCGACCGGCTCATCGACCGTGCCGAGGATATCGACATAGCTGCCCGGCTCGACGAAGTGGCCAACCGCTGCGGCCGCATTGACGGGAAGGGTCAAAGCACGCTTGCCGGGCGCGATCATCGTCGTCAGGCGACCGCCGTCGGCATCGTCGAAATATTGGAAAAGCAGCACGGAACCGGCCGGAATGTCTGCGGCAGCCGTCCTGTCCTTCAGCCATTCCTGATAGGCGCTTGCCGCAGGCACGGCGAGCTTGGCGAGCGGCCCGAAGCTTTCCGGCAGCATGACCGGTTCGGCGAGCATGTCGGGCGTGATCGCCTGTCCCCTCGTGACCTTCCTGTCAGGCTGGAGCCGCATGAAGGCATAGGCCGTCTGCTCGTTCTTGACGCTCTCGGTCCAGAAATACAGCAGAACGCCCGTGATGAGCCCGACGATGACAGCCGCAATGAGCTTCCAGTTCATGGTGTTATTCCTTCGACGAAGGGTTGCCTGATTTGAATGACCTCGACGGTCCTGCCGTCGCTTTTGCTGCTGGTATAGAGAACGTTAGCCTCGACGCTGCCGCGCCGGCCATAAAGGGCGGTCACTCTGCCGCGCTGGGCCGGCGGCGTCTCGATGGTGAAGCCGTCGCGGGCCAGAAGATCGGCGCGTGCATCCGACCAGCGCGCGGCGGACAGCGTGCCTTTCGACACCACCGTGCGCGACATGTGGCCCTTGTCGCGATCACCGATATCGCTCAGCACCTCGACGCCCGCCAGCGGGCGCAGTGACGGCGGCAGTCTGCTGACATCGGCGGGAGCCGCAAAGGCCGGCAATGTGGCCGCGACATCGTCGAAGCGGCTCATCAGCACCTCGGTCGTCGGCGCATCGGCAGGCCGGCGGATCATGATCGAGACGCCCGGGATCGGCGCTCTCGCCGAAGGATTGTTCGGATCTTGCCGCCTGAGATAATCGAGCGCGGCCTCGCCGTCGCCGTCGAAGAAGCGCACGACCACGGCGAGATCGTCGCGGACGCGGCTCGTCCTCGGGACGATCAGCATGTTGGCGGCGATGACGGCGGTCAGCTCTTGCTTGTCGCTGCTTTTCGGCAAGGCAGGCCGGGTGTTGGCAGCCAAGACCCTCAGCCATTCGTCGGTGATATCGGAAATGCTGCGATCGCTCTGATAGGGCGTGAACTGCAGCGGCTGGCCGTTGATGACGAGATCGCGCGGCGCGCGTTCCGGAGAGCCGAGAATGCCGGCCAGCATCGAATTCAGCGTCGCCCTGAAATCCTTGTAGACCTCGGCGCGGCCCGGTGTGGCCAGGACCACGGCGGCAAGGCCGATGACGAGCGCCAGGCCGGCGAGATGGCCGGCGAAACGAAAGGAGATGCGTGTGCCCTGTCTCATCTCATTTCGCTCCCGGAAAGACGCCGTCGAAAAGATCGCCGGAGTCGCTCGCCACGTCGCGGATCTCCCGGCGCAGCGTCGGATCGTAGCCGCGGCGCGTGGTGTCGTTGTTGTGCGAGGCAAAGAGCGTCGAGTCGTCCACCGTGAAGGCATCCTTCCAGCGGATGCTCCGGATGGTATCGAGATCGTCGGAATCCCTGAACTTGTAGACGCGGTCGGCTGTTGCGGTGACCAGTTGCGGCTTCTCGTTGGCGAGATCGCCGACCATATCGCCGAAGTCGCGACCATCGCTCTTCAGCGTATTCTGCACGTCGTCCCAGACGAAGGTGCGCTGCGGATCGCCGTCGCCTTCATGGGAAGGCGTGCGCGAGCAATTCATGGCGTCTCCTCCCGGCAGGGCAGACAAGGCCGGGATCGGAAAGACGTTGGAGAAGTCGGAGGTGCAATTCAGCCCATTGGCTTCGGCGAAGGCGGCGTTGCGCATGGCGAGCATGGTTCCGACCTTCTTGGTGGAGATTCTGTTCGCATGGATGACGAAAATCACGATCAGCAGGATGACCGGCGCGGCGAGCACGAATTCGATCGAAGCAAGACCGCGCCTGTCGCGGTGCAGCCGCATCAGCAGCCCGCCGGCGGGAGCGCCGCCTGCATGTTCAGTGTGTGTTGACGGCAGCCCAGGCATTGGCTCCTCCCTGGTCGAAGACGCGCGTCAGGCCGGTGAAACTATCGGCAGCCGGACTTTGTTTGATGGTGTTGGAAACCGCGCCCATATCGTCGGCGAGTGTTGCCGGCGCAAGCGAGGCAAGCCAGTCCTGCGTATAGAGATCGAAGGCCGTGTAATTATGGACCCAGCTCTGCGCCAGTGCATAGGCGGACGGCGTCTTGTCCTTGAACAGGCGGACCTGAAGCCTGGCGCGAGGCGCACGCGAAACGACCGCCAGCGTCTGGTAATCGGTAAGCTGGTCGCCGCCGAAGGGCGTGAAGTTGAACGGGATGCGCCCCTTCAGCCAGTAGGGCTTCGGGAAGGAGACGACGGGCAGGCTGGCGCCGGCCACGGAGATCGCGCCGCCCGCCGGACCGCAGACCTGGTTCCAGATCATGTCGAACTTGCGGGTGAAATCGTTCTCGTCTTTTGTCTGCGCATCGGAATAGCGCGGCGGCACATCGATCGGCAACTGGAAGGGGTTGGTAATGCCAAAGCCGACGCCGAAGACCTTGTCCGCGAGCCAGAAGCTGACATCGAGCGCCAGTTCTTCCCAAAAGCCGAGATCGCCGGCCCATTGTTCAACGATCGCCTTGAACGGGATCTTGCTCAGATAGGCCGGTCCGAAGGCTTCATAGAAGATGTAGAACTCCACCAGTTGATCGTCGATGCCGCTCTCGTGGTTGACCCAGTCGCGGATGTGGCTGCCGTCGACACCGCCCGCCGTCAACGGCCCCTTGCCGTTGGGGAAGCCGCGATTGGCGAACTCGCCGCGCATGAGGAGTGGATCTTGTCCCTGGGTGCCATAGGACATGGCAAGGCACATTTCGGTATAGGCAGCGGCCGGATTGACGCCATCGCGATCCACCGGCAGGTTGCCGCCGGCACCTTCACCAGCCTGGCCGCAGTTTTCGCACGGCGGATGGAAAACGACGTGGTCCGATTTATTCAAGCGCACCAGATGCAGAGCTTCGTTGCCGACACGCTGCGGGAAGCTTTCGACGAGGTAATCGTTCAGGTCGTTCATCGCATCGATGATGTCACTGGACTTGTTGATGAGACCCCAGGGATCGTATTTGACTTGTGCCGCCACCGTATATGCAAGTGCTTTGGTGGCTTCGGTCGCCCGGAACCCCTGGAACGCCAGGCAAGCGCCGTAGATGATGCCGCCGACGATCGGGACCTTTTGCCAGCCGGGGCAATAGGGCATCGGCGGAAGCGGCGGCAGCAGGGATGCGGGCCCGAAGCCTTCCGTGAAGGAATATTCGGCAAGCTTCGCCAGAATGACACCCGAGCGCAGGGCCAGTTCCGCCGTCGTGAGCTGGTAGGCGACCGACGTCGCCATGACAACGGTTGCCTGGGAGGAGGCGACATTGTTCATCGCCATGATGTTGAGATAGCGTGCTTCCCAGTCGGCATGGACGAGAGCGGCGGCGTCGGCGGTATCCTGCGTGCGCTGCTTGTCGTAGATCATCTGGCCGGTGTTCAAGATCCAGACGATCATCAGCGCGAGCGCGATCGTCATGTAGAGGATGATCGGCGAGAGGAATCCGCGGTCGTCGCGGTGCAGACGTTTGATGAAGGTCGGTGTCATAGCAGGTTCACCTCCGCCGTCGAAATCGTGTAGTAGCGTCCGTCCTTCCTCTGGCCACGGGCAAAGACCCAGCCGGCATATTCGAGCAGCAGGAAACGCGCTTCCACCTTGGCGGTGACAGGCACATGCGGAGTGCGGCTGATGGCGGCATAGAGCGCCATCGGCGCGCGATCGACAGTGACGGTGACGTTCTGCGGATCGAACATGTAACGGGCCTGGTTGCGCATGGCGCGCCAGTTCTTCGAAAGGCCCGACGCATCGGCAAGGGCCTTCAGCGCCTCTTCCGGCGGCTGGCAGGCGCCGACGCATTTGAGCTGGTCGTAGGGGGCGGCCGGGATCAGCGCCAGACGGGCGGCGAGATCGGCCTTGCCGGGGGCGGCATCGTCATCGCAGGTCTTGGGGTCGATGATGCTCCGGATGGTGATCGGCAGGGCCGGGCAGAAATAGACGCGGGCGCTGCGCGCCGCCGCATAGGCGGCATAATGAGTGAAGAGGTGGTTTTTCGCCAGGATCGTAAACTGGAAGACTACGAACATGAAGAAGACGAAGATCGGCGTGACGAGCACGAAATCCATCATCGTCGTGCTGCCCGACACGTCCCTGTGAAGCTCCGATATCCGGCGCCGGCGGGCGGAAAGCCGCGGCAGCAGCAGCATCGAGGCGAAGAGTACGAGGGCGATCGCAAAGGTACCGAAGAGGGCGCCGTGATCCTCAGGGATCCAGAAGGTCCGCGAGTGCAGGATCGAACTCCAGAAGGCACCGTCGAAAGTGGGGCGTTCGAGTTCAGGGCGCATTGCCGTTACCTCACAAGGGCAAGAGGGGTGAAATCAGGTATGAACAGGCACCAGAGAAGTCCGAGGGCTGCGGCGACGCCGAAGCGGACGGTATGATCCGTTTCGCGCGGCTTCAGCACCAAAGCGGCGCTGCGGAAACCGGCAGGCAGGAGCAGGGCGAACAATCCGACAGCCCGCAGCAGCGCGCTCCAGTCAACCCTTCGCGCCATCGAGAAAACGGCGATGACGCCGCCAACCATCAGCGATGCGAGCATCACGTCGATGGCGGGCCAGAGGCCGAGAATGGCGCCGAGCGCCGCCATCAGCTTGACATCGCCGCCGCCGCAGCTTCCGGCTGCGAAGGCGATGATGAAGATCAGGCCTGCAGCGAGCAGGCCGGCAAAAGCCAGGCCGATCCCTGCCGGACCGCCGCTGATGGCTGCCAGCATGAAGCCGGTCAGCAAACACGGATAGGTCACGGCGTTCGGGATGTGACCATGGCGGTGATCGAGCACCGCCGCGGTCGTGGCGCAGGCGACGGCAAGAGCCGTCGCCGCAGGCATCTGGGTCAGATCGTAGGTCATGTCCATGACACGGATCCGCTTATTGGCCCGGCTCAGGAATTCTCTCGGCGTCGGAGAGAGCCGTGTTCTTTTCGTTGAACCACTCGCCGATCTGTTTGCCGAATGCGAGCAGGAGCAGCATCAGCGGAATGACGATCAGCGCGACGGCCAGGACGATCTGGGCCATGTCGCCGCGCTCGTCCTTGTGAAGTGCAATTGCGAGAGTCTTGAGTTTTTCAAACATCTGCGTATTCCTCGTTCCCAAGTTTGTTTCGGATCGAAGACCTTGGTGAAGATAAAGCAAGAATACGATATCGTTTCGAACCGGCACGTTGCTCGTTTCAATGATATTTTCTGCTTCGGTTTATCTTCCCCGGTGGCCAACGCTTGTTGAGCAACACCATTAAGACCCAAGAGTGCGCCCAAGGCCAGCCCTCCGTCAAGCAAACGAAACGAAGGGTTCCAATTGACTTGGAGGCATTGCCTGTTGAAACGGAATCGACGAGGGCAATTTCTAGCTAATCATCTGAATTAGCTCAATTTTCAACCCGAAGGGCGCAGCCTGCCGCGATTTGGCCCAATATCGTCCACTGCCCCATAATTGGCCAATCCTTTCAAGGCGATAGAATATCCGGGTAGGCGCAGCTATCTCACCCGCCCGCGTGGAACGCGCCCATGGCATTGCTTGGCGATCTGGATTAAGCTTATCGGACGTATTGGGCATTGACCCTTCAGTCGTTCCGGAGAAAGAACATGGAAACGATGAGCAGCGTCTTGATACTTGCATTGGTCCTCATTCCACTGATGATGTTCTTTCCGACCGCGGTTCAGATGATGGTAACGCTGTTCGGGATGAGCACTGTTCTTGTCGGGATGCCGCTCTGATGAAGGCCGTTTCCGACGATGCCGCCGAACAGGCGACCTTCCAGGTCCTGACCCGGGCGCTGGACAAGCTCTTGGGACCGATCCGCTTCCTTCTCGAGGACCCGAGCGTTTCCGAAATCCTGATCAACGGAACCTCCGACATCTTCGTCGAAAGGCGAGGCAAGCTCGAACGCGCCGATACGCGCTTCGCCAGCCGCGAGGACCTGGAATCGGCCGCGCGCAGCATTGCGCAATTCTCGGGCAAGCGGCTGACGCCGGAGGAGCCGAGCGTGGAAGCCCGTCTGCCGGATGGTTCACGCGTGCAGATGATCCAGCCGCCGGCCGCCCGCACCGGGCTCTGCATCTCCATTCGCCGCTTTCTGAAAGAGCATCGCAGCATCCGCGATCTCGTCACCCAGGGCAGCCTGACCGAGGAGTCGCTGTCGCTGCTGCAGGCAGCCGTCGGGCTGCAGAAAAACGTCATCATCTCCGGCGGCACCGGCACCGGCAAGACGACGATGCTGAACGCGCTGTCGGAAGCCTTTGCCGATCACGAACGCATCATCGTCATCGAAGACACCTCGGAACTGCAGATCCGCAAGGAGCACGTGGTCTATCTCGAAGTGACGAAGCCCGACCGTTTCGGCCGCGGCGGCGCCAGCATCCGCGACCTGTTCCGCTCGTCCCTGCGCATGCGGCCCGACCGCATCATCGTCGGCGAATGCCGCGGCGGCGAGGCGCTCGACATGATCCAGGCGATGACCTCCGGCCACAGCGGCAGCCTTTCGACCGTGCACGCCAATACACCCTACGATGCCCTGCACCGGCTGGAGACGCTGGCGCTGATGTCCGACATCGATATGCCGCTCCGGCCGCTCAGGGCCCAGATCGCCTCGGCCGTCGACGTCGTCGTCCAGATCGCCCGCTTCAAGCGCACCGGCAGACGCCGGGTGATCGAGATTTCCGAGATCAAGGGCCTCAACGACGACGGCCAGTATATCGTCGAGAGCATCTACAAGCTGGAAGGCGACGGCCATTCCAATTCCGATGGCGCACTGCTCTGGACCGGAGTCGTGCCGAGCTTCGCTTCCGATGCGATGGAAGAGCTGCAAGGTGCGGAGCGAGCGGAATGGATGAAGGCCGAAGCCGCCGCGCGGGCAACGACTTGAAAGCCTGTTGGCGGACTGTCTGCCCGGCATGATGCGTCGAGGGAGGCAAGCATAGTTACCTTCCCCGGTGTTTACTGGCGCTTCTTGCGCCAGGGTGCGTTCTTCTGCCAGTCGCCGGCCACGATGCTCCCGTAGATGGCCTTCCGGCAGGGCCTCCAGCCGGATGCCTGCTCCGGAAATCCGAGGCTGAGGAACCAGCGCCGGCGGCGCGCTCGTCCTCGCCAGAACCCGGAGAAGGAATTCGCGGCTCTCAAACCAGCATCGACTGCTGGGCGAAGATACCCGCCATCGCACCTTGCCATGATGCCGTGGTGACCGAGGGCATTCCGGGATTGGCGAGGTCGCCGGCGGCGTAGATGCCGGGCATGCTGGTCTCGCGGCGATCATCGACCTTGAGGGCGATGCCGCTGGGCGTATCGACTGTGGCGAGGCCCAGTGATTCATGCAGGCTGGCGGACGGCTTGTTGCGCGGATGGGCGAACAGGATGTCGACCGCGACATCGGGGCCGGTGTCGAGTTTGACGGTGGCGCTATGGCCCCCGTGATGGACGATCCCCGTGATCCGGCCCTCGACGACAGGTATGTTGCGAGGTGCGAGATCGGCCCGGATATCGGGCGGAATATCATGACCATCGGCGAACAGCGTCAACCTGTCGGTCCAATCGTGGAAAAGCCTGGCCTGATTGTGCGACTGCCGGCCGGACCAGACGAGGCCCCAATGCTGGCCGGCGACTTCAAAGCCGTCGCAATAGGGGCAGGGCACGATGGAGGTGCCCCAGCTTTCGGCAAAGCCGGGAACATCAGGCATCTGGTCCGCGATGCCATAGCTCAGGATCACGCGGCGCGCCTTGAGGCTTTCGCCATCGCCAGTGAGGACGGAGAAGTTGTCGATTGCGCCGGAGACACTTTCGGCCCGGGCACGGACCAGCTTGATCGTAGGATAACGCGCCAGCTGCTGCCGCGCCTCGGCCAGGATGTCCAGCGGCGGCTTGTGATCGTGGCCGAGCAGACCATGCGAGTGGCCGGCGAAGCGATTGCGCGGCAGGCCGGTATCGAGAACGGAGACCTTGCGGCGGGCACGGCCGAGCTGCAAGGCGGCGGCGAGACCGGCAAAGCTGCCGCCGATGATGATGACGTCATCCATGGTAATGGGCTCCGTGTTGCGGATGGAGAGGGTTGAGTTGGGCTTGGCGCGCAATATCGTCCAGCGATACGCATTCGAGACGGGCAGCGAGCAGGGCTTCGGCATCGGCGTGAAATTCGCCCATCACTGTTTTGGCAGTCGGCACAATGCCGCATTCGATATCGCCGTGCGGCCAGGGGAAACTTGATTTGGAGGACAGGATAAAATCCCCTCTTTAACTTGCATATTTTTGATACTACATGGTATCGTAAAGCATGAATAACGATACTGTCAAGGATCTTAATAGTCGTGTCCGAAAATAGTCGAGGCCGGCGCGGCCGGCCAGCCAACGAGGCGCTTGGCCAAACGATAGTCGACGTAGCATACGAACTCTTTGTGGAATTGGGTTTTCAAGCGACGACATTGGACAAGGTCACCCAGCGAGCGAAGATATCAAAGCTCAGCATCTATCGGCACTTCGAGAACAAGGAGGCGCTGTTCAGCGCGGCCGTCGCCACCCGCTGCCATCAGTTTGCACCACAAGCCCTTTTTGAAGGCGTCGACGGTTCGGCCGAAGATCAACTCATGGCGCTGGGATCATCCCTCCTTCGCACGCTGTTGAGCCCGGACGTCCGCAGTGTCGAAGCCATGGTCATGGCCGACAAGACGAACCAAAAGTCGTTAAGCAAGCTCCATTACGAAGCCGGCCCCGCCCATATCATCGCCCAAATCGAGGCCCTGTTGCGCCAGTTGCACGCGAAGGCGGTTCTGAACGTGCCCGATCCTCTCCGGTCTGCCCGCTTGTTTGCCGCGCTTTTCAAAGGCTCCGATCTCCTGCTTGTCGCACGCTTCGATGAGGCTAAAGCAGAGGACGACGACGAGATCGAATCCTATTGCCGGTCGGCCGTCGCCATGTTCATCGCCGCGCACGGTCGCAACAACCAGGCGGGGGGATAGCCTGGTTAAAGAACGGATCAGAACAAGGACCATGGCATGACAGAGAAAGATGTTTATCAGGTAGCCGACTGGAAAGGCCAAAGCGGGGAGCGCTGGGTCGCCTACCAGGCCCGGCTCGATGCAATGATGGCGGTGTTTGGCCAGGCCGCGATCGAAGCAGCCGCGCCCGTCGCGGGTGAACGCGTGCTGGACGTCGGCTGCGGCGCGGGAGCGTCTAGTCTGGACCTAGCCGATCGCGTCGGCGCGGGAGGCCATGTGCTAGGCGTGGACATATCCGAACCGTTGATCGATAGAGCGCGCGCGCTAGCACCGCAGCATTCGGCGGCCATGTTCCAAGTGGCCGACGCCAGCAGCGCCGAGCTTCCAAAAGGGGCGTTCGACATTCTGTTCTCGCGTTTCGGGGTGATGTTTTTTGACGATCCCGCGGCGGCCTTCACTCATATGCGCCGCGCGCTCCGGCCGGGCGGCCGGGTCGCTTTCGTCTGCTGGCGCAGCATAGCCGAGAACGATTGGGTGCGTTTGCCGATGGGCGCGATGAAAGGAATCATCCCGCCGATGACGCCGCCCGGTCCCGAAGCGCCCGGCCCGTTCTCGTTTGGTGACCAGGGGCGTGTGGCGCGTATTCTAACGGCGGCTGGCTTCACCGATGTCGCTATCGCGCCCTTCGATGCCTCCATCCCATTCGGCAAGGGGGAGACGCGGGATGCGGCGCTCGACGACGCGGTGAAGATGACACTCGAGGTCGGCCCGCTGGCACGCTCTCTCGCTGATCAGCCCGACGATATCCGCGTCCGCGCCTCGGCTGCGGTTCGTGCCGTCTTCGCGGGCTGCACTCGCGAGCGGTCGGTGATGATCGACGGCGCAGTGTGGATCGTCACGGCGCGCAATCCGGCAAGCTGACAGGGATTGACCGGCGTTATAGCCCTCAACATGCCACGGCAAGCGCGGCGGGCAGAGCCTTGTTTGCGATCTCGCGACGGGGGAAATAGAGCAGCAACGACGCCGATCATCTCTTTCCATCCATGGACAAACATTGGCAGTTGACGGCAACGATAGCCTTTATGCGCTATCCTTTTCGGCGCTTGTCGCCATATGCTTAAGCTCGTGCCACAGACTTTCGGCAAAACTGCGCAGGACCGTGAGTTCGAAGCTGTCGTCGCCGGTGCGCGCGATCTGCACGGAGATATGACCGACCATCGTCATCGCCGCACTGCCTTCCGGGAAGACGGCGGGATCGAGATCGATGGCCGTGCCCTTTGAAAGAAGCAGGCGTGAGGATCGGCCGGAAACGCCGATGCGGACCCGCCCGTGGCTCTGGTCCATGACGAAAGCTTTTCCAGCGAGTACGGCTGCGAGCGCGTCGAGACTTGCCGGCAGAAGCGGCTCGTCACCGGCGACGAACCATTGGTGGAAGCCGGCCTTGCGGACCGAGCTGTTCGTAAAGCGGGCTTTGGCCAATTCCGCGGCAAGTGCCGCCGGCTCGATCGCGCCGAGCACGTGCAGCAAATAGCCCTCCGGCAACGCCTCCAGCCGGATGCCTGCTCCGGAGATGCCGTTATATGCCGTCCCGGCAAGAACCGGTTTGTGCTGGGGAAGATCAGGCATGAAGCTTCTCGTTTTCGGGATCGATGAAGACGGGATGGCAGAGCACCGCATCGGTGAATTCGTTGCGCAGGCCGTTCCAGACCGTCACCTTTTCGCCGATGCGTTCCGGTCCACGCTTGACGAGCGCAAGGCCGATCGTATGGCCGAGGCTCGGCGAGAAGGCGCTTGAGGTGACATAGCCCTGGTCGTTTTCGAGCGTCGCCGCAGCACCCTCGGCGAGGATATGCGAGCCGGTGCGGAAGCCGCTTGCCGGATTGAGCGGCTTGACGCCGACAAGGCGCGGGCGCTCGGGATGCTGCAGGCCCTCGCGGGCAAGCATCGCCTTGCCGATGAAATCTGGCTTGGTCGATGAAACCATGCGGCCGAAACCGAGATCGCCAGGTGTTACCGTGCCGTTGATCTCGGCATGGGTGACGTGGCCCTTTTCGATGCGCATGACGCCGAGCGCTTCGACGCCGTAGGGTGAGATGCCGTGCTTTTCCCCTGATGCCATGATGGCATCGGCAACACTTTCGCCGTAGCCGGCCGGCACGGCCAGCTCGTAGGCGAGTTCGCCCGAGAAGGAAATCCGGAAGAGCCGGCCTTCGAGGCGGCCGCCGAATAAGGACACCTTGCGGGCGCTCATGAAGGGGAAGGCCGCATCCGATATATCCTCGTCGACGATCTCGGAGAGGATTGCGCGCGACTTCGGCCCGGCAACCGCCATCTGCGCCCATTGATCGGTCGAGGAGGCGAAGCAGACGTCGAGTTCCGGCCACAGCGTCTGGGCGCAGAATTCGAGATGGGTGAGCACGCCGGCGGCGAGCGCCGTCGTCGTCGTCATGAAGAAATGGTCTTCGCTGAAGCGGCTGGTGGTGCCGTCGTCATAGATGAAGCCGTCTTCGCGCAGCATGATGCCGTAACGCGCCTTGCCGACCGCCAGCTTGGCAAAGCCGTTGCAATAGACCCGGTCGAGGAAGGTCGCTGCATCCTTGCCGAAGATTTCGATCTTGCCGAGGGTGGAGACGTCGCAGAGGCCGGCATTCTTGCGGATGTTCAGCACTTCGCGATCGACGCTTTCGCGCCATGTCGTCTCGCCGGCGCGCGGGAACCAGGAGGAGCGATACCAGAGACCGGTTTCGACGAAGACCGCGCCGTTCTTTTTCGCCCAGCCATGCAGCGGCGATTTGCGCGCCGGCTGGAAATCCTTGCCGCGCGACGCCCCGGTCAAAGCGCCGAAGGAGACCGGCGTATAGAAGGGCCGGAAAGTCGTCGTTCCCACCTCGGCAGGCGACACGCCGCGCGCCTCGGCAAGAATGCCGATGGCGTTGATGTTGGAGAGCTTGCCCTGGTCGGTCGCCATGCCGCTGGTGGTATAACGCTTGGCAAGCTCGACATGGCCGTAGCCTTCGCGCACGGCAAGGCCGAGGTCCTTGAGATGCACGTCGTTCTGATAGTCGACGAAAGCCTTGCCCTTCGAGCCTTTGACCGACCAGAGCGGCTTTGCGCGCTGAGCCGTTTCGGTGGCAGAAGCAAAGGCCGGTTCCGCGGCGAGGCCGATTGCCTGCAATGCGGCGGCGGCCTTTGCCGCACCATCACCGAGGCAGGCTGTGGTCTGCGCAAGGCCGGCGGCCGCGCCGGCAACGGCAAGTCCTTCCTGCGCAGACGGCGCCAGAAAGGCCGAGGCCTCCTCCGACCACTGCGGCTTGCCGCCGCGATGGCAGGCAAGATGAATGATAGGGCTCCAGCCGCCGGACATCCCAAGCGCATCGGCTTCGATCCGGCGAAGGCCGCCTGAGGTCTCGATGCTGACGCCGCGCAGGCGCTTGCCGCCCTCTGCATCGATGACCCGGGCGCCTCGCAGAACCTCGGCGCGGCCCTGCCAGCTCTTGCCGCCATCGGCGCGGCTGTCGACGATCGCGGCAACTCGAAGGCCGGCGGCTTCGAGGTCGGCGGCAGTGTCATATGCGGTATCGTTGGTGGTGAAGATCACCGTGCCTTGGCCAGGTGCTACCGCCTGCCGATTGAGATAGCTGCGCATGGCGCTTGCCATCATCACGCCGGGAATGTCGTTGCCGCCGAAAACGAGCGGCCGCTCCTCGGCTCCTGTCGCCAGGATCGCCTGGCGGGCGACGATGCGCCACAACCGTTCGACCGGACGATCCGGATCGGGCAGCGCCACATGTTTCTGCACACGTTCGACGGCGCCGAAGACATTGTCGTCGTACCAGCCGAACACCGTCGTGCGCGGCAGCCGGCGCACATTCGCCAGCCCTTCGAGTTCGGCCAGTAGCTCGCCGAGAAGAGCGTCCGCCGGCTTGCCGTCGACGGCGCCGCTGTCCGAGAGCAGGCTGCCGCCGAGTTCGGGGCCTTCGTCTGCGAGAATGACGCGCGCGCCGGCGCGGCCGGCCGTCAGTGCCGCGGCAAGGCCGGCAGGGCCGGAGCCGATCACCAGCAGGTCGCAATGCGCCCAGCATTTCTCGTAAATATCAGGATCGGCTTCGTAGGAGGCCCGGCCGAGGCCTGCCGCCTTGCGGATCACCGGCTCGTAGAGTTTTTCCCAGAGGGCCGCCGGCCACATGAAGGTCTTGTAGTAGAAGCCGGCGCTGAGGAACGGCGAGAGCAGCCCGTTCACCGCGCCGACATCGAAGCCGAGCGAAGGCCAGCGGTTCTGGCTCCTTGCCGCCAGCCCCTCGTAAAGCTCGATCATCGTCGCGCGCGTATTCGGCTCGGTGCGCCCGCCGCTGCCTGTCGTCACCAGCGCGTTCGGCTCGGCGGCCCCCGCCGTCAGGATGCCGCGCGGGCGGTGATACTTGAAGCTGCGGCCGACGAGCTGGATACCGTTGCCAAGCAGCGCCGAAGCGAGCGTGTCGCCCGGATGGCCTTGCAGCGCCTTGCCGTCGAAGGTGAAGCCCAATGTCCTGGCGCGGTCGATGCGGCCACCGGAGGAAAGACGGAAGCTCGTCATGCCGATTCTCCGCCAAGCTTGGCAAGGGCGGCATCCCTGACGCCATGGACCACATGGGTGACGGTATCACGCTCGACGATCAGCCAGCGACGGCATCCGGAAGAGTGGTGCCAATATTCTCTGTGCCGGCCCTTCGGATTGTCGCGCAGATAGACATAGTCGTACCAGGCATCCGCGCCGGCATCGGGCGCCGGCCGGACAAGGTTCGCATCGCCGCGGATCGAGAATTCCTCCTTGGGCCGGGCGCCGCAATGGGGACATGAAATCAGGCTCGCCATAATCTAAATGTCCTCAGTGCAGATTGGGCTGGGCGCCGACGCCCTTTTCATCGATCTGATAGCCGCGCGCGAAACGGTCGAGCCGGAAGGCGCGCGCCGTCTGGTGCGGCGTATTGCGGGCGATCAGATGGGCGTAGCAGAAGCCGGAGGCGGGGGTGGCCTTGAAGCCGCCGTAACACCAGCCGGCGTTGAGATAGAGATTGTCGATATGGGTGCGGTCGATGATTGGCGAGCCGTCCATGCTCATGTCCATGACGCCGCCCCAGGAGCGCAGGTAGCGCACACGCGACAGCGACGGGATCATCGCGATGCCGGCTTCGGCGACATGCTCGACGGTCGCGAGATTGCCGCGCTGGGCGTAAGAATTGTAACCGTCGATATCGCCGCCGAAGACCAACCCGCCCTTGTCCGACTGGGACACATAGAAATGCCCGGCGCCGAAGGTGACGACATTGTCGATGAAGGGTTTCAGCCCTTCGGAGACGAAGGCCTGCAGCACATGGCTTTCGATCGGCAGGCGGAGGCCGGCCATATCGGCGACGACGGTGGAATTGCCGGCGGCCGCGAGCGCCAGCTTGCCGCAGCCGATGAAGCCCCGGCTGGTCTCGACGCCGGTGACTTCACCGTTTTCCGTGCGGATGCCGGTCACCTCGCATTGGGTGATGATATCGACACCGCGGCTGTCCGCGCCGCGGGCATAACCCCAGGCGACCGCGTCATGGCGCACCGTGCCGCCGCGCGGCTGGAAGAGGCCGCCCATGACGGGGAAGCGGGCATTGTCGAAATCGAGGAAGGGCAATTTCTTGCGCACCGCCTGCCGGTCGAGAAGTTCGGCATCGACCCCGTGCAGCCGCATGGCGTTGCCGCGGCGCGTATAGGCGTCGCGCTGCGCGTCGGAATGGAAGAGGTTGAGGACGCCGCGCTGCGAGACCATGGCGTTGAAGTTGAAGTCCTGCTCCAAGCCTTCCCAGAGCTTCATCGACAGCTCGTAGAAGGGATTGTTGCCGGGAAGCAGGTAGTTCGAGCGAATGATCGTCGTGTTCCTGCCGATATTGCCGGAACCGAGATAGCCCTTTTCGAGAACGGCGACATTGGTGATGCCGAACTCCTTGGCGAGATAATAGGCGGTGGCAAGACCATGGCCGCCGCCGCCGACGATGATGACGTCGTAATGCGGCTTCGGTGCGGGATCGCGCCAGGCCGGCGCCCAGCTCTTGTTGCCGCGAAGGCCGTTCAGGAAGATCGAAAAAGCGGAATAGCGCATGGGTGAATCCGAAAAGAACAGGCCCATGATGACAGAAAGACCGCATTCGACTTGCGTAATAAGGACACTTGCAGCTAGAAAAGAGACATGTCCTCCGATACCAGAAACGTCCAGGCGGTCGGCTTCATCCTGATTCCGGGATTTGCACTGATGTCCTATGCCTCGGCGACCGAGCCGTTGCGGGCGGCAAACCTTCTGGCCGGACGAGAGATCTATCGCGTCTCGACCTTTTCGCCGGATGGCGCGCCGGCGCTTTCCTCCTCCGGCGTCAGCGTGCCCGCCGAACCTCTTCCCCTCAGGGGATCGGGCCTCGGCACCGCCTTCGTCTGCGCCGGCGGCTCGCCTCGGGAGTGGCGATATCCGGGCGTACTTGCCTGCCTGAGGCAGCTGTCGCGCGAGGGCGTGAGGATCGGCGGGATTTCCGGCGGCCCTTATCTGATGGCCGCCGCCGGGTTGCTTGCCGGCCGCGACTTCACCATCCACTGGGAATATGCGGCCGCCCTTCTCGAAGCCTTCCCGGACCTCACGCCGCGCCAGGCGCGCTTCATGATCGACGGCAACCGCATCAGCTGCGGCGGCGGCATCTCCGCCCTCGATATGATGCATGTGCTGATCGGCGAGCGCATGGGGCCGGATTTCGCCCGCCGGGTCAGCGACTGGTATCTGCACACGGAGGTCAACGAACCCGCCGCGCCGCAGCGCGCCTCGCTCGCCGAACGCTACGGCGTCCACCACCCCGGCCTGCTCAACGTTCTCGAACGGATGGAGGAGACGATCGAGATGCCGCTCGACCGGGCCGCCATGGCGCGCATTGCAGGCGTCACGCCCCGTCATCTCGACCGGCTGTTTTCAGCCCATCTCGGAACCACCTTCCTCGATCAATATCACAGGATCAGGCTGCAGCATGCCCAACGGCTGCTGAAGCAGAGCCCGCTCTCCATATCGGAAATCGCGGTCGCCACCGGCTTTTCCAGTCCGAGCCATTTTTCCCGCATGTTCCGCACGGTTTACGGCATCGCTCCGCGTCAGGCGCGACAGGAATAGGCTTTCCTCACGGTTGAGAAAATTTCACTGCCACGATAGGGTCGCCTTCGAATAAAACAGAAGGCGACGGGAAAATCGATGAACTCCAAAGGTGACGCTGCGGACAAGCAGGAACACGCAGCCGGCGGGCGGGTCCCTTTTTCTCAGGATCCCCACGCCGTTCGGGAACCGAAGGAAAACAACCTCGAAATGGCGATCGGCCACGAGGTCCGCGCCTATCGCAAGAAACTCGGCATTACCGTCACCGATCTCGCGGCCGCGACCGGCATTTCCCTCGGCATGCTGTCGAAGATCGAGAACGGCAACATTTCGCCGTCGCTGACGACGCTGCAATCGCTGTCGCGGGCGCTCGGCGTGCCGCTGACGGCCTTCTTTCGCCGCTATGAAGAACCGCGCAATGCCGTCTTCGTCAAGGCGGGGCAGGGTGTCGAACTCGAACGGCGCGGCACCCGCGCCGGCCACCAGTATAATCTGCTCGGCCATATCGACAACAATACCAGCGGGGTCATCGTCGAGCCTTATCTCATCACGCTGACGGCCGATTCCGACGTCTTCCCGACCTTCCAGCACGAGGGCATGGAGTTCCTCTACATGCTCGAGGGCGAGGTGATCTATCGCCACGGTGATCAGCTTTTCCATATGCAGCCGGGCGACAGCCTGTTCTTCGACGCCGATGCGCCGCACGGGCCGGAGCAGCTGGTGAAACTGCCGAGCAAATACCTCTCGATCATCAGCTATCCCCAGCTGAACTCCAGAAGCTGACTTGCCTGAGAAGAAAAAATTATTCTTCCAAGTTGAACTCCACAAATAGACCTGCTAGTCCTTTCTCAACACGAAAGGAGGCACGGCTATGTGCGGCATTGTTGGATTGTTCCTCAAGGACAAGAGCCTTGAGCCCCAGCTGGGAAACCTGCTCTCGGACATGCTGATCACCATGACCGATCGCGGGCCGGATTCGGCCGGCATCGCGATCTATGGCGGCTCTGCCGAGGGCAAGGCGAAAATCACCATCCAGTCCGCCAATCCGGGTGTGGACTTCGAAGGCCTTGCCGGCGACCTGGAGAAAGCCGGCATCAAGGCTCACGTGTGGATCAAGAGCACGCATGCGGTCATCGAGCTTGATGCCTCCAAGCTTGGAGACGTGCGCGAGGCGCTCGAACGTATCCGCCCGTCAGTCCGCCTCATGGGCTCGGGTGAAAGCGTCGAAATCTACAAGGAAATCGGTCTCCCGAAAGACGTCGTTGCCCGCTTCGGCGTCCGCGCGATGAGCGGAACTCACGGCATCGGCCATACCCGCATGGCGACCGAATCCGCCGTCACCACGCTCGGCGCCCATCCGTTCTCGACCGGCGCCGACCAGTGCCTCGTGCACAACGGTTCGCTCTCCAACCACAACAATCTGCGCCGCGAACTGGTGCGCGAAGGCATGACCTTCGAGACGCAGAACGATTCCGAAGTCGCCGCCGCCTATCTCACAGCCGAAATGGCCAAGGGCAAAGATCTCGGCCAGGCGCTGACCGGCGCGCTCGACGATCTCGACGGCTTCTTCACCTTCGTCGTCGGCACCAAGTCCGGCTTCGGCGTGGTGCGCGACCCCATCGCCTGCAAGCCCGCCGTCATGGCCGAGACGGACCAGTATGTCGCCTTCGGCTCGGAATACCGCGCGCTGGTCAACCTTCCCGGCATCGAGAATGCCCGCGTCTGGGAGCCGGAGCCGGCAACCGTTTACTTCTGGGATCACGACAAGGCCGCCTGAGGGGCGCCTGAAAGCCAAGAGGCGGCTCGGGCCGTCTCTCCGACCAACGAGGTACCAATGCCCACATTCGATCTTTCCAACACCCCTCTCCGCGAACTGAATAGCGCCCTGCATGCCCTGTCCAAAGGGGCGAACGACACCGAATTCGAAGTCATCAACCCGCGCGGTAGCCATGCCGTCGCCGTCGGCATCGACAGCCCGGTCACGGTCGCCATCAGAGGATCGGTCGGCTACTACTGCGCCGGCATGAACGACGGCGGCAGGGTTACGGTTCATGGCTCGGCCGGTCCGGGCGTTGCCGAAAACATGATGTCCGGCACCGTGGTCATCGAGGGCGACGCCAGCCAGTATGCCGGCGCCACGGGCCGGGGCGGCCTGCTCGTCATCAAGGGCAATGCGGCGTCGCGCTGCGGCATTTCGATGAAGGGCATCGACATCGTCGTTCACGGCAGCATCGGCCACATGTCGGCCTTCATGGGCCAGTCCGGCCATCTCGTCGTGCTCGGCGACGCCGGCGATGCGCTGGGGGATTCGCTTTACGAAGCCAAGCTGTTCGTCCGCGGCGAGGTCAAGAGCCTCGGCTCCGACTGCATCGAGAAGGAGATGCGGCCGGAGCATCTGGAAAAGCTTGCCGAGCTGCTCGACAAGGCGGGCGTGACAGGCGTCAGGCCCGAAGAGTTCAAGCGCTACGGCTCGGCCCGCAAGCTCTACAATTTCAACATCGACAACGCCGACGCGTACTGAGGCGAGGGACATCCATGAGCTATCACAACCCTTATACCCCGCCACGCAAGTCCGCGACCTTCGACGATTATACGCTCGCCGAAATCCGCCGCGCGGCCGCTACCGGCATCTACGACATCCGCGGCGCCGGCACCAAGCGCAAGGTTCCGCATTTCGACGATCTGCTGTTCCTCGGCGCCTCCATCTCGCGCTATCCGCTCGAAGGCTATCGGGAGAAGTGCGACACGACGGTGGTGCTCGGCTCGCGTTTCGCCAAGAAGCCGATCACGCTGAAGACGCCGATCACTATTGCCGGCATGAGCTTCGGCGCGCTGTCCGGCAATGCCAAGGAAGCGCTCGGCCGCGGTGCGACGATCGCAGGCACGTCGACCACGACAGGCGACGGAGGCATGACGGACGAGGAGCGCGGCCATTCGCAGACGCTGGTCTACCAATACCTGCCTTCGCGCTACGGCATGAATCCGAAGGACCTGCGCCGCGCCGATGCCATCGAAGTCGTGGTCGGCCAGGGCGCCAAGCCCGGTGGCGGCGGCATGCTGCTCGGCCAGAAGATCTCCGACCGCGTCGCCAATATGCGCAACCTGCCGAAGGGCATCGACCAGCGCTCGGCCTGCCGCCATCCGGACTGGACCGGCCCCGACGATCTCGAAATCAAGATCATGGAGCTGCGCGAGATCACCGATTGGGAAAAGCCGATCTACGTCAAGGTCGGCGGCGCGCGCCCCTATTACGACACGGCCCTTGCCGTGAAGGCGGGTGCCGACGTCGTCGTGCTCGACGGCATGCAGGGCGGCACGGCGGCCACACAGGACGTCTTCATCGAGAATGTCGGCATGCCGACACTCGCCTGCATTCGCCCGGCCGTTCAGGCGCTGCAGGACCTCGGCATGCATCGGAAGGTGCAGCTCATCGTTTCCGGCGGCATCCGCTCCGGCGCCGACGTTGCCAAGGCGCTGGCGCTCGGCGCCGACGCGGTGGCGATCGGCACGGCGGCACTTGTGGCGATCGGCGACAATGATCCGCACTGGGAAGAGGAATATCAGAAGCTCGGCACCACGGCCGGCGCCTATGACGATTGGCATGAAGGCAAGGATCCGGCCGGCATCACCACCCAGGATCCGGAACTCGCAAAGCGCCTCGACCCGGTTGCGGCCGGCCGCCGCCTTGCCAACTACCTCAAGGTGATGACGCTCGAGGCGCAGACGATCGCGCGCGCCTGCGGCAAGAACCACCTGCACAACCTCGAGCCGGAAGACCTCGTCGCGCTGACGATCGAGGCATCGGCCATGGCGCAGGTGCCGCTCGCCGGCACCAACTGGATTCCCGGCAAGGGAGGCTTCTGATTTCTACCGGCCGGGCAAAAGACCCGGCCGTCTCATATCCATAACCAAAGTGTCTCCAAGAAATCCAAAGGGGAACGAGTATGACACTGGACCTTGCTGCTTTTGCCAAAGACAAAGGCATCAAATATTTCATGATCAGCTATACCGACCTGTTCGGCGCTCAACGCGCCAAACTGGTCCCGGCTGAAGCCATTGCCGACATGCAGAAAGATGGCGCCGGTTTCGCGGGCTTTGCGACCTGGCTCGATTTGACGCCCGCCCATCCCGATCTGTTCGCGGTTCCCGATGCTTCCTCCGTCATCCAGCTCCCATGGAAGAAGGACGTCGCATGGGTTGCCGCCGACTGCGTCATGGACGACCGGCCTGTCGAGCAGGCGCCGCGTGTGGTGCTGAAAAAACTGGTCGCGGAAGCTGCGAAAGAAGGGCTCCGGGTAAAGACCGGCGTCGAGCCTGAGTTCTTTCTCATCTCTCCGGACGGCTCGGTGATTTCGGACCAGTTCGATACCGCAGAGAAGCCCTGCTACGATCAGCAGGCGGTGATGCGCCGGTACGACGTCATTGCCGAGATTTGCGACTATATGCTCGAGCTTGGCTGGAAGCCCTACCAGAACGACCACGAGGATGCGAACGGCCAGTTCGAGATGAACTGGGAATATGACGATGCCCTCAGGACGGCGGACAAACATTCCTTCTTCAAGTTCATGGTCAAGTCGATCGCCGAAAAGCACGGCCTTCGCGCCACCTTCATGCCGAAGCCTTTCAAGGGCCTGACCGGGAACGGATGCCACGCCCATATCTCGGTCTGGGATATCGACGGCAGGGTGAACGCGTTTGCGGACAAGGAAATGCCTTTCGGGCTCTCTGCCCAGGGCAAGACCTTCCTTGGCGGGATCATGAAACATGCTTCGGCGCTGGCCGCCGTCACGAACCCGACCGTCAACTCCTATAAGCGGATCAACGCTCCGAGAACGATCTCGGGCGCGACATGGGCGCCGAACACCGTCACCTGGACGGGCAACAATCGCACGCACATGGTACGTGTGCCGGGTCCCGGCCGCTTCGAACTCCGGTTGCCCGACGGCGCGGTCAATCCTTATCTTCTGCAAGCGATCATCATCGCCGCCGGCCTTTCGGGAATGCGATCGCAAGCCGATCCCGGCAGGCATTATGATATCGATATGTATCGTGACGGACATACCGTCACCGACGCTCCGAAGCTGCCCCTCAATCTTCTCGACGCGCTGCGTGAATACGAGAAGGACGAAGAATTGCGAGCGGCGCTTGGCCGGGAATTCTCCTCCGCCTACCTCAAACTGAAGCATGGCGAGTGGAATACCTATTGCTCGCACTTTACCGAGTGGGAGCGGAGCACCACTCTGGACATTTGATTTCCCAGCCGCATCCGCGGCCGCTTGCCCCGTGCCATCGGCACGGGTCTTTTTTCCTTCGTTCGGATAGTCCCATGTCTCAGTACGTTCTTACGGTTTCATGCAAGTCGACCCGCGGCATCGTCGCCGCGATATCGGGTTGCCTTGCCCAGAAAGGCTGCAACATCATCGACGCCTCCCAGTTCGATGATATCGAGAACACGAAATTCTTCATGAGAGTCACCTTCGTCTCGGAAGAGGGCGCAACGCACGAGGAAATCCGGGAAGGGTTCGACAAGGTCGCCAAGCAGTTCGAGATGAATTTCGAACTGGTGGATGCCTCGCGCCGGACGAAGGTCATCCTCATGGTATCCCGCTTCGGGCATTGCCTGAACGATCTTCTCTACCGTTGGCGCATCGGCGCGCTGCCGATCGATATCGTCGGCGTCGTGTCCAATCACCACGACTATCAAAAACTGGTCGTGAACCACGACATTCCTTTCCACTACATCGCCGTGACCAAGGCCAACAAAGCTGAGGCGGAGGCGCGTTTGCTTGACATCGTCGGGCAATCGGAAGCGGAACTGGTGGTTCTTGCCCGTTACATGCAGATCCTTTCGGATGCGCTTTGCCAAAAGATGTCCGGCCGCATCATCAACATCCATCACTCGTTCCTGCCGAGCTTCAAGGGCGCCAACCCCTACAAGCAGGCCTATGAGCGCGGCGTGAAGCTGATCGGCGCGACGGCTCACTATGTCACCGCCGATCTCGACGAAGGTCCGATCATCGAGCAGGACACGGTGCGCATCACCCATGCGCAATCGGCGGAGGACTATGTCTCGCTGGGACGCGACGTCGAGGCCCAGGTTTTGGCGCGCGCCATTCACGCCCATATCCACCACCGCACCTTCATCAACGGCAATCGCACCGTCGTCTTCCCCGCAAGCCCGGGAAGCTACGCCTCCGAACGCATGGGATGAGCCGGCCGGCCGGAAATTTAGACAAGCGTGTTCCGCCAGTCGCTCGGGCGCGCTGGGGTTATCACGCTTGCTAAATCGACAGGTCAGCCGGCGCCGCCTGGAAGTTTGGGCAAGATTTAGGACACAGGACGCTTTCCGAAGCCGAATGTCTTGCGCAGGCTGCTGTCGACCGCGCTTGCCGGCATAAACCTGCGCAGCCGGCTTAGAAGCGTTGCCTGGCCGCCGGCCGGTTGACGCATTTTGTATGGGCCATTGATTGCCGCCAATATCTTCTCCGCAACTTTTATAGGCGACGGCGCGGTTTTGATCTGGGCTTGTACCGCCTTGATGGTCGCCTCAGCCTGCGTTGCATAGGCTCCCAAGGGCGCCTCGGTCTGTGCCGCGTTTACATCGAGCTTGGTGTTTGTAAAGGTCGGCTCAATCAGCACGACGCGCACGTTGAACTCACGAACCTCATGATCCAGCGATTCCGACAATCCTTCGAGTGCATGCTTGCTGCTGGCATATATTCCCATGAACGGCGCCGGCAGGAAACCGAGGACCGAACTGATATTGATGATCAGCCCGCTGCGAGCGGCGCGCATGGAAGGCAAAGCAGCGCGCATCATGCGCAAAGGGCCGAAAACATTGGCATCGAATACCGTTTGCGCTTCGCGAGGCGACGTGTTCTCGACAGGGCCGACCAGCGAAATGCCGGCATTGTTGACTAGAATGTCGATCTTGCCTGCCTCGGACAACACCCATTGAACAAAATTGGAGACCGAGGCGTCGTCGGTCACGTCGACAGTCCCATAGCGCACGCCGGGAATGGCGTTGACACGTGCCGGGTTGCGGACGCCCCCGAAGACCTGGAAGCCGTTTTGTGAAAGAAGGCGGGCTGACGCCTCGCCTATTCCGGAGGATGCTCCGGTAATCACGACAACTCTATTTTTAGACATGCATGCTCCTTGGTTCTTATCAAGCAGTTGATTATCAATAACTTTTTATTCTCTAGCGATTTTTCGGCCAGAGTTGCTCTCGCGAATTCGCCCGGTTTCCGGCACGTCAAACGCACCGCTTCGCAGAAAATCACTCGGCAGCCATCGCCGTTGCTAACTCCACGGCGCTTGGTGAATTTGCATGGCCTTCATTTTTCGTCGGCTTGATGCGGAACCAGCTGGCGTAGAGAGCGGGAAGGAAGAGCAGGATCATCGCTGTGCCGACCGCCGTTCCGCCGATCAGCGTGTAGGCCATCGACCCCCAGAACACCGAATGGGTGAGAGGAATGAAGGCAAGGACGGCGGCGAGGGCTGTCAGGATGACGGGACGCGTCCGCTGCACTGTCGCCTCGATGACGGCGTGATAATCGTCGAGACCGGCTGACTTGTTCTCCTTGATCTGTTCCGTCAGAATCAGGGTATTGCGCATCAGAATTCCCGCCAGCCCGATCAATCCGAGAATGGCATTGAAGCCGAAGGGCTTATCGAAGAGCAGCAGCACCGGAACCGCCCCGGCAAGGCCGAGAGGCCCCGTCAGCATGACCATGGTCATCGTCGACAGGCTGCGGACCTGCAGCACGATCACGATCAGCATGGCGGCAATCATTGCCGGGAAGATTTTGACGAGGGCGGCGTTGGCCTTGAGCGACTCCTCGATGTTCCCGCCCATCTCGATACGATACCCCACAGGCAGCGAGGCGATCAGCGGCTGAAGCGCCTTTAGAATCTGCTCTGATACTTCTGGCGGCTGGGACGCCTCGTTGATATCGGACCGGATGGTGATGACAGGCGTGCGGTCACGACGTTTCAGGATCGGTTCCTCAAACCGGATTTCCGAATGGCCGATCTGATCGAGCGGGACCTGTCGCCCATCCCGGCTCATCAGTGAGAAGTCTGCCAATCGTGACGGGTCAAGCCGGTTTCCGCCGGCACTGCGCGCAACGACAGGCACGTTGCGGATATTCTCGCGAACCTCAGTGATCGGAATTCCGCTCAGCAGCAATTGCAGCTGCTGCGCTGCCTCGGCCGGCGACAGGCCGATGAGGCCCAACCGATCCTGGTCGGGAACGAAGCGCAGCACCGGCGAGCGGTTGCCCCAATCGCGGTTTGCCTGGCGCACATCCGGCACGCTCTTCATGATATCGAGGGCTTTTTCGGATATCTGGTACAATTGCTCCGGATCAGGGCCGGTGATCCGGAACTCGACCGGAAACGGCGTGTAAGGCCCGAAGACGAGCTGCGTAACGCGGACATAGGCCTCGGGGGCAAGCCCGTCCGAAATGGCCGCACGCAGCCGAAGCTTCAATACCTCGCGCGTGTGAGCGTCAGGGGTCAGCACGACGATCTTGGCGAAAGACGGGTCCGGCAATTCCGGCGCCATGGCAAAGAAGAAGCGGGGAGCCCCCTGACCGACATAGCTCGTGACGGTCTTTGCCTCCGGCTGCTTCTGCAGCCACCCTTCGAGCTTCTTGACCGCTGCCGTCGTCGTCTCGATGCTGGTGCCTTCCGGCATGCGGACTTCGACGAGGACTTCGGGACGGTCCGACGTCGGGAAGAACTGCTTTTTCACCGCTCCCATCCCAACGACGGAGGTTCCCATGGCGATTACGACCACCGCACAGGTGACGAACTTGTGGCGCACGGTAAACTCGATCAGCCGCCGCAGGCGCCGGTAGTTCGGGGTGTTATAGATGGCGTGATGGCCCCCTTCGACCGGTTTGATCGCCGGCAGCATCTTGACGCCGAGATAGGGCGTGAAGATCACCGCAACGATCCAGGATACGATGAGCGCAAAGCCCACGACCCAGAAGATGTTGCCGGCATATTCGCCGGCGGTCGAGCGGGCGAAGCCGACGGGCATCAACCCGATGATCGTTACGAGCGTGCCGGATAGCATGGGCGCCGCCGTATGGCTCCAGGCATAGGCGGCCGCCTTGATGCGATCCATCCCCTCTTCCATCTTCACCACCATCACCTCGATGGCGATGATGGCGTCGTCGACCAGAAGGCCGAGCGCCAGGATGAGCGCTCCGAGAGTGATGCGATCGAAGAACCGGCCGGTCTCCAGCATGATGAGGAAGACGACCGCAAGCGTCAGCGGAACGGCCAGAGCCACGACGATGCCGACACGCCAACCGAGGCTGACAAGGCTGACGAACAATACGACGCCGAGGGCCATGGCGAATTTCAGCATGAACTCGCCGACGGCTTCCTCGATGTTGACGGCCTGGTCGCTGACCTTGGCGAGCGTCATGCCGAGCGGCAGGGTCTTCGCGATCGCGGCGGATCTTTCTTCCAGGGCCTTACCTAGCTCCAGACCGTTCCATCCCTGTTGCATTACCGCGGCAAGCATGATGGCGGGCTCGCCGTCATGGCGAATGAGATAGGTGGCCGGATCCTCATAGCCGCGCCGCACTTCGGCAAAATCCGAGAGTTTCAACGTGCGTCCGGCCGCGACGATCGGCGTGTCGGCGATCGCCTGGATACTGTCATAGGCGCCATCGAAGCGAATGAAGACCTGGGGCCCGCGCGTATCGATCGATCCGGCCGGCGTCACTGTGTTTCGCCGCTGCAAGGCGGCCGCGACGTCCTGTGCCGAAATGCCAAGGGTGGCGAGCTTGGCATAGGAGAACTCGACAAAAATCTGTTCGGGCCGCTCTCCGAGGATGTTGATCTTCTTGACACCAGGCACATGCAGAAGATCCTGGCGGATCACCTCCGCCTGACGCACAAGCTCGCGCATCGGCATGCCCTTGGCCTTGAGGGCATAAAGACCGAAGCTGACATCCGAGTACTCGTCGTTGACAAAGGGGCCAAGCACGCCCCGGGGAAGGCTCCGTGCCTCGTCTCCAAGCTTCTTTCGCGCCTGATAGAATTCCTCCTCGACTGCCGTGGACGGCGTGCTGTCCTTCAAGGTGACGGTCAAGAAGGCGTATCCCGGCCGGGTTGTCGTCTCGACACGATCGTACCAGGTGAGTTCCTGGAGGCGCTTCTCGAGCGGCTCGGCGACCAGATCCTGCATCTCGCGCGCAGTCGCGCCCGGCCAGACGGTCGTCACGGTCAAAGTCTTGATGGTGAAGGAAGGATCCTCGGCGCGCCCGAGCTTGACGAAGGCATAGGCGCCGGCGGCGGCCAGCAGGACGATGAAGAACAGCGTAACGGCCCGCTCGCGAACAGCGAGCGCGGAGAGGTTGAAGGTCATCAGTTTGCCGCCTCTGCCTGTTCTACCTTGGTGCGCACGCTGGCGCCGTCCTGCAGCAGATGGGCACCGAGAGCGACGACCGGCTCGCCTGATTTGACGCTGGAAACCACCGCGACCTCCTCACCCAATTGTTCTATTTTCACCTGTCGGAAGTGGACGGTCGAAGATGCCTGATCGAAGACCCAGACGCCGGTTCGGCTGCCATCGTCCAACAAGGCGCCGACCGGCACCGCGGCATGCGATTGGCCGGTGCTGCTGGAGATTCTGATCGTCACCGTCGCGCCCAGCGGCGCCGATGCTGCGGCGCCATCCAGAACCCAGCGCGCCTCATAGGTGCGGGTTTGAGGATCGGCGGCGTCGGAGATCTGCCGAAGCCGCGCCTTGTCCTGCCGGCTCTCGTTTCCGTAGATGCTGGCGTCGGCTATCTCGCCGATTTGCGGCCGCAGCGACTCCGGAAGCCAGACGAGCGCTTCGCGCGGGCCGGCCTGCGCCAGGCGGATCACAATCTGTCCCGCCGTCACGACTTGACCCGGCTCTCCGAGCGTTTCGACAATGGTCCCGTCAGCATCAGCAACCAACAAGGAGTAAGTTGCGGCGTTTTCAGCGACCCTTGCCTCCGCTTCCGCCGCAGCCAGTTGAGCCGTTGCAGTGTCGAGCGCAGCCTTTGCCTGTTCATAGCGCTGCGGTGAAGCCGCCGCCAATCCGCTTTTCGCCAAAGCAGCGTAGCGTCTCTCATCGGCTTGCGCTTGGATCAACACAGCTTGCGCGGAGACAACTGCGTTGTGTTTCGCAGTCAGCGCGAGACGCAGATCGGTCTCATCGATGCGCATCAAAGGCTGACCGGCTTTGACCTGCTCGCCAACGTCCACATAACGCTGGACGACCTTGCCCGGTACGCGAAAACCAAGATTGCTCTGCACCCGGGCGGCAATGGTGCCCGTAAAGGCGCGTTCGGCCGTTTCCGGCTTCTTCGCTTCCACCAGTTTGACGAACGGCGGCGCGTTTCGGGGATCGGCGGCTTGCGCGCTTCCTTTCGAGGATACTCCGAAAAGCACGAACGCCGTGGCGCCGGCAGCCGCCAGAAGGCCGAAAGAGGCGAGGAGGATTTTGCGGTTCATGTCAGTAAGCCTTATTGACGGGCGCAGCCATTGAATTAGATTGCGATCTAACTCTAATTCCGCTATAGATGTCAAATGAAATCTAATTGGAGATCGCAATGAGAGTCAGTCGTGCTCAAGCCGAGGCCAATCGTGAAACGGTGATCAACGTCGCAAGCCGACTTTTCCGAGAGCATGGATTCGACGGCATCGGCCTGAAGGACCTGATGAAAGGGGCCGGCCTGACGCAAGGCGGCTTCTACAAGCAGTTCGCATCGAAGGATGATCTTGCGGCGCTGGCATCCGGCCGAGCAATGGAGAGCGCCCTTCGCAGGTGGTCGAGGGTTGCCGCCGGAAGTGCCGATCCCTTCGCCGCGGTTGTCGGCATGTATCTGTCGACCGGGCACCAGGAAGAGAAAGGTGATGGCTGCCCCTTGGCTGCGCTTGGGTCAGATGCGGCGCGCCAGAGTGAAGAGGTGCGAGTTCCGTTCCAGAATGGCATCGAGGCGCATCTTCAGATTCTCGACGAATTGATCCCGGCATCGGACGGCACGAAACCCTATGACAAAGCCATGGTCGTCCTGTCCCTCATGGTGGGCGCCGTAACCATCTCTCGCGTCATGACCGACCAGGGCATGTCGGAGCGTCTGCTCGAAGCCGCGGCGGATGCAGTCAAACGGATCGCGGGCGAAACTGCGGAGGAGGAATGAGATCCCGCCTGACATTCCTCGGACAACAGCAATAGCACCGTCGTCTTCCAGGCAAGCCCCGGAAGCTGCGCCTCCGAGCGTAGGGTGTGAGTCGCCGAGGGGTTAACGCGGCGCTAAGAACCGCCTGATGGTGTCGACGTGATCGCCGAGCGACAAGTCCTCATTCCGATCATATATGAGGATTATTCACTCTTCATATTCATTCAATCTTTTCATCCGCTTAAATAAAATCTTCGACCGAGGGAAGTGACATTACGTTAGGGAATTCCGGGGTCACGTTAACTTTTTGTTAACCATGTCGGCGGTACAGATGGTCAACGATTTATTCACACAGATGACCAAAGTGCTAACAGACGCTCGCTCTATCCGAATCAAGGGCCGCTCCTTCCTGGCCGTCATGTTGTCCCCGGACCTTCCTTTCGACGATTGGTTGGCGAGGTTGGACGATCTGGCCGCACGTTCGGCCGGCTTCTTCCTGGGACGCCCCGTCGTCCTCGACCTGACGGATCTGCAGATCGATAAGCCGCAGCTCAAGGAGCTCATTGCCGAACTCGGCAAGCGCAATGTCAGCATCATGGGCATCGAGGGCGCGCGGCCTTCCATTCTGGGCTCCGGCATGCCTCCGGCGCTCAAAGGCGGCCGTTCCGCTTCCGACATCGAGGTTCAGGCGTCGAATGAGCCTGCCGATCCGGTCGGCAAACCGGCGGCGGCCGAGATCCGTCCGGCAACGACGCAATCCATCGTCATCCGGGAACCGGTGCGCTCGGGGCAGTCGGTGATCTTCCCGGAAGGCGACGTCACCATCGTCGGCTCCGTCGCCTCGGGCGCGGAAGTCATCGCCGGCGGCTCCGTCCATATCTATGGGGCGCTGCGCGGCCGAGCCATGGCAGGATCCATCGGAAACGCATCCGCGCGGATCTTTTGCCGGAAGCTCGAAGCCGAACTCGTTGCAATCGACGGCATTTACAAAATGGCGGAAGACATGGCCCCCAATCTTCGCGGACAGGCTGTTCAGCTCTGGCTCGAAGAGGATGCGATCATGGCGGAAAAACTGATCTGACCCGGCTGCGGCCACGGCAAAGGAGAGAGAAATGGGGAAAGTGATCGTCGTCACGTCAGGTAAGGGCGGGGTCGGAAAGACGACCTCGACGGCCGCATTGGGAGCGGCGCTGGCGCAACGCAATGAAAAAGTCGTCGTCGTCGATTTCGACGTCGGCCTGCGCAATCTCGACCTGGTGATGGGCGCGGAACGCAGGGTCGTCTACGACCTGATCAACGTCATCCAGGGCGATGCCAAGCTTCCCCAGGCGCTGATCCGCGACAAGCGGCTGGAAACCCTGTTCCTGCTGCCGGCCTCGCAGACGCGCGACAAGGACAATCTGACAGCCGAAGGCGTCGAGCGCGTCATCAACGATCTGAAGCGCTATTTCGACTGGATCATCTGCGACAGCCCTGCCGGGATCGAGCGCGGTGCAACGCTTGCCATGCGCCATGCCGACGTTGCCGTTGTCGTCACCAACCCGGAAGTTTCGTCGGTGCGCGATTCCGATCGCATCATCGGCCTGCTCGATGCCAAGACCGCCAAGGCCGAACGCGGCGAGCGGATGGAAAAGCACCTGCTGCTGACCCGTTACGACGCCAACCGCGCCGAGCGCGGCGACATGCTCAAGGTCGACGACGTGCTGGAGATCCTTTCCATCCCGCTCCTCGGCATCGTGCCCGAAAGCATGGACGTGCTGCGCGCTTCCAATATCGGCGCACCGGTGACGCTGGCGGAAAGCCGCAGCGCAGCCGCCATGGCTTATTTCGACGCCGCTCGCCGGCTCGCCGGCGAAACCTTGCCGATCGCGATCCCTGAGGAAAAGCGGAATATCTTCGGCAAGATCTTCGGAAGGAGAGCGGCATGAATATTTTCCGTCTCTTCAACAAGCAGCGCACGGCGCCCGCCGCCCGCGAACGCCTCCAGGTACTCCTCGCCCATGAGCGTTCCTCGGCGGGATCGGACCTCGTCTCCCTGCTGCGCGAGGAAATCCTTGCGGTCATCGCCAAGCATGTCGAGCTCGACCACGACAAGGTTCAGGTGACGATCGACCGCAACGAATTTGTCTCGACCCTGGAGATCGATGTCGAAATCCCGCTGAACGCCGCCGTGCAAGCCGCCTGACGGCCACGACGAGTTTCCCCGCCTCGTGGAAGTCGCCATGGAAACATGGCGACTTTTTCTATTGATGCAGACCGTTCTCGTCATGCAGAGGCGAAAGGCTCAGCGGCCGCCTTCGATCTTGCGGTGGCGCTGGTTGATGCCGCCCTTGCCGTAGGGATAATCCAGGGGCTGGGGCGCGCTGACCTCGTTGAGCCTCGCAATCTCCTCGTTGGATAGCGCGACCTTCATCGCGCCGAGATTGTCGGCAAGCTGTTCGGGCGTGCGGGCGCCAAGAATGACCGAGGTCACGGCCGGCTGCGCCGCCGTCCAGGCGAGCGCCACCTGCGCCATGCTGACGCCGCGCGCCTTGGCGATCTCCTCGACGGCCGCGATGATCGCCCAGGTGCGTTCCTGCGCATTGCGCGGCGCATAGGATTCGCTGCCGCGGTTGGGGTTTTCGCCGAGGCGGGTGGCGCCGGTCGGCATCTCGTCGCGCTTGTACTTGCCTGTCAGCCAGCCGCCGCCGAGCGGCGACCAGGGCAGGAGGCCCATGCCGGCATCCTGGCAGGCCGCGACGATTTCGAGCTCGATGTCACGCGCGAGCAGGCTGTATTGCGGCTGCAGCGTCACCGGACGCGTGTAGCCGCGGGCCTTGGCGATCTCGGAGGCCTTGGCGATGTGCCAGCCGACATAGTTGGAAAAGCCGTAATAGCCGATCTTGCCTGATGAAACCGCATCGTCGAGGAAGCGCAGCGTCTCCTCGATCGGCGTCAGCGCATCCCAGGCATGCATCTGGTAGAGGTCGATCTGCTCCAGGCCGAGGCGGCGAAGTGAATCGTCGAGCGCCTGGCCGAGATGCCGGCGCGACAGGCCGATATCGTTGGGCCCGTTGCCCATCGGAAACCGCCCCTTGGTGGCGACGATCGCCTGGCGGGCTTCGGTCGGACGCGCCTTCAGCCAGCGTCCGATGATCTCCTCCGACTTGCCGGCGCTGTAGACATCAGCCGTATCGATGAAATTTCCGCCCCAGGCGAAATAATCATCGAGCAGCTTGTGCGAGGCCGCTTCGTCGGCCTCCGCGCCGAAGGTCATGGTGCCCAGGCAATAGGCGGTGACGACGGTCCCGCTCGGACCGAGCTTGCGATAATCCATTTCTTCCTCCTCATGCGGATGCCCGCAGCCGACGTGCGAAATCGTCGGGGTAGAAGCCGGGGCTCCTGCAATCAATGACAATATCGTGCTTGAGGCGGCGGCTTGCCGCCGGGATGAGGTACGGCGCCCTGGGCTCGGGTAGCGCGAGGGGCAAGGGCAGCATAGCCAATCCCACCCGTGCCACAAGTGGGAAAAAATATTTCCGACAACGTTTACGGATTCTGCTGAAACGAACCGGCAATAAGATCGGCGGCGGCGACGCCGGTCTCGTAAGCGCCGTGCGCCGTCGAATAACGCGAGCGCGAGCAGGCTTCGCCTGCGAAGAAGATTCGCCCGTCATGCGGCGCGGCAAGCTCCCCGCGCAAATCGGAAGCGCCGGGTTCGGCGTAGGAATAGGAGCCGCCGATGTGGGGCGCCGCGGCCCAGGCCGAGATCGCCGCCACCGACAGTTCCTTGCGGATATCCGCCCCGAAATGCGCTGCCAGTTCATCGGCGGCGAAGGAAAAGGCAGCCTCTCGGCCCTCCCGCTCGAGATCACGCGCGAGGTCTCCGGCAAAATAGGCCTCGACGACGGGCGCGCCGAACGGCCGCAGCTGATAGGTGCCGGTCTCACCGCGGCTGGTCGAACCGAGCATATGCGTATCCGCCGGCAGCGCCTCCGGATTGGCGAGCCTGAGGAAGAGCTTGTCGGCGAGCCCAAGCGGCAGACGGGCGGCCGCCTCGGCCTTTCCGGGCAGGGGAGGGTCGAAGGCGATCCGGCCTGCGGCAAGCACGTTGGTCGAAACGGTGACGAGCACGGCGCGGGCGCTGAGCGTCCCCTGGTTCGTCTCGATGCCGATACGGCCGGCATGGCGGTAGTCGATGCGCGTGACTTCGACGCCGAGTCTGGCGGGAACCGGACTGCCGTAGCGCGAGATCAACGTCCCATAGCCCTCGCGCACCCGCCAGTCGGGACCGGGGCCGGGATCGTATCTGTTGTAATCGGCGACCGAAGACCGCTCCAGCTCTGCGCCGGTGATGTAAGTGCCGATCGCCCGGATATGGCCATTCCAGGGATTGCCGTGTTCGAGCTTAGCGGCCAGATCGGTATCGCCGCCTTCATGGCTTTCGAGACGCTCGAAATAGGCGCCGATCGCCTCCTGCGAGGCACGCACGTCGGCATCATCCCGCTCGAGCTGCCGCCCGCCATTCCAGGGCGCAGGCGTGCGGTCGACCGTCAAGCCGACTTCGCCGGCTATTTCAGTCCAGGCATTGGTCCGCGCCCCATGCAGCCAGCCGCAGCCGAGGTCGAGCCGGACATTGTCTGCTCCCGGCAGCCCGACCGTCCAGGCCCTGCCGCCGAGACGATTTCCGGCTTCGATCAGGAGGATGGAGAGATCCGGACGGATTGCCTGCAGACGGCGGGCTGCGGCAATGCCGGCGGCACCCGCGCCGATGATGACGACGTCCTCGTCCGCACCCTTGCCGTTGTCGCCGGGCATATGATCTCCTTTAATCGCTCATCCTCAGCTAAACTTCCCTCTCCCTGAAAGGCAAGGGCTCGATATAACGCCGCGCCCGATGGATTAAGCCACGTCTCCGTGACATATAGATCCGATGAGCGTGAACAGAGATTCGCAACTCGACATGTTTGCCAAGGCATCGCCCGCGATCGCCAAGGCGCACGGTCCGTCGCGCCGGCGGCAATCGCAGCCGGCCGCCCACTCCGAGGAAGACATGGCGCGGGTGCTGGAGGAGAGCGGCAATTATCGCATCCTCAGAAAACTCGCGCCCCGGCCGATTGCCGCAATCCGGCGACCGGAATTTCCGCGGCTCGGCGTCGTTCTCGATACCGAAACGACAGGCCTCAACCACCGCAGCGACGAGATCATCGAAATCGGCGCGGTCGCCTTCACATTCGACGATGACGGCGCGGTCGGCGATGTCGTCGGCATCTATGGCGGCCTGCAGCAGCCGTCAAAGCCGATCCCGGCCGAGATTACCCGGCTGACAGGAATCACCGATGCGATGGTCGAAGGACAGGTCATCGATATCAGGACACTCAGCACCCTGATCGAGCCGGCTGATCTGATCATTGCCCACAATGCCGGTTTCGACCGTCCGTTCTGCGAGGCCTTCTCGAAGATCTTCGCCGGCAAGGCCTGGGCATGTTCCGTTTCGGAGATCGACTGGAGCACACGCGGCTTCGAAGGTACCAAGCTCGGCTATCTCGTCGGCCAGGCCGGTTATTTCCACGAAGGCCATCGCGCGGTGGACGACTGCCATGCCCTGCTCGAAATCCTCGACCGGGCGCCGCGCGAGGGTGAAAACCCCTTCGCGGAGCTTTACCGCGCCAGCCAGCGCTCCCGTATCCGCATCTTTGCCGAGCACAGCCCGTTCGAGATGAAGGATCACCTGAAGGCGCGGGGCTACCGCTGGTCGGATGGAAGCGACGGCCGCCTGAAATCCTGGTGGATCGAGATCGGCGAGGAAGATCTCGCCGAAGAGCTTTCCTATCTGCGCTCGGAGATCTACCGCTGGAAAGAGGCGGACCCGCCGATCGTGCGGCTGACCGCCTTCGACCGCTTCAAACTCTGACCCTCTTCGACAATCCATGCATTTGCTGCATAGGTGCAGTGATGCATTGGCGCTGCAACAATCGAAGGTCCCGTATTATATGAAGCTCATCGAAGCGAACGAAGCGCCAAGGACTGGCAGCTAAGCTTCGAAAGCCCACGGAAAGGGGATCATCATGAACGTAGCACGCTCTTTCAACAACTGGCGCAAGTATCGTCAGACGGTCGCTGAACTGGGCCGTATGTCCACGCGCGAACTGGACGACCTCGGCATCGGCCGCGGCGACATCCGCAACGTTGCGCGCGCAGCCATCGCCCGCTAACGGCCACGCAGACTACATTTTTCGAGACTTGCCCAGCGCCTGCTTCCTCCCGAGCGGGCGCTTTGCTTTTTGCGCTTGCCGGCAGATGACGAGCCGCCCGCTTTTCGCATAACGCATAGCTGCCCTGCAAAGAAATGCCTATGAACTGAGCAGGAAATAAGTATGATTATTTCCATCGAAGCGATGCACCTTCTCCCGCATCCCTTCGGACATGCAGGCGCCCCATCCTCCTCCCAGGGTCGCTTGCGGGAACGGCAGCACTCCTCCTCCCAGCTGTCGTTCGGTTTTATCGAAAGCCTGCCGCACCTCCTCCCGCGGCAGGCTTTTTTTCATTTTGGCCGAGGGAAATACCGAACCGCGCCGAGAGCGGCCGCTTGTGATGGCGATCATCACCCCGGACAATTTCTCCCGTTATTCCCAGATTTGCTGCCATGTTCTTGCGGGCCGCGTGTCTTCTCCGGCGAGCACCGGACAAACCTGTTGACACCCAACTTGTCGTACAACTATGTAACCAGGTAGATACCCACGCGGGCGGAAGACGGCAGGCAAGACTGGCTTCCGCGATAGCGACAATGCCTGACGACAACGAAGCTGAAGGAAATTCGACATGCAGATCGACGTGAGACACGCCTCCCATCCCGAGGCCGTGCGCAATTTCGACACCGAAACGCTGCGGCGTCATTTTCTGGTCGAGACCATCTTCGAAGGCGGCGAGATCCGGCTCACCTATTCCCATTACGACCGCATGGTCATCGGCGGCGCCACACCACTCGGCAACGGCCTGCCTCTGACGGCGCCGACGGCGATCGGGCAGGAAACCTTCCTTGCCGAACGTGAACTCGGCGCGCTGAATATCGGTGGGGCCGGCCGCATCGTCGTCGACGGCACGAGCTACGATCTTGCCAAGTATGATTGCCTCTATGTCGGCAAGGGTGCGCGCGATATCCGCTTCGAAAGCGCCGATGCCGCCGATCCGGCGAAGTTCTACCTCGTCTCGACCCCGGCGCATGCCACGCATCCGACCGTGCTGCTCACCCGCGACAAGGCGCGGCACTTGAGCCCCGGCGACCCGGCAACCTCGAACAAGCGCTCGATCTACCAGTATGTCCATCCGGAGATCTGCCAGTCCTGCCAGTTGACCATGGGCCTCACCATGCTGGAGACCGGCAGCGTCTGGAACACCATGCCGGCCCACACGCATGACCGGCGCATGGAAGCCTATCTCTATTTCGACCTCGAAGCCGACCAGCGCGTCTTCCACTTCATGGGCGAGCCGCAGCAGACCCGCCACATGGTCGTCGCCAGCGAACAGGCGGTCATTTCGCCGCCGTGGTCGGTTCACTCGGGCGCCGGCACCCGTAACTACAGCTTCATCTGGGCGATGGCCGGTGACAACAAGAGCTTTACCGACATGGACCACATCGCCGTTGCGGATCTGAGGTAAGCGCCGTGGCAAATCCCTTCGACCTTTCCGGCAGGACTGCCGTCGTCACCGGCGCCAACACCGGCATCGGCCAGGCCATCGCTGCCGCGCTGGCTGAGGCCGGTGCAGCGATCGTCGCCGTCGGACGCTCCTCGATGGACGAGACCGAAGCACTGGTGAAGCAGGCGGGAAGCCGCTTCCATGTCGTCAAGGCCGATCTCTCCACCATCGAGCCGGTGAAGGGGATCGTCGAGGAGACGATCAGCACCTTCGGCGGCCTCGACATTCTCGTCAACAATGCCGGCATCATCCGCCGCGCCGATGCGCTCGACTTCACTGAGGAAGACTGGGACGCGGTCATCGACGTCAACCTGAAGACCGCCTTCTTCCTGTCGCAGGCGGCCGGCCGCCACATGGTCGAGAAGGGGAGGGGCAAGATCATCAACATCGCCTCGCTGCTCTCCTTCCAGGGCGGCATCCGCATTCCCTCCTATACCGCCTCGAAAAGCGGGCTTGCCGGACTGACCAAGCTGCTTGCCTGCGAATGGGCCGGCAAGGGCGTCAACGTCAACGCCATCGCGCCGGGTTATTTCGTCACCAACAACACGACGGCACTGCGCGAAGATCCCGACCGCAACGCCGCCATCCTCGCCCGCATTCCGGCCGGGCGTTGGGGAACGCCTGATGAACTCGGCGGCGCTGCGGTTTTCCTGGCGTCGCCGGCATCCGATTACGTGCACGGAACGGTGCTGCCGGTCGACGGCGGCTGGCTGGCACGGTAATCCGCTCACGGAACGACGACTGCATAATTTAAAGTGCAACAGCGCCGCGCGTCTGAAACGACGCGTGGCGCTGTCGGCATAGAGCTGCCGTGACCGACGTCGTTTTGCCTTTCAGGCCGGCATGCGTTAGCAAAAGGAAATGAGGCGGGCGCAGCCGCATCGACAGGCAGGATTCGACACGGGATGACGGACAGGGACAACGCGGTCTTCAATACCACTCGGCAACCGCCGAACCTGCGCAGCGGCCTTGCGGATACGTTGATGGCGCAGATCGAGTCCGGCGACCTGCAGCCCGGCCAGCGCCTGCCGACCGAACAGGCGATCATGGCGGCGACCGGTGTCAGCCGGACGATCGTGCGCGAGGCGCTTGCCACACTGCGGGCGAAGGGGCTGATCACCACCCGCCAGGGCCTCGGCGCCTTCGTCTCGAACGATCCGACGCCGAGATCCTTCTCCATCATTCCGAACGACCTGCAGTCGATCGACGAGGTCCTGCGCGTGCTGGAGCTTCGCATCGGCGTCGAATATGAAGCGGCCGGCCTTGCCGCCTTGCGGCGCACCCAGGAAGACATCGACCGCATGCAGGGCCGCCTCGACGCCCTCGACAAGGCGCTCGAAGACGGCGGATATGGCGCGCAGGAGGACTATGCCTTCCACCGGTCCATTCTGGTCGCGACGCAGAACTCCTATTACGGCCGGCTCTTCGATACGTTCGGCAACATCATGGTGCCACGGCAATGGGCGCGCCTGGACAAGATGACGGCTGCCGAGCGCAAGCGCCATGCAACGCGCATGCGCAGGGAACACCACGCCATATTCACGGCGATTCGCGACGGCAACGAAGCCGCCGCGCGGCGCGCCATCCGCACCCACCTGTCGAAAAGTACGGCGCGCTTCGAAGAGCTGCGCGACGCCAGCTCCTCGTCCTGAACCTTTACGGCTTCATCAGCCGACGCCAGGCGGCGTGATCCGTGTGCAGATCGACGGAAGCGTGAGCGGCAGGCAGAAGCGGTTTGCGCTTGCGCCGCCCGAAGCGCCGTTTGAAGCCCAGGATATTTTCGACGAAGCTTCGGGTATAAAGCCCGGGTCCGCTCGAATAGATGCGCCATCCGCCGTCGACGGCGATCTTCCCCGCCTTGACGCTCTCCCACTCGGCCGCCGCCTGATAGCGGTCAGGGAAGGCGGCATCGCTGCTGCTGAAATAGGTGTTGCGCTGGCGCAGCGAAGCGTGCGGCAGGGCTGATGTGACGGCGATCGGATTGACGACTGATATCGCCTTCCAGAGTTCATCCGCCTCGGCCCCCAGGGCAAGCGTTTCGCAATAGCGCAGATGCGCATGCACATACATCAGCCCGATCTCGCGGCCGAAGAAGGAGGAGGATTCGGCGCGGCGAAACAGCGTCTCGGGTCCGCCGGCATAGGTCGCCGGCTTTTCCATCAGCCGCACGCCATCAGGGAAGAGCAGATGCTCTTCGATCAGCCGCATATGAGCCTGCCTCTGCGCCGGCGTGAACAGCCTGCCGAGCATCGCCTGCGTCATCGAGATCAGCGAGAAAGAGAGCCCGGTGCGCCGGTCGCTCGGGTGCAGCAGCAGTTCGACGCCGTCATGTTCGGGATCGAAGATACCATAGCCGGCAACCACGCCGTCACGGATGAGATGACGGTTGAAATCCCGGCGCATCGCCGTCGCGATCTTCCTGAGCGCCTTGGCTTTGTCGCCCCGGCCGTGGCGGCGCAGGATCGCGGAATAGCGGACGACCTGCTCGTAGAGAAGGGCAACCGTCCAGCTGCTCACCATCCAGTCGCGCAGATGCGGATCGGCCGGCTGCAGGGAATCGTTCCAGTCTCCCTCGCCGTAGCGGATCAGATGCGTTCCCGGAATGAACTGTTCGCGGACAGTATCGAGCAGCTTCTCGGCATGCGTCGCGATGGTGTCGGTTTCGGACGCCTTCTGCATGGTTTTTTCGTCACGCCAGGAAACTTCCTCGTCGAGGATGGCGAGATCGCCGGTCGCTTCGATATAGTCGCAGAGCGCCTTCAGCGGCCAGACGACGATATCGCCGTGGCTGTCGCCGGCCCGGATATTGGAATAGGGCTCCAGCATGAACCATTGCGGCCAGTCGCCTTTTTCCAGGTATTGTTCGCTGAAGACGGTTTTCACCACCTCCTTGGCCTCGCAATCATGCTCATAGGCAAGCAGGAACTCGATCGGCCCCTGGCAGGCGTCGCGCGTTCCCCAGGCCGCACCGGTATATTGCTCGAGGCCGTGCGGCACGCTCAGATGCACGATGGCGTCATGCGCAAGCCAGGGCAGGAGGGTCGTCTGCGCGGCAAGGTCGGGCGCCGTGCCGCCGATCGTCAGGCCGCGCACGGTCTTCCGCCAGAATTTAGATGCCAGCACCAGCATCGCTTCCTCGGTAACGCCAGCAGCATAGCGTTGCGCCAGGTGTTCGGCCTCTTTCGCATCGGTCATCGAACCGACGACGGCGAAGGAAAGAACCTGCGTCGGCCGCGAGCGAAGCGCGACGAAGGCGCCGTTGCGCGCAACGCCGTCTGTGTAGAGCAGCTCATCGCCGCCGATTTCCTCGATGGCATCGGGCGTCGAACTCACCAGCCAATAGGCGGCGTCGGGATACCGTTCGCCCCAGAGCCAGGCCGGATCAGGCAGGAAGCGAATGCGTTTGCCCGGCGCATCGAAGTCGATCCGCCCGCCCGCATCATATTCGCGTTCGCCGAGGACGACATGGCCGAACACGAGGAAGCGGCAAGGCTTGCCTTCGACGGAAACGGTCCATTGCATGGCCGCATCCTCGCCGGAAACCACGGCCGCAACAGTGATGGTGCGGTCGGCGCAGCGATAGATCCAGCGGCAATCGCTGAGCCCCATCTCGAAAGCCGAAGGCACCGCCAGGAGCTGCCAGCCCGCCCCGACATCCGTCATGATGCGCAGCCCGCTGGCGCTCGTCAGATTGTAGGGATCGCGGGAGACCGAAAAGAGCTTGTGGAAGGAGGTATTGCCGATCGTCAGCTGCGCGGCGAAAATGCCCTGCATCCAGCAAGTCGCGGCAAGCGTGGAAGCATCGAGCAGCATATTCTGGCCGCTCCTGACGATCGCGCCGTGACGGCGCGCGACAAGGCGTTCCTTTTCGCTGAGGACGACGTGGCGGTTCAAGACACCATCGGCCACGAAAAACGAAAGGAGCTTTCCGCTGGCGCGTTCCTCCAGGCTCCGTTCAGGATAAAGCCGCGCAATCGCCTTTTTATCGAGCGGCTCGGCCTCCAGCAGAGGAGCATCCTGCAGCAGGCTGCGGGCGGGCTCGGCTTCGGCAATCTCAGCGGCGGCGCTTTCCGTGGCCGCAAGCCCATCGAGCCGCGAAAGATCGGCATCGCTCGAAGCCTCGGGATGATCGGCGGCAAACAGAGCGAAAAAGGTCGCGCTCGTCCCGCTTGCCGGTACGGAAAGGGATTTCGATTGGATGGCAGGACATGCCGTTTCCTGCTGCCGCCGTTCACTCGGCAGGCTGGCGCCGAACGGGCCGACCAGCAGGTCGCCGAGGCGGTCTTTCGCCTGCACCAGCTGGATCGCATCCGTGGCATAGGCTGCCGCGCCATCGAGGCAGCCCTGCGCGAGCCACGGATTGCGGGCGCCCGACTGTTTGAGATTTTGCCGGTTCATCACGACCCATCCATAGGTCTTGTGATCGGCAATATGGTGATCGACATATTGCGAAGCATAGGCTTCGCTGTTCATCAGGAAGCCGCGATCGCCGAGGCCGACGTCCTGGATCAGCACCAGATCGACCGGCAGCGTTCCCTTCTTCGGATGCCTGAGCGAGACGCGCCAGAACCAGGCCGTTTCGGTGGGATGAAGTTCGAGGCGGACGTTATAGCCGATATCGCCTGTTTTGCCGCTCCAGGAGAAGCTCGTCGCGTTATGCCCGAAGCTGCCAGCGGCCCGAGGCCCGACGATCTCGACGACATCAGGCGCGGCGCCGCCGATGCGCAGGTAAAGGCGGCCGATGCCGCCGATGAGCGGCGAGCCTTGAATCTGGTTGATCTGCACCGATCCCTTGTCGTCGGCATATTCGATGGCAAACAGCGTGCCGTTCGGCAGCGCCGATATCGACAGGCCGGAACCATTGCTGATGGTGCGGAGGCCGAGATCATCGCGGCGGGGCATTTGCAAACTGCGCGTAAAGTCCGGGGACATCAGGATCTCATCGATTGGCATCAGAGGGAATCGAAGGATGACGCAAAAAGATTGAGAGAAATCTTACTGACGGCCGCAAGATCGGCAAGTGTCGTGACGTGACGATCAACTCTTGCGGTTGTGTGTCGCATCGGCCAGGTTAGCCTCGCAAACTGAACATCGCCGTGAAATCGGTCGCGGTGCCCGTATAACTACCGCCATTTCTCAATGAGAAATCCGGACCGTCCTTGAAGGGGATCGGTATCGGGCAGACGCACTGACGAGATTTTCGTCAGCATTTCGCTTGAAGCAGCCGAGGTCTGAATGTCCGCATGCTGCCCCTTAGGATATGCGCCGATCACCTGGAAGTCCGGCGTGCAGCCGAGATTTTGGTGCCCGGTTCCGGCAGGAAGCACCAAACAATCTCCTGCCGCAACCTCCAATGCTTGACCGCCGGGACCGCCGATCAGCAGCGTGGCGCCGCCACGTGTAATTCCCAGCACTTCATGGGCACCGGAATGGTAGTGCTGATAGTCGAAGACACCGTTTGTCCAGATACCAGTCCAACCGTTTGCCGCGAAGCGACCTTCGAAATCGCGAGGTCCACCATCGGCAAAGATATCCCGATAAAGCAATACAGGAAGACGCGGGTTGTTTGGAACCCAGTCGCTCTGCTCGAAAATAATCGTCTCGGTGTTCATGCTGAATTCCTACGGTAGGCGAGGGCCTTGACACGATAGTTGGGGGCCATCCGCGCTGGTGAGCGAGTTCGATGCGATTGCGATGGCTTCAAAAGGCTAAACTTTGGCGACCGCCAGCAGTTCCTTCAATCAATATGTTAAACGATTCTGCTTAAGCAGATCGTCACGTGACGGGTCTCATGCCGGCGCTGGCCGCCTGGCGAAGGGCACGGAGAGCAGGGCGCAGCCGGTCAGAACGGCGACGACCATCCAGGCTTCGTTGATCGCCTGAACGCTGGCCGCTGTCTGGACGAGAGGATCGAGCAGCGCCGTCGCATCCGCATCGAAGCTGCCGCTGTGCCCCGATATGGCCTGGAGAGGCGCGCCGACGAATGTTGCGGCCTCGATGTCGCCGGCTTGAAGGCGCGTCCAGAGGCCCTGTCCCAGCGGTTCCGAGCGCGTGTAGATGATGGTGTCGACGAGCGCGATGCCGATGGCGCCACCGAGGTTGCGCATCAGGTTGAAAAGACCGCTCGCATCGGGAATGCGATCGGCCGGAAGCGTGCCGAGCGCCAGCCGCGTCGGCGGCAGCAGACAGAACATGATGGCGACGCCGCGCACGACCTGCGGCCAGAACATCGCGTCATAATCCGAGCGCGGATCCTGAAATGCGCTCATACCGACACCGATCGCAAACAGGGCAAAACCGGCAGCCGACAGCAGCCGCGCATCCATGCGCTTCTCCAACGCGACGGCGACCGGTGCGGTGATCAGTTGCGAGACGCCGGTGACCAGCATCGTCATGCCGATTTCGAGAGCATTGTGGCCCCTGACGAAAGCGAGAAAGACCGGCATGAGATAGACCGAGCCGAAGAGACCGATGCCGAGCACGAAGCTCAGGATCGAACCGACGAGAAAGTTCCGATCGGCGAAATTGCCGAGATCGACGATCGGTCGTGTTCGCCGGAGCGTTCGCCCTGTGAAAATGGCTCCCGACACAAGACAAAGGGCGAGCAGGCTCAGGACATAGGCGGAGGTCCAGCCGCTGGTCGGCGCCTCCTTCAGGCTGAGTTCCAGGCTCGTCAATGAGGTTGCCATCAGCAGCAGCGAAAGGATGTCGATGTGCCCGAGTTCGGACGAATCGATCGCCTGCCGCGGCAGGAAGCGTGCCGCGACGATCGCCGAGGCGATCCCCGGCAGGATGTTGATCAGGAACAGCCAGTGCCAGGAATATGTCTGCGTCAGCCAGCCGCCGACGATCGGTCCGACGGTCGGCGCAAGCACAGCAAGCACACCGGCGATCGTCGTCGCAAGCGCCTGCCGCTCATTCGGGAAAACGATGAACACGGCTGAAAACACAGAGGGGATCAGCGTTCCGCCGGAAAAGCCCTGAAGCACCCGCCAGGCGACCAATTCTGCAAAGCTGCCGCTCGCCGCGCAGCCGGCAGAGGCCGCGACGAACAGGCCGACGGCGACGACGAAGAGCCATCGCATCGTCAAAAGCCGCGTCAGCAGGCCGGTCAGCGGGATGGCGACCACTTCGGCGATCAGATAGGCGGTCTGTATCCAGCTCATCTGATCCGGACCGATATCGAGCGCCGACTGGATGGTCGGCAGCGATGTCGCCACCACCTGAACGTCGAGGATCGCCATGAACATGCCGACGCACATAGCCAGGAAGCCGAGCCAGACGATGGCCGGCGCCCCGTCAGGACGAGCAGCTTCAAGTCGTTCCGACATGCTATGATCCCGCCAGCGGCATTGTCTGCGTCGATGAGAATATCTGAGGCCAACATGTTTGCGATCGAAACGATCGGCATGTCAACCGGCACGCTTCGGCGGAGGCAACTCTAGATCAAGCATCGGCATCGGCATCGTGGCGTCGCTTACGTCATTGCCGAAAACGCGACCGAGCCTGACCGGGAAGGCCAGGCTCGGTGTTCGATCAGCGAATATGGTCCGGGCGTTCTATGCGCCCGGCTCCCTTTGCGTTGGCCAGTACGATTAGCCGCGGAAGAGCGACAGGATGTTCTGGGACGACGAATTCGCGATCGACAGCGATTGGATTGCAAGCTGCTGCTGGGTTTGCAGGGCAGAAAGCCTGCTCGACTCCTCTTCCATGTCGGCATCGACGAGCCGGCCGACGCCCGAGTCGATCGAATCGGAGAGTGCGCCGACGAAGTCTTCCTGCAATTCGATGCGGGTCGAGATCGAACCCAGCTGCGCACCCGCAGAGGTCATTGCCGACAGCGCGGATTCGACAGTCGTCAGCGCCGACTGGATCTGGCCGAGCGTGAAGTCGGTGATATCCATCGAATAGACCGAGCCGGTCGCGCCCGACGAAGTGCCGAGAATACCCGTGGAGGTTTCGATCGAGCCGCCGCTCATGCCGAACAGGACGTTGCCCATCGAGGCGGTATCCAGAGCATAGTCCGTCATTTTCACCGAAACGGCGCCGGAGCCGTCGCGGACGAAGGACGATACGACGCTCACGGTGCCGTCAGCGCCGGCGACCCAGTTTTCGCCCGAGAAGGACGCCGATTGGGCGATGCTCATCAGTTGCTCCTGCAGCTGGCTGATTTCTTCCTGGACCTTGGACTTGTCGACACCGTCTTCGGTCGCGGCCACGAGCTTGGCTTTGATCTCGTCGACGACGTCGATCGCGCTGTCCATTGCGGTATAGGCGGTATCGACTTTTGCGGCACCGAGGCCGAGCGCGTCGGACACGGCGGAAAGGGCCTTGTTGTCGGACCGCATCGTGGTCGCGATCGACCAGTAGGCGGCGTTGTCGGATGCGGTATCGACGCGATAACCGGTGGAAACGCGGTTCTGCGTCGATTCGAGACCGGAGTTGATGGAGCGCAGCGTCTGAAGGGCTGCCATCGCCGAATTGTTCGTATTGATGCTCGTCATTGGAAATTCACCTGTTTCGGAAGTTGGATGTGGTGCATCCCGGCAACATCCGGGCCGTGGCGAGCAGCCTCATGCTTATCGACTCCTTCGGGTAGGTCAATTCGCCATCGTTGGGACAATTATGGTACTTAAAGGTACCTTAATCGTTAACGCCGCGAGGGCTGGTGTGTTTTTTTGCAAAAATCTGATGCGCAGCCTCGACTGCTCCGTTGTGCCGGCTCTGGGTGGGGATCAGGCAGGAGCCGCGCAAATTCCGAATTCGGCAATTGACGCCTCGTCAGGAAACTGGCTATCAATATTAAATCAATTTGATTGACTTCAAAGGAATGGCTGACCATGTCCACACCGCGACCGAAAGCCCTGCGGCTCGAAACCCTTTGGAACCCTCCCGCGGACGGCAAGGAGTTTTCCTATGTCCTGCGCCTGAGGAACCTCGGGGCCGAACCGCTTTCGGGTTTCTCGCTCTGTGTGAGCGGCCCGGGTCGCGTCGATCCCGCCGGCCGCGTCGAAGGCGCCACCATCTCGCAGCGGCTTTCCAATTTCACCGAATTCCAGCCGCCCGCCAATTTCGTTCTCGGCCCGGGTGAGACCTGGACGATATCCGTCTATGCGCTCAGCTGGCAGTTCCGCCACTGGACGGACGGCGCGACGAGCGCCTATCTCGCGCTTGCCGACGGGGGCACGATCGTGCTTTCCGTCGAGCCGACACGCTCGTCGGTCAGCAACGCGCCGCTGAAGCGCGGCTCCGAAATCTATCCCGTTCCCGCCAATGCGCCGGTTCAGGTGTCGATCATTCCCTGGCCGAACCACGTCGCGGTCGCCTCACGCCGGCCGCTGCCCGCCGGTTTTGCGCCGAAGGCGCAGAACGGCGAAGGGGAGGCGGCTGCTCGAAGCTTCGCAGCCCTGGTGGACCATCTCTTCGCCGTCGAAGGCATCGTACGAAGCGAAGCGGAAGGCGCGGTTCCTGTTTCCCTGAAGGACGCCTCAGGCTTCGGGCCGGAGGCCTACCGCTTGAGCTTCGACGAGGAGGCGATCACCATCGAGGCGAGCGGCCGGACCGGCTTTCTCTACGGCCTCGTGACACTCGGCCAGATCTGGCGCGGCGCGAGGCTGCATCCCGGCGTCTTCCAATTTCCTGCCTCCGGCGAGATCGTCGACGAGCCGTCGATGGGCTGGCGCGGGCTGCATCTCGATGTCGCCCGCCAGTTCTATGCCGCAGCCGAAGTCAAGAAGCTGATTGCGGTGCTGGCCTGGAACAAGCTCAACCGCTTCCACTGGCACCTTTCCGATGACGAAGCCTGGCGCGTTGAGATCGACGCCTATCCCGCGCTGACCGAAATCGGCGCCTGGCGCGGCCACGGCCTTGCGGTTCCGCCGCTCCTCGGCTCGAGCCCGGCCCGAACAGGCGGCTATTATACCAAGGCCGCCATCCGCGATATCGTCGCCTATGCAAAAGGCCTCGGCGTGGAAATCGTGCCGGAGATCGACATGCCCGGCCATTGCTATGCCATGCAGAAGGCCATCCCGGAATTGCGCGATCCCGATGAAACCGGCAGCTACTATTCGGTCCAGGGCTTTCCCGACAACTGCATCAATCCCGCCCGAGAACAGACCTACGAAATCGTCGAGACGATCCTTTCCGAGCTGATCGAACTCTTTCCGTTCAAGACCATCCATCTCGGCGCCGACGAAGTGCCCCTCGGCGCATGGTCCGGCTCGCCGGAAGCGCTCGACCGCCTGCGTGCCGTTGCCGGAGACGCCGTTGCCGACGCGCACGCCAAACGGCTGAACGTCGTCACCAATACGCATGGCGCCGACGACATTCACGGCTCGGGTGCCGCCATTCTGCAGGCGGAGTTCCTGGAGCGCGTCCAGCGCTTCCTGGCCAGCAAGGGCTGCGTCACCGGCGGCTGGGAGGAAGCGGCTCACGGCGATGTCATCGACAAGTCGAAGAGCTATCTCTGCAGCTGGCGCAATGTCGAAGTCTCGGCGGAACTCGCCGAACGCGGCTACCAGATGGTCGTCTGCCCCGGGCAGGTCTATTACCTCGACATGGCGCTCAGGCCGGATTGGGACGAGCCCGGCGCCAGCTGGGCAGGCACATCGGACGCGGAGAAGCTCTACACTTTCGATCCCATCGGCGGCTGGACGGCGGCGCAGAAAGAGAAACTTCTCGGCATTCAGGCCTGCATCTGGTCCGAGCCGATGACGGACCGCGCCGTTTTCGACCGTCTCGTCTTCCCGCGTCTTTCCGCCCTTGCCGAGACAGGCTGGACGAAGCCGTCATCCAAGTCATGGGAGCGTTTCAGGGCCTTGGCGGGATTGATGCCGCTGCTCTACGGACTGCAGGAGTCGTAGCGCTCGGATTAGGCAACGCAGCAATATTATAATAGAGCGGGCTCAACAGGAGGCCGCGCGATCGATGACCACGCGCGTCACTGTCGCTGCCGGTAGGCAGAGGGCGTGACCCCTGTGCCCAGCTTGAATGCGCGTGTCATGTGGCTCTGGCTGCTGAAGCCGCAGGCCGAAGCGATCTGCGCGATCGGGTCCATGCCGCGCAACATCGATTTGGCGCGCTCGACGCGCCGGTGGGCCACCCAGCCATGCGGGGACACACCATAGCTTGCCCGGAACATCCGCTGAAAATGAAACGCGCTGAGCTGCCCGATCGCCGCCAGATCCTGCAGGCGGATTGTCTCGCCGAGATGGGCCTCGATATACTCCAGACTCCGGCGCCTGATATGAGGAGCGAGCCCGCCGCTGATGGCGCAGGGGCGCATGCCGCCAAAACGCGGATCAACGAAGAAATCGTTGATCGTCTGCGTCATCGCTTCTTCAGCCAGCAGATGATCGCCCGCCGACATCGCTTGCGTCATCTGCCGAAGCCTGCGCGCCAAGGCGGGTGCATCTTCGAAGGTCACTTCGGGAAGAACCATGAGTCGGGAATCGCGGTCAAACGTCTCGGCAAATATCCGGCGCATCTGATCGTCCGGAATATACAGATGGACGAATTCGAAGGGGTCGGTGATTTCCCATTCGGACGAGTGCCCCTGCGGCATGATGCACAGGGCTCCGGGCCGGCCTTGCGCGGCGGGGCTGCCATCCAGACGGCGCGTTCCGGCGCCGCCCGTGAGATAGAGACTGAACGTATGTCCGTCCGGCCGCTCGTAGCTCATCCTGTCGCTGCCATTGCTCCAGAGGGCCGCCGATCGGCCGAACCCCAGATCGATGGACTGTAACGTCCGGGCAGAGGGAGACGCGGACAAAAAGCTGAAAACCGAGAGGCGGCTGTCTTTCACCAATTCTTCCCCACACAAGGCCAAGCCTTGCGAACAATACCGGTGGACGCCCCACGTGGCGAGCGGGAACTCCGGGCAAATCCATTTCATAGCAAGAATGTGCAAGAAACCCGCTCACGGTTCGCCTATCGGTCGATAAAACGAGGATCGCTCCATGGCAAATGCCGCTCTCTTCATCGCGACCGTTCTCATATGGGGGACGACCTGGATCGCCATTGCGATGCAGGTCGGTCCCGTACCGGTCCTGGTTTCGGTCTTTTACAGATTTGCGGTCGCAGCCGCGATCCTCGTCGCCATCCTGGCTGTCATGCGGCGGCTCAACTTCCCTGCCTTGCGCGATCAACCCTTCATCCTCGCGCAAGCGCTTTGCCTGTTCAGCCTCAATTTCATCTGTTTCTACAACGCAGCCGGCTTTATCCCCTCCGGCCTGATCTCCGTCATCTTCTCGCTCGCAACGATCTACAATGCCGTCAATGCCCGCCTCTTCTTCGGCGACCGCATTACCGGTCGCACGCTGCTCGCAGCAGCGCTCGGAGCAACCGGCCTGCTGCTGCTTTTCGGAGAGGAGGTCGTCGTCGATTTCAATATGGGCACGCTGAAAGGGATCGGGCTCGCAGCGCTCGGCACGCTGTTCTTCTCGCTCGGCAATATGGCATCGCGTCGAAACAGCGCGGCCGGAATTTCACCGGTGACCGCCAATGCCTGGGGCATGACCTATGGCTCGGTTTTCCTCCTCTTCCTGATTGCCGCGAAGCAAACGCCGATCGTGGCGCCGCCTGACATCACCTATCTCACGGCACTGCTTTATCTCGCGGCGATCGGATCGGTGATCGGCTTCACGACCTACCTCATGCTGGTCTCCCGCATCGGCTCCTCACGCGCCGCCTATGCCACCGTCCTGTTCCCGATCGTCGCCCTGTCATTGTCGACGGTCTTCGAGGGCTACCATTGGAGCGGTCTCGGCCTGATCGGCCTGGCGCTGACGCTCCTCGGCAACGTGGTCATATTCGCGCGACCTCTGGTCCGCCGCCCACCGCAAACAGATGCGCGGCTGCCGGCAGGCGGGTGAGGGTGTCAGCCGACCGGCTTTTGCAGGACGTCGAAGCGCGGATTGGTTTCGGAAAAGATCGGCAGGGCGGCTGCACCCAGGATCGCAGTATCCTTGCCGGTCATACCGATCATGACGCGGGGTATCGTCCGCTTCCGGTCGGGATCGATCGGCACATGCAGCGGTTCCAGCCGCTCGGCAAGCCGGGCCATCAGCGATGTCGATACGCTGCCGCCGAGCACCACGGTCTGCGGATCGAAGGCAAGCTCCAGAAAATCGAGGGTCTGGCGCAGCGGCTCGACGGCCTGATCCAGCCAGGCATCCAGGCCTTCGCCGCCTTTGGCGATCAGTGCGTCGAGATCGTCGGGCGAGAGCTCCCGCGCATTCGCAATGCCCATGCATTCGTATGCGACGCTTGGCGAGAGATAACGATCCAGGCAGCCGCGCTTGCCGCAGATGCAGAGCTTGCCGTGCGGTTCGACGATGATATGCCCGATCTCGCCGGCATTGTTGCGGCTGCCCTTGTAGAGGTGGCCGTCGAGGAACATTCCGGCGCCGATACCGCCTCCGCCAGCGAGAAACAGATAGACGAAGCTGGCGAAACCACGGGCGACGCCGTGAAGGCGCTCACCGATGGCCGCCGCCGTCGCATCGTTTTCCACGAGCACCGGCACCTTTACCCGCTGCTCGAGCTCGTGCCCCACGGGAAAGCCTTGCCAGCCGGGCAGGCTGTGGGGGCTGAGGGAGGTGGTGCCGCCATCGCCGTAGCGGCCGGGCAGGGCCATGCCAACGCCGAGCAGCCTGTTTCGGTCGAATGGGAAAGCCTCTTGAAGATCCTCGACGATTGCTTGCAACGCCGGCATCGCCCGTTGCGGATCGGGATGGTCGACATGGCGCTCGATGCGCGCGCAGACGGCGCCGGACAGATCCGTCAGAACACCGCTGGCGCGCTGCCGGCCGAGTTCGAGACCGATCGAATAGGCTCCGTGCGGATTGATGCTGTAGGGAATGATCGGCTGGCCTCGCGCCAGCTTCTGCGCCTCGGCGGGAACCAGAAGGTGCGACCTCTCCAGCTCCTCGACGATATTGGACACGGTCTGGGCGGTCAGCGCGGTCATCCGGGCAATCGCGGCGCGCGACAGAGGACCGTTCGTGCGCACGGCCTCGATCACCACACGGCGGTTGTGAGACTTGGCCTGCTCGAGATTCGTGCCGGAGATCGCCTTCATGTCGCCTTCAAAGGAAATGGTGCACCACCCTTGTCACAAGACGGACGCCGATGAAAGCCGCTTATTTCCCGAGCCCGCGCGTCAATCGGCTCAATGGGCACCACGTCTCTGCAGGAAGCCGAGGATCGCAATCCCCGACAGGCCGGTGACGGCGCTGAGGACGGCGGTGCCGGAATAGCCTGTCACAGAAGTGCCGGCGGCAAAGACCAGCGCGCCGATCCCCGCACTCGCAAAGATATTGACGGAGATCAGCGCGCTGCCGAGCCCCGGCCGATCGGCAATGAGATCCTGCAGATAGGTGATCGGAATGCTGATGATCGCCGCCGCACCGATGCCGGCAAGCAAGGTCAGCGCATAGAGGTGCCAGGGCTCGGAGGCGAAGCCGAGAAGGCTGAGGAACACGGCATAGACGATGGTGCCGGCGGCAAGCGCCGTCATCTGGCCGGTCTTGCGGGCAATCCGCGACCAGACGATGATGAAGACGACCTCCAGCAATGCGACGATGCCGACGAGAATGCCGACATCGCTGAGTGCACCATGCGCCGCGCCGGTGGCGATCAGCGGCAGCAGGGCATCGTTGAGATGGAGCGTGCTGGTGATGAGCGCCACCCCGAGGATATGCGCCGAAATTCGCGGCGAAACCACTTGGCGAAGCGCGCCGAGATAGGTGAGATGATGGGTGGCGGCCATCTCCGTTCCCGCCCGCTTCGGCAGGGCGAAGAGGATGATGCCCTGGCATATCAGGCACGAGATGGCGGCGAAAAGATAGGCCGGCAGCATGCTCGATGCGCCGGAGAGCACAAGGCCCGTAACGCCTGGGATCAGCACCCAGGAAAGCGAAATCATCGCGCGCACGCCTGAATTGGCCGTCACCATGTCGCTTCGGCTCATGCCCTGCATCGCCGCGCGCGCATTGGCAAACAGCAGCGAATTCAGCGCCCCGTAGATTGGCAGCGGCAGCAGCCCGCTGACGATGAAGACTGCCGCTGTGGGAAAGGCGTAGACCATGCCGTAGCCGACGATGCCGAAGACGCAGGCGCCGATCATCGCCGAGCGGTATTCGCCGAGCCGATCGGCGAGATTGCCGAGCAGGACGCTGACGACGACGTTCACCGCCGCCGAGGCGAAGCTCAGGACGGAATAGAGACCGTCGCTCAGCCCCAGTTCGCGGATACCCACGATCGACCGATAGGGCGCCGTCATCGCCCCCGCCATTCCGAAGGTGAAGATGGCGATCATGCTGGCGCGGATCGCCGGATTGCGGAAGACGTCGGGAAAAAGGCGGCTCATGCGGTCATGTGAGTTTCAGTAGTGTTCCGATTGGGAGAAGGTCCGCGCGAGCTCGGCCTGGCCGGCCGTGAGGCCGCAATCGACGGGCAGGCAGACGCCCGTGATGGCTGCGGCCAACGGCCCGGCAAGGAAGGCTACGGCGTTGGCGACATCCTTGGGATCGACGACGCGCTGCAGCGGATACCAGCGGCGCGCCTCCTCGAACACGTTCGGATTGGCGCTCGCGCGCGCTTCCCAGGCCTGCGTCTTCACCGTGCCGGGTGCGACGGCGTTGGAGCGGATGCCGAACTTGCCGTATTCCACGGCGACCAGCCGGGTGAAGTGCAGAAGGCCGGCCTTGGCGGCGCTATAGGCGGGATGTCCGAAGACATTCATGCCGTTGACCGAGGCGATGTTGACGACGGACCCTTTCGAGACCTTCAGCATCGGCTCGAAGGCGCGGAAACATAAGAATGCCGCTTCGAGATTGAGCGCATTGTCGGCCCGCCAGATCTCGGGCGTCGTATCGTGCAGGCTGGTCGCGCGGGCAGCACCGGCATTGTTGACGAGAGTTCGGACGACGCCGCTGCCGGCAGCGCGTTCTGCCAATTCGGCAATGCTCGCCTCGCTGGTCACGTCGCATCCGAACGCCACGAAACGATTTTCCGGACCGAGCTTCGAAGCCACGGCGGCGGCGGCAGCCGCATCGATGTCGGCAAGCAGGACGACATCATGGTCATCGGCGAGCCGCGCGGCAATCGCCGCGCCGATGTCTCCCGCGGCACCCGTCACGATGGCGATCGATTGGGTCATTTATTGTCGCTCCCGTTCATGGACATCAATCTCCAAGCAATTGCCGATCATCGCCGTCCCGGTGAAGGACGAGCTGCTGCTTGATGCGCCGCAGCGTCACCGTCGCCTTCGGCTGGACGGCGTATGCGACCAGGCTCGACAGGATATCGACCATGGCGATGTAGGCGATGCGCGTGGAAGTCGGGCGATAGATATTGTTGCCCTCGGGAAGATCGATCGGCACGACGATTTCGGCCGCCTTGGCGACCGGGCTCTCCGTCTGGGTCAGGGCGATCGTCTTCACCTTGGTGTCGCGGGCAAGCTCGAAAGCCCGCACCAGCTCCATATTGCGCCCGGAGAACGAGGAGCCGATCAGCACGTCGCCCGGCTTTGCCGCGGCCGCCATCATCAGCTGCATGCTGTGGTCGGAACTTGCGGTGATGCGCAGCCCGAGGCGGAAGAGGCGGTTCTGCAGCTCGTCGGCGATCATCGACGAATTGCCGCCGGAGCCGAAGGCATAGATCATATCGGCTTTGGCAATATGGGAAACGGCGGCTTCGATCGCGGCAAGATCGAGCGACCGATGCAGGAGGAAGAGCGCGTTCTGGGCTTTGGTGATGATATCCTGGGCGACATCGGCCGGATCGGTGCTCTTCGATTCCGGCTTCAGATAGCGCACGCCGATATGAGCGGTCCGGGCAAGCTGCACCTTGAAATCGGAAAAGCTTTCGCAGCCGAGCCGCCGGCAAAAGCGCGTGACGGTCGGCGGCGAGACCTCGGCCCGCTCCGCAAGCTCGATGATCGAGGCATTCACGGCAAATTCGAAGTCGTTGACGATGATCTCCGCGATGCGGCTTTCAGAGGGGGAGAGCCGGCCTTTGTCTTCCTGCAATGTCGAAAAAATATCCAAAGTCGCTCCCCCGATGGCTCCGTCAATCCTTCTTCTTATAGGCCACGCAGTCGATCTCAACCTTGCAATCGACCATCATCGACGATTGCACACAGGCACGCGCCGGCGGATGCTCGCCGAAATACTCCTGATAGATCTTGTTGAAGGTCCAGAAATCGCGCGGATCGTCCAGCCAGACGCCGACGCGCACGACGTCCTCGACGCCGTATCCGGCCTCTTCCAGGATATCAAGAACATTGGCGATCGTCTTATGGGTCTGGGCGATGATGTTGCCGTCGATGATCTCGCCATCTTCCATTGCAACCTGTCCGGAAACATAAAGCCATCCGTCGGCTTCGACCGCGCGCGCGAAAGGCAGCGCCTTGCCGCCGGCGCCGGTTTGAACAGAGCCATAGCGCTTGATAGGCATTCCCGAGTCCTTGCAAATTATTTTCTTGATAAGTTGACAAATGACCATAGAAAGCGGAATTTGACCAGTGAAAAACGTGTTTTATGAAAAGAATTTCAATCCGGGGCCAGCATGCGCGATCCTTTCAAGAATCCTTTCCCGTCCGACAGCGCCCGCCACGCCATCTGGGAAATGCTCGTTCCCCGCGATATCGATGCCTTTCTGGCCGCCGATTGGTCGATGGTGGAGCAGGACTTCGTGGAAGAGGGCTTCATCGGCATCGACGGCCGGAAGGAAGTCAGCCCCGACAAGTGGCGCCTGGCCTTCCCGACGCTGTCTGCCTATCGTGATGAATGGTTGAGACAAGCGAAGGATTTCGCCGAACAGAGCTTCGCGGAAGATCCGCGCACCGCGATCTTCACCACGACGACGCTTGAGGATATCGAGATCGAAGGCGACATGGCGCTCGTCCGCAAGAAATTCGACGGCGGCATTACCAAATCCGATGGCACCCGGGACGTCCTGCAATGGCAGACGCTCTATTATTGCAGGCTTCACCAGGGACGCTGGAAGATCTCAGGTTTCACCGGCTACCTGCCGAACCCCATGGGTTGACGCGGAGCCGATCAGAAGAAGGCCACTTTCTTGCGCATTTTCACGGCAGCACTGGCGACCGAAACCAACACATTCTCCCCGATCTGCGTGGATCGCCGCGCATTCGAAGCTTCTCTTTATGCCCCGCCCGGCCAGCATCCCGAAACGCCGACGCTCTGCACCGCGCCGATCACCGTCGGCAGGCGCGTCGCCAAAGAAAAGGGTTGGGGACTGATCGAGGGAACGGCCACTTGGGCCGATCCGGCGGGCCTCGTCAACCGCGCGACCTACGAAGAGCTGCGCGACGAAATCCTCGGCCAGCTCAGCGCGGCAATGCCGGTCGATGCCGTCGTCATGGGCCTGCACGGCGCCATGGTGGCCGCCGGATACGAGGATACGGAAGGCGATCTTCTCCAGCGCATGCGCGCGATCGTCGGTCCTGACGTCCTCATCTGCGCCGAGCTCGATCCGCACAGCCACCTCACGGCAAAACGCGTCGCGGCACTCGATTTCGCCGTCTATTTCAAGGAATTCCCGCATACCGACTTCGTCGACCGCGCCGAAGATCTCTGGCGCATCGCGGTCGATATGCTGGAGGGTCAGGTCAAGCCTCGCATCTCGGTGTTCGACTGCCGCATGATCGACGTCTTCCCGACATCGCGCGAGCCGATGCGCTCCTTCGTCGACAAGATCATGCAGATCGAGAAGGATGATCCGGATATTCTGTCGATCTCGGTGATCCACGGTTTCATGGTCGGCGACGTTCCCGAAATGGGAACAAAGCTGCTCGTCGTGACCGACGACAAGCCGGAAAAGGGCACGGCTCTGGCGCGCGAACTCGGCCTCGAACTGTTTTCCAAGCGCGGCACTTTCATGGTCCCGCAGATCGACGAGAAGCAAGCCGTCTCGCGCGCGCTTGCCGCGACCGCATGGCCCGTCGTCATCGCCGATGTCTGGGACAATCCGGGCGGCGGCACCGCAGGCGATGCGACGGTCGTGCTCGGCGAACTGATCGCCCGCGGCGTCAAAAGTGCCGCGATCGGCACCATCTGGGATCCGATGGCTGTGCAGATCTGTTTTGCGGCGGGTGAGGGGGCGGAAATTCCGCTGCGCTTCGGCGCCAAATCCGCACCCGGCACCGGCAACCCCATCGACGGCACAGTGAAGATCGTCAAGCTCGTAAAGAATGCCGAGATGCAGTTCGGCGAGAGCCTGGCGCCCTTCGGCGATGCCGCGCATATCGTGCTCGACGGCATCGACATCATTCTCAATTCCACACGCGCCCAGAGCTTCGATCCGAGCCTCTTTTCGGTGATGGGCATCGATCCCACCAAGCAGAAGATCCTGGTGATCAAATCCACCAATCACTTCTTCGCGTCCTTCTCGAAGATTGCGGCGGAGATCCTTTACTGCTCCGCCGGAACGCCCTATCCCAATAATCCGGCGACGACGCCATACCGGCGGGCGCCGAAGACCATCTGGCCGATCGTGGCCGATCCACATGGGATAGAACGCGGAGCCGCCTAAATGCATGATGCCAGCTTCGCCGTCGTTGCCAAGGCAGGTGACAGGATCGCCGATCTCTCGACGCCGCGCCCTGTCATCGACGAAGACCGGCTGGCTGCGAACATCAACCGCGTTCAGTCCTATATGGACGAGCACGGCCTGAACTTCCGCCCGCATATCAAGACGCACAAGATCCCGGCGCTCGCCGTCGCGCAGGTCGCGGCCGGCGCCAGGGGCATCAATTGCCAGAAGGTCACGGAGGCCGAGGTCTTTGCCGAAGCCGGCTTCGGAGACATCCTCATCACCTTCAACATTCTCGGGCAGCAGAAGCTCGAACGCCTGGCCAGGCTGAACGACAAAATTCCGGCCCTGAAAGTCGTCGCCGACAGCGAAGTGACGGTCGACGGGCTCGCCGCGCATTTTTCCGGCCACAAGCCGCTCACGGTGCTTGTGGAATGCGATACCGGCGCCGGCCGCTGCGGCGTGCAGACACCCGAGGAGGCGGCCTCGCTCGCCAAGCGCATCGCCGCCGCCGACGGCCTCACCTTCGGCGGCATCGTGACCTACCCGAAGCCGCAATCGGCCGCCGCCGTGGAAGCCTTCATCACTGAGACGGTGAGCCGCCTGAAATCGGAAGGCATAACCTGCCCGATCGTCAGCAACGGCGGAACGCCAAGCCTCTTCGAGGCGCATCTCGTCACGTCAGCCACGGAACACCGCGCCGGCACCTATATCTACAACGACCGCCAGATGGTGCGCATGGGCCATTGCACCGAGGACGATTGCGCCATGCATGTACTGGCGACCGTCGTCTCCTGCCCGAACGCCGACCGCGCCGTCATCGATGCCGGCTCGAAGACGCTCACCTCGGACCTTCAGGGCTTCAGCGATTACGGCCTGATCGTCGGTTATCCCCAGGCACGCATCACCAGCCTCTCGGAAGAACATGGCGTGATCGATCTTGCCAATTGCACCGGCCCCCGGCCGCAGATCGGCGAGAAGCTCTTCATCATCCCGAACCATACCTGCGTGGTTTCAAATCTGTTTGATACGATGGTGTTTCACCGGGGTGGGGTGGTGACCCGAGTCGAGAAGGTCGCGGCGCGTGGACTTGTCTGGTAGGGGTCAGTTCGGGTTGGTGGCGAAATTGTCGGTAGACATGCGCCGGCTTTTGTTCCCCGGCGCCGCAATGCAATACAGCTTGGGCGTGCTCACCATCGGGTGCTTGCTGAAGCCGTACGCGTGGAAGTCAGATGACGCGGCATGGTTCAAAAAGCACCCAGATCGGCCGCACCGTCTCCAGCATATATTTGACGGCGAACTGGAAACAATGCCGCCCGGTGTCATGTCATTAGAAATTCCGGACAAACACCGACTCAAAATCGTTGTGCGCCAAGTCAAGGCGGGAAAGCGGATATGCACGATATTCTGCCGAAGCATCGAAACGCCCATCTCCGATGTCGAGGAGATCATTCACGCTATTTTCTACAGTATCTCACAGCCTGCGAAGCGCGGCGTCATCAGTGTGAAGGAAATCGCCAACCTAGCTACCAAGTATAGTGCGCCCAATCCCCCAAGGGTCAACCAGGGATCGCCAAGCGGCCGTGACCGTCTTCGAAAATGCGAACATAAACTACGATTTCAGTCGCGATCAACGAAACCAGCAGGGTAGCCGTGTGCCAAGGTCGAGAAACTGGAATCGCCTTCCGTGTGGAGATTCAGCACCGCGTCGGCTCCGAGAGCGCTTGTGGCGTATAAATCGAAGGCAGGCCAGTCAGGCTTGCATCCGAGTGATGTTACGAACGTGCCGACCACGGCCTTGGCGGCGGCATAGGTGCTTGTGGTGATGGATAGCGGCACAGCCAGCTCGATAACGCGCGGTCGGCCGATACCTTGCACCAGCTTGATATGGGCGAGATCTTTCAGCCAGAAGTAGACACCTTCACCGCCCCAATGCTGCAATAATAGCTCTACGCCGCCGTCGGTGATGGCGTAGGGGTGGGAAACCATCCAGAATTTGCCGGAGCGGGCGTCCTTCTGTTCATGGAAGGGACTTTCCCAATAGAGTGCGTTGGCGATTTCGATCGATAGGACGCCGACGGCCACCTGAGCGTCAAGCCGGCGGCGGATAGCTGCCAAATCCGAAGTATGGATGCCGCTCGATTTTAGGAGAGCGACCTCGCAGTCGGTCAGACGCGTGTAATGCCATGCGCGGATCGTGCGCTGCTCCATCGCAGGCATGATGATCCGTTCGATGATATACATCCGGTCGGCCGCATAGGGATTTTCCTTGAGCGGAACCCACCCCTCTGCGGCTTGCTGCTCCTCGTAGTTCTTCCGGCTGGTCAGTTCGTAATTGCGAAGCACGTCACGGTCCGCGTTCAGGAATGCCAAGAGATCTTTGTCGAAGGTTTCTAGGTTCCAAACGTCGATCGGGGGCGTTGATGTCATGGAGAGCTGCCCGTATTAAGCGGGATCAAAATAAGATGCGTGGGTTTGGTGGCCCTTGCCAGCCATAACAGGTCCGCCCCGGATGACGCCTCGGTTAGCGCTGCACACAAGATAGTAAGCACCGCCGTCAAAGATGGCGACAACCGGCTCGCCGCCCGGTGCATAGTACTCCGGCATGGGTGCACCGACTTCGGCCGAGCGCATGTGCCCATCATGGAACCACGACAGGGCACGGATACGCGGCGAGCTTGAAAGCCCCCCCACGTGCTTGCGTGTCGCTTCATAAACCTGCTCCGCCTGTTCCGAACTGGACGCGGCCGGGATGAAGAATGCAACCATGTAGACCTCCTCTTGTCAGAATTCACCTTACACGGCCGAGGCGCGCCAAATCCAGAGCTTTGGATTCTCCTTCGAATATCCTGTATCGCGGGCACCCGCGCCCTTCAGCATATAAAGCGCAGTACTGTTCACTGGCGGCGTTGTCGGTTTCATAGCCAACCGACAGTTCTAAGAAGGGAAGGATGAACCGCCAGGACCGAGCCAGTCGGCTCAAGCCGCCGTCGGATGGTCACATCGCTTTCGGTCAGCTCCATGCGCCGCTCGAAGGCGATGCCGACGTCGTCGAAGAGATGACAGCCGGCGTCGCTAGGACACCGAACGTTCGAAACGCTTGCGCTTTCTGCTCAACCAGGTTAAACACTGAACTACATGGTTCAGTATTTAGATCCTCCCCTCGATCTCTCGTTCGCGGCGCTGTCCGATGCGACCCGCCGCGGGATCATCGAGCAGCTTGGGCGAGGGGACGCGTCGATCAGCAGTCTGGCGGATAAGTTCCAGATGACGCTGACCGGCATGAAGAAGCACGTCCAGGTTCTTGAGCGGGCGGGGCTCGTCGTCACGCAGAAGGTCGGACGGGTGAGAACCTGCACGCTTGGGAAACGCGGCCTCAAGGCGGAGGCCGAGTGGATCGAGGCGCATCGCAAGCTCTTCGAGGCCCGCGTCGACGCATTGGACGAAATCATCAACGAAATGAAACGGGAGGGAAGCGATGACTGAGCAGGTTGACGGTGCAGGTGGCGCGCAGAACCGTACGTCGGTCGAGCGCAAAGGCGATCGCGAACTCACGGTAATGCGGACATTCGATGCGCCGCCGAGCATGGTTTACAGGGCGTGGAGCCAGCCCGAGTTGTTCCAGCGCTGGTGGGTGCCAAAATCAGCACCCGGCATTTCGCTCGTATCGTGCGATATGGACGTCCGTACCGGCGGCAAATACCGGCTGGAATTCGGCGCCGGCGGTTCGGACACCATGGCCTTCTACGGCAGGTATATCGAGGTGGTGCCGAACGAGCGCATCGTCTGGACCAACGACGAGGGCGAAGAGGGCGCGGTCACGACCGTGACCTTCGAAGACCAAGGCGAGAGGACGCTTCTGATTTTTCGCGAGGTCTATCCGTCCAAGGAGGCGCTTGAGGAAGCACTGCAGGGCTCGGCAGTCGCATTGCCGGAGCAGTTGGAACAGCTCGACGAATTGCTTCCCAGCATAGGCGAGTAGCGCGGTCGAGAAACTCGGCGGGGTGCGTCTGCTCTTGGGACTTGAGCCCACCGCTTTTCCGGCCGGAGGAAGGCGCGCACCCGCCAGATATTCGCCGCCACTGCGATTGGGCTGCGGACGATCACTGCATTCGTTGTGGGAGCGTCCGCACGTAGAGACCCTTCTCACCGGCTGGAAGGTCGTGATAAAAGCCCGCATGGGCATCAGGAACTATTTGATCGAAGGCAGTTCTGGCACCGGAAAAACGTCAGTCGCTTCCGAACTGGAGCGGCGGGGCTACCATGTTGTCCATGGTGACCGCGTCCTGGCATATGTGGGCGACCCCGAGACAGGCCACGCACTCGCGGGACCACCCGAAGGCGCTGATCGCATTGCCTGGGGATACGCGCATTGGATTTGGCCTATCGAAAAGGTCCAGGCCATTGCTGCCGACACCACCCGCCCTGTTACTTTCTTCTGTGGCGGCTCGCGCAATTTCCACAAATTCCTGCACCTGTTCGATAAGGTTTTCGTGCTCGACATCGACGTTGAGACTTTGAACCGACGATTGGACGGGCGGCCCGATGAGCCGGGCTTCGAGCCGGCCGAGCGGGCTCTGGTACTGCGTTACCATAATAGCCGGGAGTATCTTCCCGCCGGTATCAATATCGACACGGCGGGCAGCATTACAGGTGTCGTCGACGATATCCTCGCTCAACTCACCTGAAATTCTAAAGCGCATCGCGATCTTTCAGATCCGCTCCTCACGCTTTAAGTCTTTGGTTTGCGCATGTCTTTGCCGCAAAACATGGGGTAATCGCGGCGCGATCACCCCATGTCATATTTATCAGATGATGGCTGGCTGGGGTGGTTGCCCCCGGTAAGATGGCAATACGGGCTCACGATTGAACCGGGCCCAAACATCGAATGGAGGCAACCATGGACCAATATATCGGGCTTGATGTTTCATTGAAAGAGACTGCGATCTCGATCCGGCAGGGAGGTAAGCGG
>NZ_JARWKX010000008.1:0-210752 GCF_047445895.1 Rhizobium sp. BR 249 | reverse complement strand
CCCTGATCGCATACCTGCTGCTGCAGATGGCCAAGGCAGACCAGACCACCGTCGCAAGCCCGCTCGCCTTCGCCCGCCTGGTGCGCGCCAATCTCATGCACCGACGCAGGATCGACCGCCTGCTGCAACCCACCGGCAGTCCACCACACAGTCCCCACCAGATGAGCCTCCAATGGTGACCAAATTTAAACCGGACACCAGTGGGGCAAGCCCGAGCATGACGGAGGAGGGGTTGGTGGACTTTTTCAGCGGCCCCGGCGGCCCCTTATCCAATAGCCGTTTCTCTTTCTCGCTCAGCCGCGATTGTCGCCGAGGAGGCGATCGTAAACGGCGCCGATCGCGGTTGCTTCCTTCTCCAGCGCGAAATTCGCCCTGACGTGGCACAGTGCATTCTCGCCATGGGCGATCGCCAGCGCGGGATCTGCGATATAGGGGGCGATTGCCCGCGTCAGCGCCTCGCCATCGCCGGCAGCCACCACCGAGCCGGACTCGCCCTCGGCAATGAGCTCGGCATAGGCGCCCGCATCCGACGCCACCACGGCGGTCCGCGAGGCCATGGCTTCGAGCGGTGTCAGACCGAAGCCTTCGTTGCGGGAAGGGGCGACGTAAAGCGTCAGCCGGCGATACCAGACCTTGATATCAGGCACTTCGCCAAGGAAGAGAATGCGGTCGCTGAGGCCGGCGGCGGCGACATCGGCCTTGAGCTTTTCGCCAAAGCCCACGTGCTCCGCCGTCACCCGGCCGGAGACGATGGCCGTCCATTCCGGGTGCTGCGGCAGGAGTTCGATCATCGCCTGAACGAAGAGATCGGTGCCCTTCTGATGGCGCACGCGGCCGAAGCAGCCGACGAGATAGCGGCCGGGCAGGCCGGTCGCAGCGATGCCGTCCTCGGCCGTTTCCGGCGGGTGGAACAGGGAGAGGTCGACGCCGTGCTGGATGACGGTGTGGGGCACCTCGAGGAAGGAGCCGGACCGGTCGCTGGTTGCGATCACCGCGTCCATGCGGCGGATCAGCCATTTCGTATAGGCGGTGTGGCGGCGTTGCGCGGCCGAGGTGAAGAGCAGCTTCAGCGGCATGCGCAGGACATGGCGAAGCAGGATGCCGACGGCCATCTCATTGTTGCGGCGGGCGTGCCAGACGCGGTGGCGCCGGCGTGCCGGCGGGCGCCAGAGGCCGACGAGTTGCGGCCACTTCAGTTTCGGAAGGCCCTCCGGCAGGCCGGGGCCGAGCGTCGCGATCCGGATGCCGAGCCGGAGCTGGCACGGGATGAGCTGGACGATGGTCGACGTGACGCCGGAGAGCCGGCGCTTGAAATTGGGCGCGATGATCTCGACGTCACGAATGTCCGGCAAGGGATGGATCTCGTGTCTGGCGGGCGATCAGCCCCAGGAAACCTGGAGGATCTCGTAGGCCTTGGAACCGCCGGGTGCGTTGACCTCGATGGAATCGCCGACTTCCTTGCCGATCAGCGCGCGGGCGATCGGGGAGGAGATGGAGATGCGGCCGGCCTTGACGTCGGCTTCCTGGTCGCCGACGATCTGGTAGGTCTTTTCTTCCTCGGTGTCCTCGTCGACGAGCTTCACCTTGGCGCCGAACTTGATCTTGTCGCCCGACATCTTGGTGAGGTCGATGACCTCGGCGCGCGCCGTCAGGTCTTCCAGTTCGCTGATGCGGCCCTCGTTGTGGCTTTGGGCTTCCTTGGCGGCATGGTATTCGGCATTTTCGGAAAGGTCGCCATGAGCACGGGCTTCGGCGATCGCCTCGATGATTCGGGGGCGCTCCTCCTGCTGACGCCAGCGCAGCTCTTCCTGCAGCTTGACGAAACCACCCTGCGTCATCGGTACCTTTTCAACCATTTTTCTGTCCTTCACTCCTTGCGTCCGCGCAATCAGGCGCCCACACAAAAGAAAACAGGTCCCGAAGGGGAGCTTCGGAACCGTGCCACAATCCTAGTTAAGTGCTTATAGCAGATCGGCAAGGCCGATTTCCAGAAAATTCGCATGGGCGAGATCCAACCCGCGGCGCTATCGGGCGATGCACCCCCAAAAATGGGCGGAGGCGGGATCGTTTCGGTTGACTGCGTTTATTGGAACATATAGTGAACATAAGAATGAAGAAGTCGCTTGCCGAACGCTTGGCCATTCTTTCCGACGCCGCGAAATATGACGCTTCCTGCGCCTCCAGCGGCACTGTGAAACGCGATTCGAGCGCAAGCGGAGGACTGGGTTCGACCGAAGGGTCCGGCATCTGCCATGCCTATGCTCCGGATGGGCGGTGCATTTCGCTGCTGAAGATCCTGCTCACCAATTTCTGCATCTACGACTGCGCTTATTGCGTCAATCGCTCGTCCAGCAATGTCGAGCGGGCACGCTTCACGGCTGAGGAGGTCGTCTGGCTGACGCTCGAATTCTACCGCCGCAATTATATCGAAGGCCTGTTCCTTTCCTCCGGCATTATTCGCTCTTCCGATTACACGATGGAGGAGATGGTCCGCATCGTCCGCGAACTGCGCGTGACCCATAATTTTCGCGGCTATATCCATCTCAAAGCGATCCCCGAGGCGTCGCCGCATCTGATCGAGGAGGCGGGGCTTCATGCCGACAGGCTGTCGCTCAATATCGAACTGCCGACCGACAGCGGCATCACCCGCTTTGCGCCGGAAAAGAAGCCGGCCAATATCCGGCGATCGATGGGGGATCTCAGGCTGAAGATCGAAGCGGCCGGCGAACCGACGCTGAAGACGAAGAAGCGCCAGCGTTTCGTCCCTGCCGGCCAGAGCACGCAGATGATCGTCGGGGCGGACGGGGCGAGCGACGCGACCATCCTTGCCAGCAGCGGCCGGCTCTACAGCAGCTATGGCCTGAGGCGTGTCTATTATTCGGCCTTCAGCCCGATCCCCGACGCTTCGAAGAACCTGCCGCTCATCAAGCCACCGTTGATGCGCGAGCATCGGCTTTATCAGGCCGACTGGCTCTATCGCTTCTACGGTTTCGGCGTCGACGAGATTACCGCAAACCAGGCGGGCGGCATGCTCGATCTCAATCTCGATCCGAAACTTGCCTGGGCGCTTGCCAACCGGGCTGAATTTCCCGTCGACATCAACAAAGCCGAGCGCGAGCGGTTATTGCGCGTACCCGGTCTCGGCACCAAGACGGTGAAGGCGATCGTTTCCTCGCGCCGTTTTCGCCGCCTCCGGCTCGACGATCTCTCGCGGCTCGGTGTTTCGATCAAGAAGGTCCAAGCCTTTATCTCGGCGGAAGGCTGGTCGCCGCGCCGGCTGATCGACCGCCAGGACCTGCGCGCCATGTTCGAGCCGCAGCCTGAACAATTGTCGTTGCTGTGATGCGCCGGGTCGTGCTTGCGGGGCGGGGAGAGCTTGGCGAATGGCGCGATGCCGCGCGCGCCCTGGCGGCCGCAGGCATCTTGCCCGAGGAGATCGATTGGCGCGAAAAAAGTGCTGAGGCCGATCTTTCGTTTCAACGCGACGCCATGCCGCCGGAGCCTGCGGCATCACGCAAGCCGATGACGGTGCCGCCGGCCTTCATCGAGCTTGCGGAGACGGTTCTCTGCCATTCCGATCCGGCGCGGTTTTCCCTGCTTTACCGCCTGCTCTGGCGGCTGCAACTGGACCGGCAACTGCTTGAAGTCTCTTCCGACGAGGATGTCGTGCGGGCCAGGCTGATGGCGAAGAACGTTCGGCGCGACGCGCACAAGATGACGGCCTTCGTCCGTTTCAAGGAAGTCGGCGCGGTAGCGGCGGCGCGTCGAAAGTTCCTCGCCTGGTTCGAGCCGGATCATCATATCGTCAGGCGCACGGCTCCCTTCTTCCAGCGGCGCTTCAACGACATGGACTGGCTGATTGCCACGCCCAAGGGCTCAGCGGCCTGGGACGGCGAGCGGCTGACGATCACCGACGAGCCCTGCGAAAAGCCCAATCTCAGCGATGCCACGGACGAACTCTGGCGCACCTACTACGCCAACATTTTCAACCCGGCGCGATTGAAGGTGAAGGCGATGCAGGCGGAGATGCCGAAGAAATACTGGAGGAACCTGCCGGAAGCCGATCTCATTCCCGGCTTGATCGCATCGGCCGAAAGCAAAGTGCAGGAGATGGCGGCGCGGGAAGCGACGCAATCGCTGCCCTTTCACGACCGCTTGCAGCAGGCCGCGCGCAATCTTCCTGCAGAATCGGAGGCTCCGGCGGGCACACTCGAAGCACTGCGCTCGGAGGCTGCTGTCTGCACGCGCTGTCCGCTTCACGCCAATGCGACCCAGACGGTATTCGGGGAGGGGCCGTGCGATGCGGAGGCGATGTTCGTCGGCGAGCAGCCGGGCGACCAGGAGGATATTTCAGGGCGTCCCTTCGTCGGACCTGCCGGCAGGCTTCTCGATCAGGCGATATCAGAGGCGGGCATCGACCGGTCGAGGCTCTACATCACCAATGCCGTCAAGCATTTCAAATACGAGCCGCGCGGAAAGCGGCGCATCCACCAGAAGCCCAATATGGGCGAGGTGAAGCATTGCCGCTGGTGGCTCGATCGGGAGATGGCGCTCGTCAAGCCGAAGCTGATCGTCGCGATGGGAGCGACGGCGCTTGCGGCGCTGACCGATGTGAAGGAGCGCCTGCAGGATGTCAGGGGAAGAGCGATGGCGATGGAAGGAGGGCGCACCCTCTTCGTAACCGTGCATCCGTCCTATCTCTTGCGCATTCCCGACGAGCGGCTGAAGGCGGAGGAACTGGCGCGGTTTCGCGAGGATATGATGACGATTCAGCGGCTTATCGCATCAGCCGGATAAAGAGATTCCGGCGGAGTTCGCGCCATCACCCACCGGGCGATGGCGCTGTCCGATTTCACGCGAAGTAGCTCTGCAGCGGCCGGACTTCGAGATTGCCTGCCTTCAGCGCCTTGATCGCCTGGGCGGCGGCTTCGGCGCCGGCCATCGTCGTGTAGTAGGGCACCTTCTGCATCAGCGTCGCGCGGCGCAGCGACTTGGAGTCGGAGATCGCCTTGTTGCCGTCGGTGGTGTTGATGACGAGCTGGACCTGGCGGTTGCGGATCGCGTCCTCGATGTGCGGACGGCCCTCCAGAACCTTGTTGATCTTGGTGGCGGTGATGCCGTTTTCGCCGAGGAAGCGGGCGGTGCCGCCTGTTGCCAGAACCTTGAAGCCCTGTTCGACGAGGATGCGGATCGCCGGCAGCACGCGTGCCTTGTCCTCGTCGCGCACGGAGACGAAGACCGTTCCGTCACGCGGCAGCTCGACGCCGGCGCCGAGCTGCGATTTGGCGAAGGCCAGGGCAAAATCGGTGTCGAGGCCGATGACTTCGCCGGTCGAGCGCATTTCCGGGCCGAGCAGCGTGTCGACGCCGGGGAAGCGGGCGAAGGGGAAGACGGCTTCCTTGACGGCGATGTGGGTGAGCTTGCGCGGATCGGGCTTCTGTCCGTAGGCGGCGAAGGTCGCATCGAGCTTTTCGCCGGCCATGACGCGGGCGGCGATCTTGGCGATCGGCGCGCCAATGGTCTTGGCGACGAAGGGCACGGTGCGCGAGGCGCGCGGATTGACTTCGAGCACGTAGACAGTGCCGTCCTTGATGGCGAACTGGACGTTCATCAGGCCGCCGACATTGAGCGCCTTGGCCATGGCTTTTGCCTGGCGCTCCAGCTCGTCGAGCAGTTCGACGGGCAGCGAGCGCGGCGGCAGCGAGCAGGCGGAGTCGCCCGAATGGATGCCGGCTTCCTCGATATGCTCCATGATGCCGGCGACATAGACGTCGGTGCCGTCGGAGAGGCAGTCGACGTCGACTTCGATGGCGTGGGTCAGGTAGCTGTCGAAGAGCAGCGGGTTCTTGCCGAGCAGGGTGTTGATCTGGCCGGTCTTGTCGTTTGGATAACGCTGCTTGATATCCTCAGGCACCAGTTCCGGAACCGTATCGAGCAGATAGGTCTGCAGCTGGCCTTCCGAATGCAGGATCTGCATGGCGCGGCCGCCGAGCACGTAGGAGGGGCGCACGACCAGCGGGAAGCCGATTTCGGCGGCGACCAGGCGGGCCTGCTCGACCGAATAGGCGATGCCGTTGTTCGGCTGGTTCAAGTCGAGCTTCATCAGAAGCTTCTGGAAGCGGTCGCGGTCTTCGGCAAGGTCGATCATATCGGGCGCGGTGCCAAGGATCGGGATGCCGTTCTTTTCGAGCGCTTCGGCAAGCTTCAACGGCGTCTGGCCGCCGAACTGGACGATGACGCCGACGACTTCGCCCTTTTCCTGTTCGGCGCGCAGGATCTCGATCACGTCTTCGGCCGTCAGCGGCTCGAAATAGAGGCGGTCTGATGTATCGTAGTCGGTCGAAACGGTTTCCGGGTTGCAGTTGATCATGATCGCTTCGTAGCCTGCATCCTTCAGCGCGAAGGCGGCATGGCAGCAGCAATAGTCGAACTCGATGCCCTGGCCGATGCGGTTCGGGCCGCCGCCGAGGATGACGACCTTCTTGCGGTCGGAGACCTGGGCCTCCGAGCGCGCGGCGCCGACGAAGGGCGTCTCGTAGGTCGAATACATATAGGCGGTCGGCGAAGCGAATTCGGCCGCACAGGTGTCGATGCGCTTGAAGACCGGGCGGACGTTCAGGCCGTTGCGCAGTTCGGCGACTTCCTTCGGGCGCTTGCCGGTCAGCGTCGCCAGACGCGCGTCGGAGAAGCCCATGGCCTTGAGCATGCGGAGGTTCGCAGCATCATTGGGCAGGCCGTGCTCGCGGATGCGGGCTTCCATGTCGACGATGTTCTTGAGTTCGGCGATGAACCAGGGATCGATCTTGCAGCCTTCATGCACCTCTTCGATGCTGAGGCCCTGGCGCAGCGCCTGGGCGACCATACGCAGGCGGTCCGGCGTCGGCGTGCCGATGGCGGCGCGGATGGCGTTCTGGCTGGATTCGCCTTCTTCGAAGTCGGGGATTTCGATCTCGTCGAGGCCGGTCAGGCCGGTTTCGAGACCGCGCAGCGCCTTCTGCAGCGATTCGGCGAAGGTGCGGCCGATCGCCATGACTTCGCCGACCGATTTCATGGCCGTGGTCAGGACAGGCGAGGCGCCGGGGAATTTCTCGAAGGCGAAGCGCGGGATCTTGGTGACGACATAATCGATCGACGGCTCGAAGGAAGCGGGCGTCGCGCCGCCGGTAATGTCGTTTTCGAGTTCGTCCAGCGTGTAGCCGATGGCGAGCTTGGCGGCGACCTTGGCGATCGGGAAGCCGGTGGCCTTGGAGGCGAGTGCCGAAGAGCGCGAGACGCGCGGGTTCATTTCGATGACGACGAGGCGGCCGTCCTTCGGATTGACGGCGAACTGGACGTTCGAGCCGCCGGTCTCGACGCCGATCTCGCGCAGCACCGCGATCGAGGCGTTGCGCATGATCTGGTATTCCTTGTCCGTCAGCGTCAGCGCCGGGGCGACGGTGATCGAATCGCCGGTGTGGACGCCCATCGGATCGATGTTCTCGATGGAGCAGATGATGATGCAGTTGTCCGCCTTGTCGCGAACGACCTCCATCTCATACTCCTTCCAGCCGAGCACCGATTCCTCGATCAGCACTTCGGTCGTCGGCGAAGCATCGAGGCCGCCGCCGACGATCTCGAAGAATTCCGAGCGGTTGTAGGCAATGCCGCCGCCGGTGCCGCCGAGCGTGAAGGACGGGCGGATGATGGCGGGCAGGCCGACATGATCGAGCGCCTGAGCGGCGATCGCCATGGCGTGGTTCATATAGCGCTGCTTGCGGTCGCTCTCGCCGAGGTTCCACTGGTTTTCCAGTTCGTCCAGCGCCTTGTCGAGATCCGTGCCGGAGAGGCTTTCGCGCAGCTTGGTGCGCTCGGCCTCATGGGTCTTGCGGTCGAGATCCTTGATGTCGGTGGCATTCGCCAGCATCGAGCGCGGCGTTTCCAGGCCGATGCGGGCCATGGCTTCACGGAACAGCGCGCGATCCTCGGCCATGTCGATGGCGGCGGGCTTGGCGCCGATCATCTCGACATTGTAGCGGTCGAGCACACCCATGCGCTTCAGAGAGAGGGCGGTATTCAAAGCCGTCTGGCCGCCCATGGTCGGCAGCAGCGCGTCGGGGCGCTCCTTGGCGATGATCTTGGCGACGACCTCGGGGGTGATCGGCTCGACGTAAGTGGCGTCGGCCAGGCCCGGATCGGTCATGATCGTCGCCGGGTTGGAGTTGACGAGGATGACGCGGTAGCCTTCCTCCTTCAGCGCCTTGCAGGCCTGGGTGCCGGAATAGTCGAATTCGCAAGCCTGGCCAATGACAATCGGTCCCGCGCCGATGATGAGGATCGATTTGATGTCTTGGCGCTTCGGCATGGGCGATATCCATTGTCTGGCTGCGCAAAAAGCCGGCCAGGGTGGGAGATCACCAGGTCGGGTCGCGCATTGAGGTCTTTTCAGGCTAGAAGCGGCTTATAGGCAAATGTTTTTGCAAACGGAACCCCATAAATCACGGAATCGACAGGAATCCCGACATGATGCGAAAGCCTATTTCCCGTTGGGCACGACAAGCACCCGGATTTCCCCGCCGCGCGCCGGATTTGTGATCGCTTCCGGGGCCTCCGCAAGGCCGATGCGCCTCGAGATCAGCGGCTCGACCTTGATCCTGCCGGAGGCGATGAGATCGGCGGCGCGGCCGTGGGTGAAGGGGTTGACGAAGGAGCCGATCAGCCTGACTTCGCGAAAAAGCAGGTCGAAGGGCTCGATCGCGATCACCGCGCCCTGTGGCATGACGCCGAGGATGACGGCGCCGCCGCCGCGCCGGGCAAGCCGGGGCGCCTGTTGCATGGTCTCGGGGACACCTGCGCATTCGAAGACGACATCGGCGCCACCGGGCAACAGCCCGTCTTCGGCGGCGATGCGGGTGACGACATCGCCATCGCCGGGATCGACCGTCGCGGTCGCCCCGAGGCTTTCGGCCAGCCGGCGTTTTTCGCGGCTGCGCGTCACCAGCACGACGCGGGTCGCGCCGGCAAGCCGTGCCAGCTGCACCGTGAGCAGGCCGATGACACCGCCGCCGAGCACGACCGCCGATGAGCCGGCCTGCAGACCACCGAGATCGACGCCGTGAATGCAGCAGGCGAGGGGCTCGCAGAAGGCGCCGTGGAGCGGATCGAGATCACCAGGCAGCGCGAAGGCCTGGCTTTGCGGCATGCAGACATAATCGGCAAAACCGCCGTCGCGGTGAATGCCGATCGCCTGCAGCTTCCGGCAGAGATTGACGCGGCCGCGCCGGCATTCCTCGCAGCCGCCGCAGGAAATGTTGGGATCGCCGGTCACGCGCATGCCGGGCCGAAAATCGGTTACGCCATCCCCGACCGCTTCGACGATGCCTGCGAATTCATGGCCGAGCGTCACCGGCGATTTGGAAGGAAATTCACCGTGATAGATATGGCGGTCGGTGCCGCAGATGCCGCAGGCTTCGATGCGCACCAGCAGTTCGCCCGGGCCTGGCGATGGCTTTTCGACCTCGCAGAGCTGCAGTTTTCCGGTTGCTTCCAGGCGTACGGCCTTCATTGCTCTTCCTCCTGCTTTCCCTCCTGGTTCAGGAAGAGCGAAAGCGGGAGTCCAGTCAAGCGCTTAGCGCGCCTTCTTTACCTGAAGCGGCGGCGCGTGCATTTGAGGGAACAATATCCCGCTCCCAAGGTTTCCGGCGGGACGCTGGAGCCATGATGGCTGGTCCGCCGACTGTTTCGAGGCGGATGAAGCCGCTGGAATTCTCCGCGCCGACGGATATATAAATTCCAAGAGTATAAGCACGGGCATTGCCGGGGAGAACGAAGATGGAATGGAGAGGCCGGCGTCAGTCCGATAATGTCGAGGATCGCCGTGGCAATTCGGGCGGCAGCCCCTTCGGCCGAGGCGGCGGGTTCAGTTTCCCGTCCGGCGGCGGTGTTCGTCGCGCCGGCGGGGGGTTGAGCATCGGCACCATCATCTTCCTCGTCGTCATCTATCTCATCTTCAAGGCGATGGGCATCGATCTGATGCAGGTGCTCGATGGCGGCGGCATGTCGAGCGGCCCAGGCTACGAGCAGAGCCAGTCCGAGGGAACGCGCMCCCCCGCCAATGACGAGATGACCGCCTTCATGCGCACCGTTCTTGCCGAGACCGAGGATACCTGGAACGGCATCTTCCAGGCGCAGGGCCGCAATTACGAGGAGCCGCGCCTCGTGCTCTTCTCAGGCCAGACACAATCGGCCTGCGGCTTTGCCTCTGCCGCGACCGGTCCGTTCTATTGCCCGGGTGACCACAAGGTCTATCTCGATACGACGTTCTTCCAGGAGCTCTCCGACCGCTTCGGCGCATCGGGCGATTTCGCCGAAGCCTATGTGGTTGCCCACGAAGTCGGCCATCACGTGCAGAACCTGCTCGGCATCCTGCCGAAGTTCAACCAGGCCCGCCAGCGCATGAGCGAGGAAGAAGCCAACAAGATGTCGGTGCGCGTCGAGCTACAGGCCGATTGCTTTGCCGGCATCTGGGGCAAATATACCCAGCAGAAGGGTATCCTGGAAGCCGGCGACCTCGAGGAGGCCCTGAACGCCGCCCAGCAGATCGGCGACGACACGCTGCAGAAGCGCTCGCAGGGTTACGTCGTGCCCGAGAGTTTCAACCACGGCACCTCGGCGCAGCGCGCCAGGTGGTTCAAGCGCGGTTTCGACAGCGGGCAGATGACGGCGTGTGATACGTTCTCGGGGCCGGTTTGACGGTGTGAGGTCCTGCCGTGCCGCCCCCTCATCCGCCTGCCGGCACCTTCTCCCCGCTGGGGAGAAGGGGATGCGCCGCAGCGTTTCGACTCCCTCTTCTCCCCTCGGGGCTATGGCATTCACACATCTTTTGCTGCAATTTCAAAGAGTTGCTGAAAAAGCAACGGGAAATCGGTGTTTTTTTATCCCTTAGGCAAGGAAAAAACTCAACCATACCTTCCGCTAACTTTTTGATATTACTTTGTTTTTTTTAAGCGAAAAAGATGTGTGAATCCGATAGCCCCTCGGGGAGAAGGTGCCCGTAGGGCGGATGAGGGGGCCGCACGGCAGGACGTTCCCAATTACTTCTCACTATCCATCCGCTCGGGATAACGCCCGCCCGCAGCTGCGCCCTCCGGAACGGCGCGTTCGAATGCACAATGAGCGATTTCCTTTGATCTGGATGCCTTCGCGGCGATTGCAAGGGAGTGCGCCCATCGATTGAGGCCCTTCTGAATTTCCCGCGCAACTCATCAAAAGCTTTTGAGATGTTCACGGATTGTTTCGGTCTCCTTTCTAGGCTATGTCACATTACCGGCGACGAGATCGTCTTTTCAGAAACCACCGCTGTTGAGATGCTTCATGCTTGATCCCAAATTCGTTCGCCGCGGCCTGTTCCTGGTCTTCGTCATCCTTTTCCTCGACATTATCGGCATCGCCATCATCATGCCGGTGCTGCCGGCCTATCTGGAGCAGTTGACCGGCGACAGCGTCAGCGACGCGGCGGTCGACGGCGGCTGGCTGATGCTCGTTTATGCCGGCATGCAGTTCCTGTTTGCGCCGCTGCTCGGAAACCTGTCGGATCGTTTCGGCCGCCGGCCGATCCTTCTGCTTTCGGTGCTGACCTTCGCGATCGACAATTTCATCTGCGGCATCGCCACCAGCTTCTGGATGCTGTTCGTCGGCCGTGTCCTTGCGGGCATCAGCGGCGGCAGCTTCGCCACATGCTCGGCCTATATCGCCGACATCAGCACGGAGGAAAACCGGGCGAAGAATTTCGGGCTGATCGGCATCGCCTTCGGCGTCGGCTTCATCATCGGCCCGGTCATCGGCGGGTTTCTCGGCGAATTCGGCCCGCGTGTGCCCTTCCTCGGCGCGGCTGCGCTGTCGCTGCTCAATTTCATCGCCGCCTGCTTCCTGCTGCCGGAAACGCTGGAGGCGAAGAACCGCCGCCGCTTCGAATGGAAACGCGCCAACCCGCTCGGCGCGCTGCGCCAGATGCGCCACTATCCCGGCATCGGCTGGGTCAGCCTCGTCATGTTCCTGTTCTTCCTGGCGCATGCCGTCTATCCCTCGGTCTGGTCCTTCGTCTCGACCTACCGCTATGGCTGGAGCGAGGGCCAGATCGGCCTGTCGCTCGGCATTTACGGCATCGGCGCGGCACTCGTCATGGGTTTGGTCCTGCCGCGTGTCGTGCCGCTGCTCGGCGAATGGAAGACGGCGCTGCTCGGCCTCTGTTTTTCGGCTGCGGGGCTGACCGGCTATGCCTTCGCCTGGGAAGGCTGGGTGGTCTATGTCGTCATCGTCGCGACCGTGATGGAAAACGTTGCCGATCCGCCGCTGCGCAGCATCGCCGCCGGCAAGGTGCCGCCCTCCGCGCAGGGCGAGCTGCAGGGCGCTCTGACCAGCCTCAGCAGCATCACGACCATTCTGGGACCGCTGATCTTCACGCAGATGTTCGGTTATTTCACCCGGCCCGAAGCGCCTGTTACCTTTGCCGGGGCGCCCTATCTGATGGCTGCCCTGTTCATCCTGCTGGCGGCCGGTGTGTTCCTCACCCGCGTCCGGGTCCGTCAGCCGGCCGAGGCGCTGGAAGCGGCGGGTTGATCGATCAGAAATGGTGATGTGATGATGAATTTTTCATCATCTGCCTGTTTTGGGGTAGTTCTTCGCGGGGCTTTGATCTAAGTCCGAATGATATTTCGCCGGAAAACTGCGCGGCGACGGATATTTCAACCACAGGACTGGTGTCATGGACACGCCGATCGACGCGCGCAGGCTTGCGCCGACTACCGATAATCGTTGGAGCGCACATTTCCGTGCCACGCTGGCGCTCGGCATTCCTCTGATCGGCGCGCAGCTCGCCCAGCTCGGCATCAATACCACCGATGTGATGATCGTCGGCCGCCTCGGCGCCGAGCAGCTGGCGGCCATGGTGCTGTCGGCCCAGTTCCTGTTCACGATCCTGATCTTCGGCTCGGGTTTTGCCATCGCCGTCATTCCGATGGTGGCGCAGGCCTATGGCCGGGGCGACGTCGTCTCCGTGCGCCGCTCGTTGCGCATGGGTCTGTGGGTGGTGATCGGATTCTGGATCATCGCGCAACCGGCCTTTTTCAATGCAGAACAGATCCTTCTCTTCGCGCAGCAGAAGCCCGAGGTGGCCAAGCTCGCCCATGGCTACATCGTCATCGGCCAGTTCGGCGTGCTGCCGGCCCTGCTTTTCAACGTCATGCGGGCGCTTGTCAGCGCCATCGGCAAGGCGGGCATCATCCTCAACGTCACCATCGTCACGCTGGTGATGAATGCGATCTTCGCCTACATCCTCGTGCTCGGCCATTTCGGCTTTCCGGCGATGGGGCTCGAAGGTGCGGCGATCGTTTCGGTCGTGGTGCAGACGGCCGGTTTCCTCTTCATTTTCGCCTTCGTCCAGGGGCGGGAAGAAACGCGGCGCTACGAGATCTTCGTGCGGTTCTGGAAGCCCGACTGGCATGCGCTGCTGGAGGTCATCCGGCTCGGTTTCCCGATCAGCGTCACGGTGCTTGCCGAGGTGAGCCTGTTTACAGTGGCGTCGCTGCTGATGGGCTATATCGGCACCATCGAGCTCGCCGCCCACGGCATCGCCCTGCAATGGGCTTCGATCGCCTTCATGATCCCGCTCGGCCTCAGCCAGGCGGCGACGGTGCGCGTCGGCGTCGCGCACGGGCAGGGCGATTATGACGGGCTGGTGCGCGGCTCGATCATGGTGCTCATCCTCGCCTGCGCTATCTCGGCGGTCGGCTCGGTGCTCTTTGCCAGCCTGCCGCAATTCCTCGGCAGCTGGTTCCTCGATGTCAGCTCGCCGGAAGCGCCTGAAGTGCTCGCTTATGCCGGGCCGCTGATCGTCGTTGCCGGTCTCTTTCAGCTCGTCGACGGGCTGCAGGTGGTCGCCAACGGATTGCTGCGCGGCCTGAAGGACGCGCGTGTGCCGATGATCATGGCGCTGATCGCCTATTGGCCGATCGGCTTCTTCCTCGCCTGGGCCTTCGCCTTCCCGCTCGGCTTCGGCGGCATCGGCATCTGGTTCGGCTTCCTCGTCGGGCTTGCGGCCGCCGCCATCATGCTCTGCGCGCGGTTCTATATTCTCCTGCGCCGGGAAGGGGCGACCGTCGGCGCTTGAGCCGGCGGGTCCCTTACCTCAAGCCGCGACGGGCTTGTAGCTGGCGATATCGGCGCGAATGCCGAGACGGGAAAACATTTCCTGCGGATCGAAATTCGCCGCCTTGTGAGCGGCGGCAACGGCCGCCCGCGCGCGCTCGACAACCTCGGTATTTTCCCATTCGGCAATCGTGACGAAATTGAATTCGCCTGGGCCGGCGACCTGCTCCAGCACCCGATGATCGATGAAACCGTCCTGCGTCTCCAGCAGCTTATGGGTCATCATCACTTTGACAAGAAATTCCTCCCGCGCCGCCGCCGGCACGATGAACTTGTCGATTCGATAGAAAGCTCCGCTCATGTTCTCTCCTGCATCATGGATCTGCAGGTAGGTCTGTAATTCCTCAAGTTAAGTTGAGGTCAATATGGAAGGAAAGAAAAAGGTTCGCCCAGGCGAGTCTTAGGAGTGCTGACAAAGCGCGCCAGCTTCTCTTTCGTCATGCTCGGGCTTGTCCCGAGCATCTGCCTACAGTCGATAGGGCAGCAGATCCGCGGCATAAGGCCTGGGATGACGAAGAGTGAGGTTTGTCAATATGTTAAAGGCTCGCCTATCGGCGAGCCTTCATCTGAACTGGGCAGCTCCTGAAATCAGCGCTCAGCGAGCGCCGGTTCGCCCTTCTTCTCGCGCACCATGTTGATGAAGCGGCGGAAGAGGTAGTGGCTGTCCTGCGGGCCGGGGGAGGCTTCGGGGTGGTGCTGGACGGAGAAGACCTGTTTGCCGAGGACGCGCAGGCCGCAATTGGTGCCGTCGAAAAGCGAAATATGAGTCTCTTCAACGCCGTCGGGGAGCGACTTCGAGTCGACCGCGAAGCCGTGGTTCATCGAGACGATCTCGACCTTGCCGGTCGTGTGGTCCTTGACGGGGTGGTTGGCGCCGTGATGGCCCTGATGCATCTTCTCGGTCTTGGCGCCGAGGGCGAGGCCCAGCATCTGATGGCCGAGGCAGATGCCGAAGACCGGGATGTCGGTTTTGATGAGCGTCTGAATCACCGGCACGGCATATTCGCCGGTTGCCGCCGGATCGCCCGGGCCGTTCGACAGGAAGATGCCGTCCGGCTGCATGGCGAGCACGTCTTCGGCGCTCGTTGCGGCGGGTACGACCGTGACCTTGCAGTCGAGCCCGGCAAACAGGCGCAGGATGTTGCGCTTGACGCCGTAATCGAGGCAGACGACGTGGTATTTCGCATCCGCTGCGCCGAGCTCGCCGTAGCCTTCGTTCCAGACCCAGGGGGTCTGGGTCCATTGTAGGGACTGGCCCGAGGAGGCGATCTTGGCGAGGTCGAGGCCTTCGAGGCCGCTCCAGGCCTTGGCTTCGGCTTTCAGCGTCTCGATGTCGAAGACGCCGTTCGGGTCGTGGGCAATCACTGCGTTCGGGGCGCCGTTCTCGCGGATCCAGGCGGTCAGCGCGCGCGTGTCGATGCCGCAGAGGCCGATGATGCCGCGCGCCTTCAGCCATTGGTCGAGATGCTTGGCGGCGCGGTAGTTCGAGGGTTCGGTGATGTCGGCCTTGAAGATGACGCCGACGGCGCCGTGGCGGGCGGCGGGCGTCAGGTCCTCGATGTCTTCATCGTTGGTGCCGATGTTGCCGATATGGGGAAAGGTGAAGGTGACGATCTGGCCGAGATAGGAAGGGTCGGTCATGATCTCTTCGTAGCCGGTCAGCGCCGTGTTGAAGACCACTTCGGCTTGGACCTTGCCGGTGGCGCCGATGCCCTTGCCTTCGATCACGGTGCCGTCGGCAAGAACGAGCAGGGCGGTCGGCTTTTCGATTGTCCAGGGTGCTGTCGCGGTCATCTTCATCCCGTTTCCGGCGGTCGGTCGCGTTGCCGCGCTCGTCGCCATTTGATCTCGCAGGCGTGTGGACGCGGCAATGCCGCGCGCTTCAGGCCTGATCACGAATTTTGGTGCAGGTGGCGGTAGATAGCCACGCAATCGCTCACGGTCAACTCTTTGTAGCCGAGATCGAGGCTGTTTTCCTGCGGTTTATCGCGCCGATCGCGCAATTTATTTGATCCCTCGCATCGGCGTGGTTTATGAAGCGGCATCAAAAAAGGAGTGAAGACCATGCTGCGCGATCAACTCGCCACCCAGCTGAAAGAGGCGATGAAGGCCAAGGATTCGGAGCGGCTTTCGACCGTCCGGCTCATCCAGGCCGCGATCAAGGACCGCGATATCGCCAATCGCGGCACCGGCAAGGGAGAGGCGAGCGAGGACGAAATCCTGCAGATCCTCGCCAAGATGGTGAAGCAGCGCGACGAATCGGCCAAGATCTACGAGGAGAATTCGCGCCCGGAACTCGCCGCCAAGGAGCGTGCCGAAATCACCATCATTCAGGATTTCATGCCGAAGCAGCTTTCCGACGGCGAAGTGCGCGCCAACATATCGGCGATCATTGCGGAGACCGGCTCCTCGGGCGTCAAGGACATGGGCAAGGTGATGGCGGCGCTCAAGGAACGTTATGCCGGCCAGATGGATTTCGCCAAGGCGTCGGCGACCGTCAAAGAACTGCTGAACTAAAACGTCTCGCCTGCGGTTCTTCGTGGACCGCAGGCCCGAGCACCGCCTCGGCGGCGGCGTCGATAATGGCGAATTTCGCCGCCTGATAATTCCAATATTCCAGGATGAAGGGGCCGGACAGCCAGAAGTCGCCCTTGCGGGAGGGCTCGGTCCAGCCGACGCTTCCCATATTCGACGCCTGCGTCAGAAGGCGCTTCAGGTGGGTGTTGGAGATCATGAACTGCTCGCGCAGTTCCCGCAGCGACAGCGGGCCGACCACGACGCGTTCGGCCGCCCGGGGAAATTCCGGAAGCCGCGAGATCAGGTAATCCATCACCAGTCCGCCGGAATTCGCCCAGTTGAAGAGGTTGAAGGTCGGGCCCGGGCTGCGCACCGCCTGGCTGTCGATGATCGCCCTTGCAATCAGCGGCTGGATGGCCGCCATCATCGCCGAAGGATCGGCGGCGACCTTCGCAGCGCGTTCACCGCCGTCGAGGTTGTCGAGGATCATCATGTGCGCCAGGAGCCACCGGGTAAAATGCTGCTCGGCGATCTCGGTGGGTTCCAGGTAGCGCGTGCGCTTGTCAGGGCCGGGAACGGCCTGCAGGAAGCGATAGGCCAGCATCTCCTGCATGAAGGCGGCGGCCGTGTTGCGGCTGGCGATGTCGTTCCTCACCGCGAAATCGATGAAGCGGCCGGAATAAAGGCCTCGCTTCCCATCGCCGGGATAGCCGTAATGAAGCGCGAAGCCGGCATGGGCCATCAGCCAGCGCTGCTGCGCGGCGAAAATCGAGGCGATGCGCGGGCTTTCGCGATAGATCGCGAGCAACTGATTGGCGCAATGCAGGATCGCAGCGGAAAAGCGATCGTCTGCTGCAAGATTTTCAGCGGTGAAGGCCATTGGGAGGGTCCAGGATATCGGCGCATACATCTTTCATGCTGCCGCCGCCTGTCAACGGCTTTGTCAATAATCGGTTAATTTCAAAGGGAAATTGTATCAGGAGAAGCCAAAAATTAAGAAGGCAGGAGCTGGGGGCGCTCCTGCCTTCTTGCTCTTTGCTTCCGCCGGCACGCAGGGCTGAGGCCCAAGCCGGAGGGTATTTGCAAAGGCACCCTTGCGAAGCGGCGCCGGGGGTAGGGATGGTGCTTCGCTCGGGGATCGCTTTGTTGAGATGAACCTATGGCCGGGCGGCTGTTTATTCAAATTACAAAAAAATAATGATTGCCGCAAACGGCGGTTTCGGAGGCGTCGAAGCGGCGTTTCGGCGCTTGGGCGGACAATGACGCCGCTCGATCGAGGGAATTGATAAGCTGCTGTTTTAAAACGTTTTAATTCAGCGTTTCCGAAGGCGGAAGCTCCCGATGGAAGAGTGGCGGCAACCGAAATCGCAACCTCTGACGATAACAGTGTCGCACCCCTTGTCGCAGGGGCGATAACGCGTTGTTGATCGGATAACCGACACTGTCGGCGATGGGTGCACTTGCCTGTGAATAGCGGGTTTTCCCGACAAGTTTCGTGGCATGGCGCGGCAAAGCAGCTTATATGGAGCTTGGCCAAGAGGTATAAATGCGCTTTTCCAACACCTTTCTCGATGAGATCCGCGACCGCGTTCCGATTTCGAACGTGATCGCGCGCCGCGTGAGCTGGGACAAGCGCAAGACCAACGTTTCGCGCGGGGATTACTGGGCCTGCTGCCCGTTCCACGGCGAGAAATCGCCGAGCTTCCACTGCGAGGACCGGAAAGGCCGTTACCATTGCTTCGGCTGCGGCGTCACCGGCGATCATTTCCGGTTCCTGACGGAACTGGAGGGCCTGAGTTTTCCCGAGGCCGTGCAGCAGATTGCCGACATGGCCGGCGTGCCGATGCCGCTTGCCGATGCCGCGATGGAAAAGCGCGAAAAGGAGCGCGGCTCGCTGATCGACGTCATGGAAATGGCGACGCAGTTTTTCCAGGATCAGTTGCAGACGGCGAATGGAGCCAAGGCGCGCGCCTATCTGCGCGACCGCGGGCTGACGGGGCGCACCATCGAGACCTTCCGGCTTGGCTATGCGCCCGACAGCCGCAACGCGCTCAAGGAGTTCCTCGCCGGCAAGGGCGCCACCAAGGAGCAGATCGAGGCCTGTGGTCTCGTCGTGCATGAAAACGTGCCGGTGTCCTACGATCGCTTCCGCGACCGCATCATGTTCCCGATCCTGTCGTCGCGGGAAAAGGTCATCGCCTTCGGCGGCCGCGCCATGTCATCAGATGCGCCGGCGAAATATCTGAACTCCAACGAGACGGAGCTCTTCCACAAGGGCAACGTGCTCTACAATTTCGCCCGTGCGCGCCGCGCAATCCAGGGGCCGGGGCGCGGTGATCACCAGGACGACAACGCGTCCGGCACCATCATTGCCGTCGAAGGCTATATGGATGTGATCGCGCTCCATCAGGCGGGCGTCGAGAATGCCGTTGCGCCGCTCGGCACGGCGCTCACCGAAAACCAGCTCGAATTGCTGTGGAAAATGGTGCCGCAGCCGGTGCTCTGCTTCGACGGCGACGGCGCCGGCATCCGTGCGGCCAATCGCGCCGCCGAACTGGCGCTGCCGCATCTGAAGCCCGGCCGCTCCGTCCGTTTCGCGCTGCTGCCTGATGGCAAGGACCCCGACGATCTCGTGCGTGATGACGGGCGCGCGCCTTTCGATAAGGTGATGAGCCAGGCAAAGCCGCTCTCAGAGATGCTCTGGAACCGGGAGATCAACACCGGCAAGTTCGACACACCCGAAGCGCGCGCCGAACTGGAGGCGCGGCTGAAGCAGCTCGTCGCCGTCATCGCCGACGAGAATGTGCGCCGCCACTACCAGCAGGACATTCGCGACCGGCTGAACGCCTTCTTCCAGCCGCAGTTCCAGAACCGCGGCAATGGCGAGCGGCGCGGCTTCAACGGCCGGGCAGGCCGCGACAATGCCGGCAAGGCGGGGCCGAAAAGCCCGAACGTCATTTCCGACCGGCTCGCCCGCTCCGGCCTGGTGCGCGGCCATCAGGACAATACGGCGCTGCGCGAGAGCGTGCTGGCGCTGACGATCGTCAACCATCCCTCGCTGATGATCGACGATTACGACGAAATTGCCGCGATCGAATATGACAGCAAGCCGCTGCAGCGGCTCTGGTCGGCGATGCTGGGGGCAGCCGCGGCCGTCGCCGGTCCGCATCTGACGCGGGAATATCTGACCGAACGGCTGGAATTCGAGGGTTTCGGCCCGCTCATCAAGAGCCTCGACCAGCAGGTGCGCAATGCCCGGCTGTGGACGGCGACCGAGGAGGCGGCGATGGAGGATGCGCGCGAGGGATACCGCCAGGCGCTCGCCTTCCACAAACGCGCGAAGGCGCTGCGCCGGCAGAAGATCGAACTGGAGCGCGAGATTGCGCTCGCGACCGAAGCCGGAGACGGCGAGGCCATAGCCCAGCTGATGCGGGCACAGCAGGAAGTGCATTTCGAAGGGGTGCGCCTCGAAAACCAGGAGGCGATCATCGACGGCTTCGGCGTGCTTTCCGGCCGCGTCAAAGGGGCGGCGAACCACTGATGCCGCTCAGCGAACGCAATGAACCGGGCTTTTCCGCTTCCGACGCGCTGTTTTCGGCTGGCCGCGCGCCGCTCGACGTGCTGAAGCAGATCTATGGCTATTCCTCCTTCCGCGGCAAGCAGCAGCAGGTCGTCGAGCACGTGGTTTCCGGCGGCGACGCGGTGGTGCTCTTTCCGACGGGCGCGGGCAAATCGCTGTGCTTCCAGATCCCGGCGCTCTGCCGTGACGGTGTCGGTATCGTCGTCTCGCCGCTGATTGCGCTGATGCGCGATCAGGTGGAGGCGATGAAGCAGCTCGGCATCCGCGCCGGCGCACTCAATTCGTCGCTGTCGCGCGAGGAGTTCGTCGAGGTTCGCCGCGCGCTTTCATCAGGCCGGCTCGACCTTCTCTACGTAACGCCCGAGCGCATCCTGACCGATGGTTTCCGCGACCTGATCGCCAACGAGAAGATCGCGCTGTTTGCGATCGACGAGGCCCATTGCGTCTCGCAATGGGGCCATGATTTCCGGCCGGAATATCGCGAGCTCGGCCGGCTCGGCGAGCAATATCCGGGTGTGCCCCGCGTGGCGCTGACGGCAACGGCCGATCCGCATACGCGCGACGATATCGTCGAGCGGCTGGGGCTCGAGAATGCCGAGATCTTCACCACCAGCTTCGACCGGCCGAATATCGCCTATGAAATCGTCGAGCGCGACCAGCCGCGCCAGCAGCTTCTGCGCTTCCTCTCCGGTCACAAGGGCGACAGCGGCATCGTCTACTGCCTGTCGCGCGCCAAGGTCGAGGATACGGCTGACTGGCTGAACGGGCAGGGAGTTCGCGCGCTTGCCTACCATGCCGGCATGGACCGGGCGCTGCGTGACGCCAATCAGGATGCCTTCCTGAAAGAGGAAAACCTTTGCCTGGTCGCCACCGTCGCCTTCGGCATGGGCATCGACAAGCCGAACGTGCGCTATGTCGCCCATCTCGATCTTCCGGGCTCGGTGGAAGCCTACTACCAGGAGACGGGACGCGCGGGCCGCGACGGCCTGCCGTCCGAGGTCTGGATGGCTTATGGCATGGCCGACGTCATCCAGCGCCGCCGGATGATCGACGAGGGCAGTGCCGCCGACGAGATCAAGCGGGTCGAGCGCGCCAAGCTCAATGCCTTGCTGGCGATCTGCGAAACCGCTTCCTGCCGCCGGCAGGCGATCCTTGCCCATTTCGGCGAGGCGCATGCCGGCCAATGCGGCAATTGCGACACCTGCCTGAAGCCGGTCGAGACCTGGGAAGGCACGGAAGCCGCGATCAAGGCGCTCGCCGCCGTCTACCGCACCGGCGAACGCTTCGGTGCCGGTCACGTCATCGACGTGCTGGTCGGCAACGTCAACGAAAAGACCGAGCGTTTCGGCCATGTGAATATGCCGGTCTTCGGCGCCGGCAAGGACATTCCGGCGCGCACATGGCAATCCGTCTATCGCCAGCTGCTCGCCATGGGGCTGATCCGCATCGATCATGAAGCCTATGGCGCGCTGAAGCTGGAGCCGGAGTCGCGCGCCGTCTTCAAGCACGAGCGGCAGGTCTTCTTCCGCAAGGACCGGCCGGCCTCGGAACGGCGCACGAAGAAGGCGGAGCGCAGCGAGCGCAAATCGGCACTGTCCGGCGCCGATGGCAGCCTCTTCGAGGCGCTCAGGGCCGAGCGCATGTCGATCGCCAAGTCGCTCGGCGTGCCGCCCTATGTCGTCTTTCCAGATACGACGCTCATTGCCTTTGCAACGGAACGGCCGCGCAGCCGCAAGGAATTGCTCGGCATATCAGGCGTCGGCCAGTCGAAGCTCGAGCGCTACGGTGACGCGTTTCTCGATATCATTCTCTCGCACGGCCAATAGGCCGGCCTCGCGGAGCAGTTGGTTAGGCAAGGTCTGTGTGAAGAAAATCGTTGCCTTTGTAGAGAAGCCGCGTTTTCAGTGCTTTGGCGCAAGCATAAGCAAAGCAATCGCCGAAATTCAGGTCTGCCCGATGACCAATGACTTTTCCATAGTTCATGCTTGCAGACAGCGCATCTTCGCCGATCTCATGCGAGATCGAAATCTCTTCGAGAATCAGATCTTCGGCGAATGCGTCGACCGCTTCGGCCGATGCCCTTAGAAGTTCGGGTGTCGTTTTCCTGCCTGCGGGCGTCTTCTGCCGTGCGAGCGCCTGGATAGCCTCGAAGCGGGCAAGGGGCGAGATGTGCATAATGGGATCGCCCGATGCCGCCAGAGCCTTCTCAAGTTCCTCATGGCCGGGCTCTCGCGCAAGAATGGCGACGATCGCCGATGCGTCGATAAACATCAGCTGCCCCACATGTCGTCGCTGAATTTCTTCATGTCGAATGACGGGTCGTTTGCTCCCATCGCATCCGCCAGCGATTTTGCGCGCGTGAGGCGTTCATGCAGCGGCCGGCTTTGCCGCGCGCGCGTAAGCTCATGATGGAGTGCGGTTCGCACGGCCTCGGTTTTTGTCGCAGCCTTGGTCAGGCGCTGCAGCTCACTCGCAAGCTCGTCTACTTCAGGGTCTCTGATATAAAGCGCCACGTTGATATTCCTTTTGCATATACAGATATCATTTTTGAATATTCATTTCAATTTCTCTCGCTGCCGGCCTTCCTTTGTGAAAATATTTCGTACCGGATCGGCGACATCTGCACTTGCTTTGTGCTAATTGCAGCGCCCATCGGAGAATGTTTTGGAGAAAAGGGCGCTTACAATGACAAAAGCATTTCTCTCCCACCTGCAATCTGAACTCGCCTCTCTCAAGGACGCCGGCCTCTACAAGTCCGAACGCGTCATCACCTCGAAGCAGGCCGGCGAAATCGCCGTTGTTTCCGGCGAGCGGGTGCTGAATTTCTGCGCCAACAACTATCTCGGCCTTGCCGACAACGAGGAACTGGCCGAGGCCGGCAAGAAGGCGCTCGACCGCTACGGCTACGGCATGGCCTCGGTGCGTTTCATCTGCGGCACGCAGGAGGAGCATAAGCAGCTCGAAGCCCGTATCTCCTCCTTCCTCGGCATGGAAGACACGATCCTCTATTCCTCCTGCTTCGATGCCAATGGCGGCCTGTTCGAGACGCTGCTCGGCGAAGAGGATGCGATCATCTCGGATGCGCTGAACCATGCCTCGATTATCGATGGCGTGCGTCTTTCGAAAGCCAAGCGCTTCCGCTACGCCAACAACGATATGGCGGCGCTCGAAGAGGAGCTGAAAAAGGCCGAAGGCAGCCGCTTCAAGCTGATCGCCACCGACGGCGTCTTCTCGATGGACGGCATCATCGCCAATCTCGGCGGCGTCTGTGATCTCGCCGAAAAATATGGCGCCATGGTCATGGTCGACGACAGCCACGCGGTTGGTTTCGTCGGCAGGAATGGCCGCGGTTCGCCGGAATATTGCGGCGTCGAAGGCCGGATCGACATCATCACCGGCACGCTCGGCAAGGCGCTCGGCGGTGCCTCCGGCGGTTATACCTCGGCGAAAGCCGAGATCGTCGAATGGCTGCGGCAGCGCTCGCGGCCTTATCTGTTCTCGAACACGCTGGCGCCTGTTATCGCTGCGGCTTCGCTGAAAGTGTTCGATCTCATCGAAAACGGCGATGCCCTGCGCCAGCGCCTTTCCGACAATGCCGATCTCTTCCGCCGCGAGATGACGAAGCTCGGCTTCACGCTTGCCGGTAAGGGCCATCCGATCATTCCCGTCATGCTGGGTGATGCCAAGCTGGCGCAGGACATGGCGGGGCTGATGCTGAAGAAGGGGATTTATGTGATCGGCTTCTCCTTCCCCGTCGTGCCGAAGGGCCAGGCTCGCATCCGCACGCAGATGTCTGCGGCGCATTCGAAGGCGGATGTGGAGCGGGCGATTGCGGCCTTTGCGGAAGCTGGGCGGGAACTGGGTGTGATTTGAGCGAGGCTGCTCCCGCTTCTCCCCAGCGGGGGTCCGAAGGACGGGGCGAGACCTGCGGCTCGACCCCGGTTCGGTGTCCGTCAGGACAGATGAGGGGGCGAGCGAAGCGAGGTTTCGAGCGATAAGCGAGAAACAAACCAAGCATTATATGGTGTGCCGTGCGGCCCCCTCATCCGCCCTACGGGCACCTTCTCCCCGCTGGGGAGAAGAGGGAGTCGCAAAGTCGGCGCCAGAACAAGGGCGGGATATTGTCGATGTCGAACATGATGAAGGCGCTGGTGAAGTCGAAGCCGGAGGTCGGGCTCTGGATGGAGAACGTGCCGGTGCCGGAGGTGGGGCCGAACGATGTGCTGATCCGGGTGAAGAAATCGGCGATCTGCGGCACCGACGTGCATATCTGGAACTGGGACCAGTGGGCGCAGAAGACCATTCCGGTGCCGATGGTCGTCGGCCATGAATTCTGCGGCGAGATCGCCGAAATCGGTTCGGCGGTCACACGTTATCATGTCGGCGAGCGGGTCTCGGGCGAGGGGCATATCGTCTGCGGCAAGTGCCGCAACTGCCGGGCGGGCAGGGGGCATCTCTGCCGCAACACGCTCGGCGTCGGCGTCAACCGGCCGGGCTCCTTCGGCGAATTCGTCTGCATTCCCGAAAGCAATGTCGTGCCGATCCCGGACGATATATCAGACGAGATCGCCGCGATCTTCGATCCGTTCGGCAATGCGGTGCACACAGCACTCTCCTTCGATCTCGTCGGCGAGGACGTGCTCGTCACCGGCGCCGGGCCGATCGGCATCATGGGGGCGCTCGTCGCCAAGCGTTCGGGCGCTCGCAAGGTCGTCATCACCGATATCAATCCGCACCGGCTGGCGCTGGCGCGCAAGCTCGGCATCGATCACGTCGTCGACGCGTCGAAGGAAAATCTCGCCGATGTGATGAAGGCGATCGGCATGACGGAGGGTTTCGATGTCGGGCTCGAAATGTCGGGCGCCGCTCCCGCCTTCCGCGACATGATCGACAAGATGAACAATGGCGGCAAGATCGCCATTCTCGGCATCGCGCCCGCCGGTTTCGAGATCGACTGGAACAAGGTGATCTTCAAGATGCTCAATCTCAAGGGCATTTACGGCCGCGAGATGTTCGAGACCTGGTACAAGATGATCGCCTTCGTCCAGGGCGGGCTTGACCTTTCGCCCGTCATCACCCATCGCATCAAGATCGACGAATTCCGCGACGGCTTCGAGGCGATGCGGTCGGGCAATTCAGGCAAGGTCGTGATGGACTGGATGTGAGGGAGAACGAAATGCTTTACGAGGGAAGCTGCCATTGCGGCAACGTCGCTTTCGAGGTCGAAGGCGAATTCACCGAGGCGCTGGACTGCAACTGTTCGCTCTGCCGCAGGCGGGGAGGGCTTCTCGCTTTCGTGCCGCGCGAGAAACTGGCGCTGAAGACACCGGAAGACGATCTTTCGACCTATACTTTCAACCGGCATGTCATCAAGCATCATTTCTGCGCCAATTGCGGCATCGCCCCCTTCGGCGAGGGCGTGGCGCCGAACGGTGCGGCGATGGCCTCGATCAACCTGCGCTGCATTCCGGCGATCGATCTCGGCGCGCTGAAGGTAACGCCTTACGACGGCCAGGCACGTTAGCCAATATTTGCCCGGAGAGAGGCGAATATACCGTCGGCACAATTGCAGGAAATGGCCGGAACAACTGGGGCGGCGGGCAAAATTCCGGCCGCCCTTGTCTTTTGTTCGCCGCTTCTTAAATAAGCTTCGCAATCGCAGCCGCGGTTCAAAGCCTGTGGATAAGGCTTTTTCCGAGTTTTCGCGGGCTTTTTTTCTGGAAAAGCTTGACGAGAACAAAAAATGTGGGAATCACCGTTCGACTTGTTGAAACGGTGAACAGGGTCAAGGCGGATCGCGCAACCATGGCCGGAAATCCAAAGGCAAGAAAGCTTTGCTGTCCGGTACCGGCGATCGTGGTTAATCAGACTTTAAATGTCATCCCGTTAGGTGGGCTCAGGTGATTCAAGGGCGACGCGAGCGGCGCGTCAGGCCCTGAGACGGCCCATTCACCGTAGCGAGATTGGATAGCGTCAGGAAGGCGACGATATAAATGGCAACCAAGGTCAAAGAGAACGAAGACGCGGAAGTCGAACGCGACGGCGCAAGCGACGGCCCTCTTCTCGATCTTTCCGACGACGCGGTCAAGAAGATGATCAAGGCCGCCAAGAAGCGCGGCTACGTGACGATGGACGAGCTCAATGCGGTCCTGCCGTCCGAGGAAGTGACATCAGAGCAGATCGAAGACACGATGTCGATGCTGTCGGACATGGGCATCAACGTCATCGAGGACGAGGAAGCCGAAGAGGCAGGAGCTTCCGGCGGCGATGACGACGATGCCGGCGGCGATGACGACAGCGAAGGCGGCGAACTCGCGCCTTCGAGCGGCACCGCGCTTGCGACCGCCAAGAAGAAAGAACCGACCGATCGTACCGACGATCCGGTGCGCATGTATCTGCGCGAGATGGGCTCGGTGGAGCTTCTTTCCCGTGAGGGCGAAATCGCCATCGCCAAGCGGATCGAAGCCGGCCGCGAGACGATGATCGCCGGCCTCTGCGAGAGCCCGCTGACCTTCCAGGCGCTGATCATCTGGCGCGACGAACTCAACGAAGGCACGACGCTGCTGCGCGAGATCATCGATCTCGAAACGACCTATTCCGGTCCGGAAGCCAAGGCTGCGCCGCAGTTCCAGAGCCCCGAGAAGATCGAGGCCGACCGCAAGGCTGCCGAGGAGAAGGAAAAGACCCGGCGCGCGCGCTCCGGTGACGACGACATTACCGATGTCGGCGGCGAAGGCATGCCTCCGGAAGAGGAAGAAGAGGACGAGGACGAATCCAACCTCTCTCTCGCCGCGATGGAAGCCGAGCTTCGTCCGCAGGTCATGGAAACGCTCGACATCATCGCCGAGACCTACAAGAAGCTGCGCAAGCTGCAGGACCAGCAGGTCGAGCAGCGCCTGGCGGCCACCGGCACGCTGTCTTCCGCCCAGGAGCGCCGCTACAAGGAGCTCAAGGACGAACTGATCAAGGCCGTGAAGTCGCTGTCGCTCAACCAGAACCGTATCGATGCGCTGGTCGAGCAGCTCTACGACATCAACAAGCGCCTCGTGCAGAACGAAGGCCGCCTGCTGCGTCTGGCCGAATCCTACGGCGTCAAACGCGACTCGTTCCTGGAGCAGTATCAGGGCGCCGAGCTCGATCCGAACTGGATGAAGTCGATCGGCAATCTGGCCGCCCGCGGCTGGAAGGAATTCGCCAAGGCCGAGAACACGACGATCCGCGACATCCGCCAGGAGATCCAGAATCTCGCGACGGAAACCGGCATTTCGATCTCGGAATTCCGCCGCATCGTGCATATGGTGCAGAAGGGCGAGCGCGAAGCGCGCATCGCCAAGAAGGAAATGGTCGAAGCGAACCTTCGCCTCGTCATTTCAATCGCCAAGAAGTACACGAACCGCGGCCTGCAGTTCCTCGACCTCATTCAGGAAGGCAATATCGGCCTGATGAAGGCGGTCGACAAGTTCGAATACCGCCGCGGCTATAAGTTCTCGACCTATGCGACGTGGTGGATCCGTCAGGCGATCACCCGCTCGATCGCCGACCAGGCCCGCACGATCCGCATTCCGGTGCACATGATCGAGACGATCAACAAGATTGTCCGTACATCGCGCCAGATGCTGCATGAAATCGGCCGCGAGCCGACGCCGGAAGAACTGGCCGAAAAGCTCGCCATGCCGCTCGAAAAGGTGCGCAAGGTCCTGAAGATCGCCAAGGAGCCGATCTCGCTTGAAACCCCGGTGGGCGACGAAGAAGATTCGCATCTCGGCGATTTCATCGAGGACAAGAACGCGCTGCTGCCGATCGACGCCGCCATCCAGGCGAACTTGCGCGAGACGACGACCCGCGTTCTCGCCTCGCTGACGCCGCGCGAAGAGCGCGTGCTGCGCATGCGCTTCGGCATCGGCATGAATACCGACCATACGCTCGAAGAAGTCGGCCAGCAGTTCTCGGTCACGCGCGAACGTATCCGCCAGATCGAAGCGAAGGCGCTGCGCAAGCTCAAGCATCCGAGCCGCTCGAGAAAGCTGCGCTCGTTCCTCGACAGCTAAGGCGTCGACGACTTTATTCTGATTGAAAAGCCGGGCCTCGTGCCCGGCTTTTGCTTTTGTGATTAGTACCAATGATCCCGGCGGTTTTCTTGTCCCTCCGTGGCGACAGGATTATAATCCGGCCACGGGGGAAGAGATCAATCGCAATGCGAGCGAGAGTCGACGCGTCCCTGCGTGGACTGATCCTCCGCTAGGTCCGGATGATTTTAGGCCGGATCGGCCTCAAATCTGAATCCGAACCTACCTCGAAAAATTGGGCATGATGTTGTCCGAAAACCGCTTACACTTTTCGGCATCATGCCCGGGGAGGTGCGAAATGACCACTTACATTCTTTTGATCAATTGGACGGATCAAGGCATTCGCAACGTTCGCGACTCGGCAAAAAGGCTGGACGCGGCGAAAAAACTGCTCGCCGGCGTCGGCGGTTCAATCAATCAATTCTTTCTGACGATGGGCGGGCACGACATGGTCGCCGTCTGCGAAGCGCCCGATGACGCCGTAATGGCGCATTTTACCCTGTCACTGGCGATGGGCGGCAATGTCCGAACCCAGACGCTCAAGGCCTTCCCGGAGGCCGCCTATCGGGACCTCATCGGCTCACTCAGTTAACACATGCGGAAGTTTGGCACCCATTCCCATCAAGGTCGCGGTTTCGGCCCCGCTCGTCGGTGCTCCGTTGCCCAAGCCTGGGGAAAGAGATAGTGCGCGCCATCGGATGACTTCGCCGCGATCACGAGGTTTTTTCCGTTAACGGCTTGATGCTGCCGGCTTTAGAGGCCACATCGCTGCTGTGACAGACGAAGTGGACCTGGCAGAGGCGAATCACGAAACGGCAAGACGGCGGCCCGAAATCCGCTGGGGTGTCGGTGTGTCCCTACTCTTGCACGTTCCGCTTCTCGCGCTGCTGATTTTTGGCCTGCCGAAGATCGAGCCGAAGCCTCCGGAAGACGAGAGCGTGAAGGTGGAACTCGTGCCGCCGCCGGAGGAGAAGAAGCCGGAGGAAAAGAAGGCCGAGGAAAAACCGAAGGAGAAGCCGCAAGAGCAGGCAAAGGCCGCGCCTCCTCCTCCGCCACCTCCGCCAGCTGGAAATAAGCCATCTGAGCAAGCCAGGTCTGCCGCCCCCATGCCCAGTTTGAGACCTGTCTTCGAGTTCGGCGACAGGGACAGCGGACCCAAAAAATCGACGGCGGGGAACTCCTCCCAGGGCGACGCGAAGCCCGCGACGACAGCACCTGAGCATGGCGCAAAACCGGAACAAGAGCCTGCGAAGGTTGCCGTGGAAAAACCGCAGGCTGAGACGCCACCTGCAAGGCCGGTTCCGGATGATGTGAACCTTCCCGAGATTGCTACGGCCGATGTCTCTTCTGAGCGCAATGCGCCTCTGGCAGAAGCCGACAGTGAAGCCAAGACCGCTATCGAGGCCGTCCCGCCGCCGGAGCAGAAGCCCCCTGAACCGCCGAAGGCAGATGTTGCAAAGAACGATCTGCCTAAGGCTAAGACATTATTTTCGCAGACAGCCGACGATGATCCGATGGCGAGAATCGCGATGAATGGTGTGCCGCGTGGCAGACGTGTCGCACAGCTTTGCGGCAATGAGCTCCAGCAACAGCTCATGCATGGTTCGCCCAGCTTTCAGCCAATCATAGTGCCTACTTTCGGATTATCACGTGGCACCGTTCTCGATATCAAGAGCGCGGCTTTCCGTACTGCTGAGGGTTGGTATCGAATTCGGTTTCGTTGTGAGGTTAACGAGGATGCCACGAAAGTCGTCTCGTTCGCTCATGAAGCTGGCGGGTTGATCCCTCGTAGCCAGTATGCGACCTACAGCATTCGTGAGTAGTTGATGCGATCCGCCGCTCACAACAAGCCACGCGCAAGGAAGCGCCCTTATCGTTTCCCCATGGCCGTGATGGTACGGTGAAGAAGGGACAATGATATGTCGAACGAAATCGAGCAGTTTTTGGAGCGTCAGGACGAAGCCGTGAGCATGCGGTTCCTGGAAAACAAATCCGACGAGCTGACCGATATTCTGGTGGCGGCGCTTGAAGAGGCTTTCGAGGTCCTTCTCGAAGCAGCGCCCGCCGAAACGATTCATTGACATTCTCCGACAGATTGCCGACTGGGCCGCTTGGTGCGCGCCTGTCCGGCTACCGGATGGAGCGGGATGCGCTCGGCAAGTCGGCGGCGAGCGTTTTCCGGCTGGAAGGCGAGGGCCTGCCGGCGCTTTATCTGAAGGTCGAGGCGGCGGGTCCGTTCGGCGAGCTTGCCGATGAGGCGGCCCGGCTCGGCTGGCTCAAGGCCTCGGGTCTCGCATGTCCTGATGTGATTGCACGGGAAAGCGACAGCGAGCGCAACTGGCTGCTGCTGAGCGCGCTGCCGGGGAGCGACCTTGCCAGCGCTGCGGCGCTGACGCCGCTCGCCCGCGTCGAGCTGCTGGCGGAGGCACTGTTCGATCTTCATCGCCTGCCGATCGCTTCCTGTCCGTTCGATCACCGCCTGGAAAAGCGCCTGCCGGTGGCGAAGGCGCATATGGATGCAGGGATCGTCGACGAGGAGGATTTCGATGCGGCCCGGCTTGGGAAAAGCGCTGCCGAGCTTTTTGCCGCGCTCGAGAGCATGAGGCCGGACGGCGAGGACCTCGTCGTTGCGCATGGCGATGCCTGTCTGCCGAATTTCATCGCTTCCGACGGCCGGTTCTCGGGCTATATCGATTGCAGCCGTCTCGGTCTCGCCGACCGCCATCAGGATATCGCGCTTGCCTGCCGCAGCATCGCCCACAATTTCGGCGAGGCGCTGGTTCAGCCTTTTCTCGATCGCTACGGCCTGCCGGCGCCGGATCGGGCGCGGCTCGATTATTACCGGCTGCTCGACGAGTTCTTCTGAACGGCTCCAGCGGTTGCGTGCCATGCGTCCGGCTGGCAAAGTGGCCGGAGCGGAGCGGCGGACCAGAAATGCCGAAAAATCAGTTCAGAATGCTGCGCTCGGCGGTTGCCGGCATCGAAGCGGTGGAGGCGCAAACGCAGCACAGCTTCGCCAGGCACACGCATGAGCAGTTCGGCATCGGCCTCATTTCTGCGGGCGCGCAGAAATCGCTGAGCGGGCGCGGCATGGTGGAGGCCGAGGCCGGCGAGATCATCACCGTCAATCCGAACGAGGTGCATGACGGCGCGCCGATCGGTGAGGGGCGATCCTGGCGCATCCTCTATTTCGATCCTGCCATCGTCACCGGTCTGTCGTGTGAGATCAGCGAGAGCGGTGCGGGACGATCGGAGATCCCGCATCCCGTCATCCGCAGTCCACGCATTGCCGCCCGCTTCGAAACGCTGTTTCGCGCCCTCACCGAGGCCACGGCAAGTCCGGGACTGCTGCATGAGGAACTGCTTCTGCAACTCGTCGCCGACGTCATGCGCGAGCGCGCCGAAGAGGAGGAGCGACCGGCGGTGCCGGCGTCCATCCGCGCGGCGCGGGATCTGATCGACAGCGATCCGCTGGCCGCCGTCTCGCTCGCCGATCTTGCCCGGGAAAGCGGGCTCAGCCGGTTCCAGGTGCTGCGCGGCTTTGCCAGGGCGACGGGACTGACGCCGCATGCCTATCTCGTGCAGGCCCGCATCCATATTGCGCGGCGGCTGATCGCTCAGGGCGTGCCGCTTGCCGAAGCCGCCTTTGCCAGCGGCTTTGCCGACCAGAGCCACATGACGCGGGTCTTCGTGCGCAAGTATGGCCTGTCGCCACGCTCTTACGCCAACGCTTTTCTTTGAACGGCGGCTGCAATTTCGTTCAAGACCCTTGATCATCCCTGCTGTTTTCTCGGCGCGCCAACAGGAGGCGCTGAATGTCGAAACAGGTTCAAGGATATTTCTATCTGGCGCTCGCCATGCTGACGGTCGGAAGCACCGTCATTGCGAGCAAGCTGATCGCGGCCGGCCTGCCGCCGTTCACTGCCACCGCATTGCGCTTCGCTCTCGCTCTTCCCGTCTTTTTTCTGCTGATGCGGGCGAGCGGAGTTCGGCTGCCGAAGCTCTCCCGACATGACCGTCTCATTCTTTTCGTTCAGGCCGGCGCCGGCAGCGTCGGTTATACCACGCTGCTGATCTCCGGCCTCAGCCTGACCTCGGCGGCGGATGCCGGCGTCATCATCGGTACGCTGCCGGTGGTCTCGGCGGCGATCTCCATTCTGCTGCTTCGCGAGCGGCCGCGGCGCGCGCTGCTTTTTGCCGTGGGGCTGGCGAGTGCAGGCGTATTTTCGATCGCCTTCACGCCGGAGGCCGCCGGCGGGTCGCTTGCCGGCAATGCGTTGATCTTCCTGGCAGTCGTCTGCGAGGGGCTGTTCATCCTGTTGAACAAGCGGCTGACGATCGACATTCCGCCGCTTGTGCAATCGACGCTGGTGACCGGCATCGGCTTCGTCGTTTCGGTCGTTCCGGCTGTTTTCGAGGCGCCTCTCGCGCATGGGTTTTCCACCAGTGCCATCGCTGCCGTCGTCTATTATGCGCTGGTGCCGACGGTCGGCGGCTTCCTGCTCTGGTATGCGGGCGCCGAAAGGGTAAGCGGCACGGAGGCCTCGCTGTTCACCGCGCTTGCCCCGGTTTCCGCCGTCATTCTCGCCTTCACCATTCTCGGCGAGCCGGTCGGGTTCAACCAGATCGCCGGCATCGCCTGCGTGCTTGCGGCCGTGTTCGGGCTTGCCTTTGCCGGCAGCCGCACCGAGCCGAAATTCATCGAGGGGAGATAGACCATGCAGTTCAGCCATTCGGAGGCGATATGGCAGGCATTTCCGGAGCTTCGCGCCGGCGTGCTCCATGCCGAAGGCGTTCAGGCGGGGGCGGACGTCGAAGAGGCGGTCGCAAGCTTCAACGCCATCGCCGAGGCGCGGCTCGCCAAAGCGCAGGAAGGCGAATTCCCGGAGATCCAGGCGTGGCGGCGCGGCTTTTCCCGCATGGGGTTGAAGCCGACGCAATATCGCTGCGCTTCCGAAGCGCTGCTGCGCCGCTTCCGCCAGGAGCATGGACTGCCGCGCCTCCATCCGCTCGTCGATCTCTGCAATGCGATTTCGCTCGCCTTCGCGATTCCCATCGCCGTCTTCGACACGAATAAGATTGCGGGCGATCTCGAGGTGCGGCGGGCAACGGGGCGTGAGACCTATCTGACCTTCGGCGGCGAGACCGAGCATCCCGAGCCGGACGAGGTGATCTTCGCGGATGGCGAGGGGAGGGCGCATGCACGGCGCTGGACGAACCGGCAGAGCGGGCTTTCGGCGGTGCGGGAGACGACGGGCTCAGCGCTGATCGTCGCCGAGGCGCTGCATGCTTCCGCCGGCGAGGATATCGGCAGGCTGGTCGCGACGGTCGCGGATGAGCTTGCGCGTCACTGGCCGGTCGTGCCGAAGACGGCGATGCTGACCTCGGCTTCACCGCGTTTCGAATTCGAACGTTGAGGCAACGCGGCATTCAGGCCTTGGGCCGGCGGCATGGGCGCCCTATCTCAGGGGGACCGATATCTTCTGGAGACGAACCCATGTTGGACAAGTCGATCAAGATTCCAGGGCCGGACCATCCGATCACCGTCGAGCACAATCTCTCCCGCGTCGTCGTCACCGTCGGCGGCAGGACGATTGCCGATACCCACAATGCGCTGACGCTGCGCGAGGCCTCCTATCCGCCGGTGCAGTATATCCCACGCGGGGATGTGGACATGTCGCTGCTTCAGCGCACCGATCACAGCACGCATTGCCCTTACAAGGGTGATGCCTCCTATTACAGCATCGCGCTTGGCGGCGAGCGTTCGAAGAATGCCGTCTGGACCTACGAGGCGCCGCATGCCGCCGTCAGCAGCATCAAGGACCATCTCGCCTTCTATCCCGACCGGGTCGATGGAATCGAGGAAATGGCTTCGCCCGAGGCGGGCACCTTCTGATCCGGCCGAAGAAAGGGGGAACCACTTTTTGCATAATCCGGTGATGTCAGCCCGTACCAATTGACAAACCGCTTCGCACTTTTCCCGGAATTGCTCTAGTTTCGCGCGAAACATCATCCGGGGGCGTGCGTGACGAGACGTTTTCTATCCTATGTGCTGGCGGCGTTTTTCGCGTCAGCGCCTGTTGCATCGGCCGAATGGCAGGCGGTCGAAGAAGTGCGGCCCTATTCGATATCAGGCAAGACCGGAGCGGAGCTCTACGAATCGATCGGGGAGCGGGGGCCGAAGGCCGGCGTCACCGGCCGGGTCATCGCGCATACGACCTTCAAGCTGACCTGGACCCGGAAATACGAAACGCAGGGCAATGCCTGCGTGATTACGACCAACCGGCCGAAGCTCATCATCACCTATACGCTGCCGAAACCGGCCGGCGATCTGCCGGCGGCCGTCAAGGGCAACTGGGAGACCTTCGTTTCGGGCGTTGCGGCGCATGAGCGGGTGCATGGCGACACCATCAAGGACATGGTTCGGGAAATCGAGGCGATGAGCATCGGCCTCACCGTCGCCGACGACCCCGATTGCAAGAAGATCAGGGTCGAACTGACCCGGCGCCTCGGCGAGATTTCCGCGAAGCAGCGTCAGCGCGGCCGCGACTTCGACAAGGTGGAAATGGGCGACGGCGGCAATATCCAGCAGCTCATCCTCAAGCTGGTGAATGGGCACTGATCGGGCGGGAAACCGACTTTGTCTGGACCTGTCCGCCCGGCCTCCTATCTCTCCGCTCACGAGGACAGCGGAGGAGAAATGCAATGTCCTATGTCGATGGTTTCATCGTCGCGGTGCCGAAGGAGAATGTCGAGGCCTATAAGGAGTTCTCGACGTTCGCGGGGTCGATCTGGAAGGAATACGGCGCGCTCGAATATGTCGAATGCATCGGCGACGACGTGCCCTATGGCGAGCTGACATCCTTCCCGCGCGCCGTGCAGGCCACGGAGGACGAGGTGGTGGTGTTTTCCTGGATCACCTACCGGTCCCGGCAGGAGCGTGACGATATCAATGCCAAGGTGATGAACGATCCCAGGCTCAAGGGCGACCAATGGCAGATGCCGTTCGATGGCAGGCGCATGATTTATGGCGGCTTCGAGACGCTGCTCAAGCTCTGATCGACGTGTCTTTTTAGACACGCGAAGGGCGCTGCAGGGCTTTCGTCGCACCAGTGCGTTCAGTCCGTTTCCGCCTGTGATATAGTCCCGCCGTAGGTTTGGTCAGGCCGCAGCGGCCGCCAGCCGATGAGGGAAACGGATATGCAGCGACGTGATTTCATCAAGGGAATGATTGTGCTCGGCGCCTGCCCGGCCTGCGCCAAGGCAGGCTTTGCGGCGGAGAGTGCGCATTGGAGCTATGAGGGCCAGTCCGGCCCCGACCACTGGGGCGCGATGGCGCCGGAGAATGCCGCCTGTTCGGCCGGTTCGCAGCAATCGCCGCTCGACCTGGCCGGCGCGGTCAAGGCGGAGCTTCCGCCGCTGGCGATCGACTGGAAGCCGGGCGGCAAGATGGTCAATAACGGCCACACGATCCAGATCAATATGCCTGGAGGCAGCGGGCTTTCGCGCGACGGCAGCCGCTACGAGCTGCTGCAATATCATTTTCATGCCCCGAGCGAGCATCATGTCGACGGCAGGAGCTTCCCGATGGAGGCGCATTTCGTCCACAAGCACAAGGAGACCGGCGCGCTTGGGGTGCTCGGCGTGTTCGTGACGCTGGGGGCGGCCAATGCAGGTTTTTCGCGGCTGGCGGCGGCTTTTCCGAAAACGGCAGGCGGCGAAGCGGCCGTGGAGGATGTCGACCCGAACGGCTTCCTGCCGAAGGAGCGCGCCTACTGGTCTTACGAGGGGTCGCTGACGACGCCGCCCTGCAGCGAGATCGTCGACTGGATGGTGCTGAAGCAGCCGATCGAGGTCGACGAGAAGGACATAAAGGCTTTCACGGCGCTCTATCCGAGGAATGCGCGGCCGGTGCTGGCCGCCAACCGACGCTTCATCCTGTCCTCCTTTTAGGGCAAGCTGGCTTGCCTGGGCAAACTGCCCTTGCCCGGTCAAGTCTTGACTTGTCGCTCACGGCGCGCCACCTCGCTGGCGGTATGCTTGCGAGATGGGAGAGCGCCTTGCCCCAGACGATCCTTACCCTGTCCACGCGTGGGCAGGGCCTTTACGAATTCACCGGTCAGGCGGAGGCCTTCGTCAGTTCCTCGGGGCAGGCGGAGGGGCTTCTGACCGTCTTCGTGCGCCATACCTCCTGTTCGCTGCTGATCCAGGAGAATGCCGATCCCGATGTGAAAACCGACCTTCTCTCCTTCTTCGGCCGCCTCGTGCCGCCGGCCTCCGATGCCTCGATGGGCTGGGTCATCCATAGGGACGAAGGGCCGGACGACATGCCGGCGCATATCAAATCGGCGCTGACGCAGGTTTCGATCGGCATTCCGGTTTCAAGCGGGCGCCTGACGCTCGGCACCTGGCAGGGCCTTTATCTTTTCGAACATCGCGACCGGCCGCACCGGCGCGAAATCGTGCTGCATCTCAGCCCGTGAGGTCTGGCCGCTTCGGTGTCATCCTCTTGTGAATGCAAACTGAATGGGCGGTTCGAACACCGTTCAGTTTACCGCGGTTACTGTCGAGACAATCCCTGAAGGGAGAGCTTAGGTCTTACCAATCGACGGAGACACCTCATGACGCATTTCCTCACCAAGGCTTGCTTTGCCGCAGTGCTCGCCCTCTGCGCCATTCCGGCAACGGCTTCCACGGCGGCGGCGGCAGGGCCGCAGACGAACTTCATCGTCGAGGCGCAATACCATCGCCCGATCCGCGGGTGCTCTCCGATGCATGCGGTGCGCAAGGCGCGCGACTTCGGTCTGCACAGAGCTCATATCACCCGCATGTCGCCGCGCGTCGTCGTCGTTGCCGGGCGTGACCGTCGCGGCTGGGACCGGATGGTCTTCGCCAATGTCCGCGGCTGCCCGCTGATCCGGCGCTAACTAGAGCAATTCCAGGAAAAGTGCGAAGCGGTTTTCTCAGGCAAAGCGCGAAGCGCTTTTGCCGGGAATTGCGTAAATCCAAAAGGCTAGAGCGGTTCTGCGCTTCCGTGAAAAGCTGAACCGCTCTAGCACGACACGAAGGCTGAAAGTGTTGCAGTGTTCTGTGCGTCTTAAAAGACACTCGGCGCTGTAAGGGCTGCGGCCGGAGGCTCGATACGCCGCTTCCGGCCGTTTTGCCTTGACGGCGCCACTTTCCGCCGTCTCTTGTCAGATTCGTACAGGTGATTCCCAGACGACGCTTCCGCGTGATGGGGTCGTGGGGAGGGCGGCTTGACCGCACCGACTTCAAAGGAGAGGTTTTTGATGATGCATTTTCTGGCAAAGGCGGGTCTTGCCGCCATGCTGACCGTCGGCACTCTTGCCGGCACGGTGGCTCCGGCCGCCGCCCAGCTCAATATCATTATCGGCGAGCCGGACCGCGGTCCGCCGCCGCCGGATTACCGTCGTGTACCGCCGCCGCAGGGCTACGGCCGCCGCCCGATGCGCGCCTGCGATCCGCGCCTTGCCGAAGACATGGCCCGTGACTACGGCTTCCGCCGCGCGCGCGTCGTCGACATCACCCCGCGCCGCGTCATCGTGCAGGGCTGGACACGTCGCGGCCCCGACGAGATGAGCTTCGCCAACGTCCGCGGCTGCCCTCCGCTGCGCCGCTGATTTCAGAAGAATACCGCCCGGCTTGCCGGAACGGAATGAGCAACTTTTACTGCGCCGCGTGTCCGGGAAGACGCGCGGCGCAGTTTTATCAAGGTCACGGCTGTCCGGTTTGCGCGATGAACGCGGCCCCTCACCCTAGCCCTCTCCCCGTAAAAACGGGGCGAGGGGACGTGCCACGCGAGAGGTAAGAGAGGGACGGAGAGGTTGCGCCCCGTTCCCTTCGCCCCGTTTACGGGGAGAAGGTGCCGGCAGGCGGATGAGGGGCTGTTTTCACCAATCTCCCTCCGACCCTTATTTCACTGCTCGATGGCAAAGGTCACGGTGACGCTGACGGTGTAATTGTTCTCGCCGCCCTGGACGGGGACGGCGGCGTCGGAGGCTTCCTTCATCATCGTGGCGCGATAGACCGGCTGCGGCAGGGGGCGAGGTTCGTTCTCGTTGATCTCGATGATGCGGCCGAGCTTGACGCCGGCGGCTTCGCTCAGCGTCTTCGCCTTCTTGACCGCATTGGCGACGGCATTCTTGCGCGCCTCTTCCAGCGCTGTTTCCGGCTTGTCGTTGGTGAACTGGATGTCGCCGCCCTGGTTGATGCCGAGGCTGACGGACTGGTCGATCACCGCGCCGAGCTTGGAAAGATCACGCAGCCTGACGGTGACGGAATTGATGGTCTGGTAGCCGATCAATTGCGGCTGCTGTGGCTGGCCGTCCACCGGCTGGGGATAGTTGTATTGCGGCTGGATGGAGAAGCCCGAGGTCTGCAGGTCGCGCTCGGCGATGCCGCCATCCTTCAGCGCCTTCAGCACGTCGTTCATCGCCTTGTTGTTCTCGTCGAGCGCTTCGCGGGCGGTCTTAGCCTGCTTGACGACGGCAAGGTTGACGACGGCCATATCGGGAGCGAGCGCCGATTCGCCGTCGCCCGTCACCGAGATCACCGGCTCGCGCGGCTTTGCCTCCTGCGCGAATGCGGGGGCCGCGCTGCCAAGCGGCAGGGCCAGAAGGGCAGTCATTACAAGAGTCTTGGTAAGAGTCGGCGCCATGTTTTCATTCCCTAGTTGTCGTTTCCCGGATGAACTTTCTGTCGGTTGATTGTGAAGCTATTGCGGCGGAAGGGAAGGACGGATGGGCGCGGAGTGAAAAATATGACGGCGGGCGCTTACACCAGGATCCGGTGCCATGACGAATATCGAAAGGGCGCGTCGTGTCACCCCCCTCTGCCCTGCCGGGCATCTCCCCCACAAGGAGGGAGATCGGCAAGAGGATGGATCACCCGTCCCTCTCTTCTCTATCGAGAGAACTATGCTCAGTTGCTTGGGGAAGCCGATGCGCCTAGCTGATCTCCCCACCTGTGGGGGTCCGAAGGACGGGTCGAGACCCGTGGCTCGACCCCGGGCCCGGCAGGGCAGAGGGGGTGACCACACGGCACGCCCTTCGTTCCCTGCGCGAAGCTAATGGAGGCGGAAAACTCCGCTGTGCCGAATTCGGCAGGGTCAGCGGATAGGCCGAAGGCCGGCCCGTCGACAGGATCTGGTTCCGAAAGGAATTGTCAGGCGCGCGTTCAGGCGCCGAAATCATCCATGAAGGAGGGATGGATGGCAGGCGTGCGCTCTTCGCGGGCTTCGCGGATGCGCTGGGGAACGGCACCGAGACCGCTGACGAAACGCGTCAGGAGCCGGCGGTTGAAAAGTTTATGTATGGCACTCATGGCGATTCACTCATTCTTTTTCTTGTTAGCCGGCGGCATATATTTTGCGCAGGCTGCCATAACAATGGGCATTTCGGCATAACTGCTATGCACAGCCGTGCATGGCGATCACATTGACGTTAGAAGGGCGTGTTGAGGGCGGTCAGTTGCCATGAATCTTCGCCTGTGAACGCCGCGTCGTGGTAGATTGCGCGCTTGGGCTAAAGCCAGCCCCTGCGAAGGAGAAGCTCAGATGACCCGATTTTTCGCATTTGTCTTGACCGGAACGCTGATCGGCCTTGCCACGATCGCTTCGGGCTGCACCTCATCCGGAAGTGCCGATTACACCTCGTCGATTAACGGCGGTTATTATGGCGGCGGTTATTACGAACGTCAGCCGCTTAATCCAGCTTGCGGGGGCGGGTTCAGACCGAGCGATGGGCGCTCTTGCAGCTACTAAAAGGCGCAATCACCTCGGAGAATATGTCCGCTACCGTACATTCCTGCGTGTGTGTCTTTGGCGTTACAGCTATCTGTTGAGATGGGCTGTATCCTTTGGTTGTATTCTCATGCCATGGGGTAAACGAAAATGAAGCTAGCTATAGCCACCACTCTCGTAGCACTGGTTGCATCGACCGCATTTGCCGCCGATGCCGTGCAGGACGTACCGGCGGCACCTGTTGCGGCTGCACCTGTTTTCACCTGGTCTGGCCCGTATTTCGGTATCGATGGCGGCGCCGCGTGGCTCAACGGTGACTTCAGTGCCGGCGGCGTCAGCGATTCTCAAGACTTCAACGGCGGCGTTTTCGGTGGATTCGCGGGCTACAACTTCCAGTTCGACAGCATCGTCGTCGGCATCGAGGGCAATCTCGAATACAACTGGAACGAAGAGGAAGTGCTGGGCGGGGACGCCGGGACCGATTGGGCCGGCGCCGTTCGCGGCCGTGTCGGCTACGCCTTCGACAGAGCGCTGCTTTACGGCGCAGCCGGCTGGGCCACCACGCGCGGATATGTCGACCTGCCGGGATTGGACAAGGAAACAGAGACCTTCAACGGCTACACCGTCGGAGCCGGCGTCGACTTCGCCATCACCAACAACATCTTCGCTCGCGGCGAATATCGGTTCAATGACTTCGGCGAGAAAGACGTTCTCGGCGTGGATGTCGATCTCGATCAGCACGAAGTCAAGTTCGGCATTGGTGTGAAGTTCTAAGAGCTTTTTGTCAGATTAGCAGTTTGTCAGATTAGCAGTGAGAAAGCCCCGACAAAACAGCGGGGCTTTTGTGTTTCACAACGATCTACCAGCCGTTCAAAGGCCTGGGATTGCTACTGTCGTTGTCTTGCCTCCAATTGCGCAATGAGTTTCTTGAGTTCGTTCACTGACGTGGGATCAGGCCGTTTGTCAAACACCTTCTCCATCCAATCTCCGTTGGTTTCGATGAAATGGACACGGGCCTTGTAGTCAGAGAGCGTCTTTGGCGGAAAGAAACGCATGAAAGCCTGAGAGGCCGTGATCGACACCTGCACCAGTTCCTGAATGCACGCTTTGAGCAGGCTGGGCACAAGGAACGGTCCCATGTGGGCGTCAGCAGTCGGTTCTGGTCGAAGCATCGCGAACCCAGCAAACGTCGGATGGCCGCAGAGGACGCAGAGGCGTTTGTAGTGAGCCTCGCGCCTCTTCTCTTTGAACCCGTCCCGCTTGTCCAAAGCATCGCGGATCTTGCCAGGGCGGAAGACACTCTGTCGCTTGTCCTCGGGGGTAGCCTTCCACTCCTGCATCAGCTTCCGGTCAGTCATCAAATAGTCGAGCAGCCAACCGCTCTCCATAATGTAGCGAATCTGCAGACCGGAAGATTGATAGTAGCCGCTGAGCAAAAGTTTGAATGCCGAAGCCATTGAGTTAAACACGCTAGCGCCGATAAGCGCGACAATCACCTGATCCTCACTCATCTCGGAAGTGTTCATGCGGACGTACTGCAGCATATCCATACAGGTTTCGATCATCGCGACATGCAGCGACATATCCTCGCTGGCCTCGATAAGCGGATGGACTTCGCTCGAAGGTCTTCTTCGCCGGTATGGAGCAGGGTGAAATTTTCAGGGATGCTTCTCATGTAGCACCATCATGGTTGGTAGCGTTAACCAACTCAGGCGGCAAAGCCCGAGCCTTCGGCTGTGAATAGGAAATTGCGGGTATCGTGGGACACGAACCCGCAACGTTTAGGACTCGAACGCCCAACCGCGTGTTGCACTTACTGGGGCTATACTCCGCGTGCGAATTAGATGTACGTCGATGACTTAAGTAGCTGAAATACATATTTTTTCTCACAACCATAGCCGCACCGCCGCGCTATTTTATACTAAGCCAAAAATCGCGGTGCGAGCATTTTGAGCATATGTGGCTAGGGTATATGACCGCAAAAGTACCCGCAAAACCGCCTAAAATCACTGTTTTTGAGTGATTTTTAAAAGAAGTAAGTTATTGATTTTATTGATTATTTGTATGACTGGTGGGCCCGGAGGGACTCGAACCCCCAACCAAGCGGTTATGAGCCGCCGGCTCTAACCATTGAGCTACAGGCCCTTGGCGTCAGCGATAGACACCGTGATGCCGGGGCAATGGTTCCCGCAGCATGGGTTTCGCTCTAACGCAAATTGCAGGGAGCCACAAGCGGAGAGCGCAAGCATCTGTGGACGATGTATATTTCATGGGCGGGGCACTGGAAGCTTCTCGCGCGGGCTACAATTATCGAGATGTAGTCGATGAAGGGGGCGGTCGCAGATGGCTTCGAACAGTGCCGTGGTGCTCATCGTCGAGGATGAGCCGATAATCCGGTTCAATATCCTCGATGTGCTGGAGGATGTCGGCCATGTGGCGCTGGAGGCGGCGAATGCCGATGAGGCGATGGTGGTGCTGAAGGGGAGGCAGGATGTCGATATTCTCTTCACCGACGTCAATATGGCGGGCTCCATGGACGGCCTTCAGCTTGCCAAGCGCGTGAGAGCGATGCGGCCGAACATCGGCATCATCATCACGTCAGGCATGGTGCGGCTCGATCCGATGGCGCTGCCGGCCAATACGGCCTTCCTGCCGAAGCCCTACATGCACGATACGCTGATCACGACGATCGATTCCCTGATGGCGTGACCGCGGCGCGCAGCCCATGGAAACCTGTTGCCGGTTTCGGGCTGCGCGCGGGGCGGCCGGGAGGCATGCTCGTCTTCAGGCGCGGCGGGGGAGGACCGCATCTTCAGCCGAGCCGCTCTTCAGCGCCTCGTTTTCATAACGGGCCTTCTTCTCGTAGATCGTGAAGAGGGCCATCGAGAGGAGATAGGAGAGGAAGGAATCCCCCATCTGGGTGGCGATGTCTCGCGAGGCGAGGACGTGGCGCTCCAGCGCGCCGATATCTTTCTGCGTTGCGGTTTCAATGATGCGGTTCATGCTGCCATCTCCAGGAATTGGGTTACGACCGAGCGGGCCGGAACGTGTCTGACATAAAGGGGGAGGGTCAGGCCGAGGGCGGCGCGCATCTTGCGCAGCACGCGGTCCGAGACTTCGAAGGCGCCGCAGCAGACGGGATACTTGCCGTATCCATCGGCGCGGCCGAGTTCTTCCACTTCGGCCCCGGCGCGCTTGTAGACGCGCTTGAGGTAGGGTTCGTAGTTGGAAATCATCGTGTGGATGCCGTGATCGAGTGCGCATTCGCACAGTGCGAGCAGCATCATCGAGAAGGCGCGGGCGGCATCGATTTTCGGGAAGTCCCTGGCGATCGCTTCCTCGTCGATGCACATGCGCGTGCCTTCCCAGATGCCGGGGGCGACGAGATCGGCAGCGGCCGGGAACGTCTCGCGGAAGACGTCGTAGAGCAGGGTCGGGCCGGTCGTCGGCATCAGGCGCATGCCGCCATAGAGGCGGGTGCGGCTGTCGTTGCACCAGACGAGATAGGCGGGGGAGAGGGAATCGTAGCTGTCGCGTTCGTAGGGGCCGATCACCGGAACGTCCCAGCCGAGCGTATCGGCGAAGACCTTCTTGCGCAGGCGAAACATCTGGTCGAGTACGGCGGCATACTTCTGATACTCATGTGCCTGAATAATAACGAACATTTTGCCCTCCAGCGTTTGCAAGTCCGTGGAGAGCAGAATGGTTCAGGATGCGAGGATCGGAAATTCCCTCAGATGAGCCCCCTCAGATGGGGGGATTAGCCCAAAAGTATGATGAATCCGGTCAGGACATGTGCAACCGGGCGCGGCAAGGACCACGGCGCTTCGGTTTTGATTTTGCTAGATCTTTGATCCTAGGGATTGATGATGCGCAGCTGCACGGCCCGCGAAGCGGCGGCCGATATCGTGGCGCAGCCGAGCTTGAAGCGGGCGGTCTTCAGGTAATCGCGCGTGGTATGCTCTGATATGCCCAGGATGACCGAGATATCCTTGTAATCCTTGCCGAGGGCCGTCCAGTGCAGGCACTCGATCTCGCGCGGCGACAATGTCGGCACCGGATCGTTCTCGCCATGCAGCTCGTAGACGGCCTTGCGGTGGATGAGATGGGCGATTTCGATCCATTCATTACGGTAGCGGCGGACCAGCTCGTTCCATTCCTCGACCGGGATGCGGGCGTTCAACGACAGAAGGGCGCGGCGCTGCGCCTTGTCGGCGACGGGGATGGAGTAGCCGTTGCCGCCGATGCCGTGCTTTTGGGCGTCGACCAGCATGGCATAGGCCTCCGGCGTCGGCTCGACTTCGCTCCAGTCGAAGGGCAGCTGACGCTCGAAGCCCTGCTTGACGATCGGATCGACCTTCACATAGCTGTTCAGGAGGTAGCGGGAGACCCAGGCATCCGGATAGGTGGTGCGCACGAAGGGGGAATCGATCTTGCTCGCGATCGTCTGGGCAAGATGGTAGGTGACGAAATCGAGAGCATATTCCGCCTGCAGAATGCGGATGGCGGCATCCACATTGGCCGCCGCCTTTATCTGTTCGAAGGCGGACTCGAACTTGTCGCTGTAAGTATTCTCGATCATTTCAACTGCCCCAATTCCCTCAATCCTACCGTGAGCACTGTCACAAATACAAGGCATCCCCACATATGCGGGGAATGACAATCCGGGGCCTGTCTGTTAGCGCCTTGCATGTGGAGGCCTCATATGGACAGCAAGAGACCGTTCGAAATTGCCGAATGCCAACAGGCCGCCAAGGGCCTGAAATCCAGCTGGCAGGACATGGCAGGCTCCGAAGCGCTGATCCGCGCCCTCGTTGCCGAACGCAACGGCGATACCCCGCTGGCGCTGTTCTGGACCGCGGTCCACCGGGCGCTTTGCGAGGAAACCAGCGCTTTTTGACAGGGCCTGCCCGTGCCGGCGGGCATCAGGCTTTCCCCGATATAAGCAGGATCGGCCGGATATCGAAGCCGGCGCCGTGGCGGTGACGCGAATCTCCTGCCGCTATGTAAAAACGTTTCCATCTTTTTCATTTGCGATTTTGCGACGCGAAAGTCGAGCGGCGATGCCGGGTTCCGGCTGTTGAAAAGCGCTCTATTACTCCACGGAATTGTGCCGTCATGCTTGACGAAGTGTTCCCGCCTGACGCACTCAAATTTGTGCAAAAGCTTACATTGTGCCATTGCGGCACCTGATGGATCGGATGCTATCCGGTCATGGCGGTTCGGCTGATTGCCATTGCGCGACAAGCCGGCCAACCGGATGCCGGAGCGAGCTTCCTTTCCTTCAAACCCGAAGGGGCGAAGGACTTGATGTTTCGAAAGATGAGCCTGTGGCACCAGGCACAGAACATTGCGCTGGGCGGCGGGGAGGGTTTCAGGCCCGCTTCCGGCTCAGCCTGAACTGAGCCGGCGCGGATGGGTTCAGCCGACCTTGGTCGAAGGATTGATCCAGTCCAGGCGCGGCAGCTCCGGTCGCGGCGGCTTGGGACGGAACTTCACCAGCACCTCGCGGCCGTCGATGGAAGCCTGGGTGCGTTCCAGCGCTTCGCGTTCGGCAACCGCCTGACGCCAGTGTTCGTCATCACGACCATCGGGGCGGCCCTGTTCTTCCCAGATCGCGTAGGCTCTCTTGCTGATCCATTCGTGGCGTCTGCTGCTCATTTATCCATTCCATTCGTCAACGGGGTTATTCGGCAATGTCATGGCGAGCCGGCGCACGGCGCTTGGCGGCCATCAGCAGATCGAGCTCGATCGAGGAGGGGCCGAAGCGGGTGAACAGGCTTTCGGCCTGGTCGTTTTGCAGGCCGTATTTGGAAGCGAATTCATCAAGGCTGTAGGGACGGCCGCGCAGGATTCTGCTTCGGCGCTCCGGTTCACGGATTTGCGTCATTGGTGGTAACCCCGGTTAGTTTGGCTGTTGTGAGAACAAAACAAATTTCAGCGCCAAAAGTTCCGTGAATTTTCAGGGTTTTTCGCCCTTATCGTGCCATTCCGAAGCGTCTATCCGGCTGTGGCATAGTTTTTTAAGGCCGGTAGTTTTTCAGAAATTTTCGACTAAAACATGCAATAATATCAGCGCGTTATGAAATTGGCTTCCGCGGCGGCCCAGAAATGGGCTTTACCCCTGCGTGTTACTCTATAGAATCAATAGTGTTATTCGGTTCGCAGGGGGCAGCAAAACGCTCCATTCCCCGCGTTGGCGCGACCGATACCGGAGGACTTTGGCTTCAACCCATCAAGAGGAGACAGACATGATGAATGCCCTGCCGCCACTTCATGACGGCCACGCGCCGTTCAACCTCCAGCAGTTGTTTCGCGAAGCGCTCTATGCCTTCGAGGAATGGGACAGCGAATTGACCGAGCCGATCGTGACCTACGAGGGACGGGTCATCCCAATCAGCTTCGTTTTCGAAGCCATGCGCGAATGCACCGACATCGTGCCGATGAATATCGTCGGCGCCGTCACCGAACGGCTGACCAAGCCGTGGGAGGGCGAAGGCCCGCTCGATCAGATGACCTTCTCGACGGCTGCACGTGTCATGCGCGTGCTGGTGCGCAAGCGCCTCCTTGCCAACGGTACGGCGGATCTCGTTGCCGTTTCGGCTCACGCAGCCGAAGAACAGAACCGCGACTGACACAGGAAGGGATCGCGGCGCGAAGCTGCGATCCTTTTCCGCCTTCTGCGGAACCTCACCCATTCCCAGCCGTTATTTCGGCAGGCCCGCCGTCAGTGCCGGGCGAGGAATGAATATCATGCTGAAATCCATTGTTCACGAAATCATCGGCACGCCGCGACGCGAGCCTGAGCTTCCGCAATCGCTGGAGCCGTTTCGCGACAGCAAGCGGGTGCTGCTCATCTTTGCCGATGCCCAGGACGACCGCGCCGTCATTCAGGACGAGTGGCTGCGCAAGGCGCATATGCGCCTCATCGAAGAGGATATCGAGGTGTTCATCATTGCCGGCGGCGGCGCTTTCGCGCTGTTCGACGATGGCTGGGAACTCGACGCCGACGACATTCGCGAGCGGCTGCAGGGACCGCCCTCCGGTGACTTCGGGCTGATCCTGATCGGCCGCGACGGCACCGTGAAGCTGCGCTCCAGCGAGCCGCGCACGGCCGAGGAGATTTTCGAGGCCTTCGAGACGCTGCCGAAGCAGACGCCTTGGTAGGCCGGCTTGGTTAGAGTTCGAAGGCTTCCTTGAGGCCGAGGCTCTTGCGCTCGCGCAGATCGAGATCGGTCTCGATATGGGCGATGTGGTGCAGCATCAACTGACAGGCGCGGTCGAGGTCGTTGCTTTCGATCGCTGAAATGATGTCGCCATGTTCGGAATGGCCGCAGCTCGACGCGGTCGACTGGCCGTAGAGCGCGATCACCAGCGACGAGCGGGCGACGAGCTCCTCCATGAAGCGCTGCATGATCGCATTGCCCGAGATTTCCGCCAGCATCAGATGGAAATCGCCCGACGCCTTGATCTCGGCGCGGCGCGCCGTCTGGCCGCGTTCGCTCATCAGGCGGCCTTCCTCCAGCAGGAGCTGTTTCAGCTGCCTGATATCGGCCGGCGTGATCCGCGCCGCCGCCTCGCGCAAGATGCCGGGCTCGACCAGACGGCGGGCGGCAAAGATCTGGCGGGCTTCTTCGGGCGAGGGGTAGGCGACGAAGGCGCCGCGGTTCTTCTCGACGCTGACGAGGCCTTCGTAGGAGAGCGCCTGCAGGGCGGCGCGGGCGAGCGTGCGGCTGACCTTGAAGAGATTGCCGACATCGCTTTCCGAAAGCTTGGTGCCGGGAGAAAGCCTGCGCTCGACGATCGCCTCGCGAATGGCGTCACGGATCTGTTGCGCGCCGGTTTCGGCGGGTTCTTCGGCCTGCACGGCCTTGGCGGCGGATTTCATGAATTTCATTCCCTGATGACGGGCAAACCATATCCGGCTTCGCGGCAAAAGTTAAACGGAATTTGTGCTCGAAGCGGCGATGAAATTGTATACGATCTTTTGCATAAATTGAGGACGATAGCCTAAATCATGTGCAGACGATGTTCTGCTCCTGTTTTGCGCTTACAGGCTCATACCCGAGAAAATCCTTTATTCATAATGGCTTGAGGTGTCTAACACTGTTTGGCACGGCAGATGCATCTTTCCTGCCGAACAGGGGAAGGCGTGATGTCGAAAGCGGCAGAGATCGATATAGTATCCGTTTCGAAGGTCTACGGGGCGACGACGGCGGTCCATGGGATCAGCCTGAAGATTCCGGCCGGCTCCTATTGCTGCTTCCTCGGTCCCTCCGGCTGCGGCAAGACCTCGACGCTGCGCATGATCGCCGGCCATGAGAGCATCTCCTCGGGCGATATCCGCCTCGGCAACGTGGTCGTTACAGACTATCCGCCGGCCAAGCGCGGCACGGCGATGATGTTCCAGTCCTATGCGCTGTTCCCGCATCTCGACCTGATCGACAACGTCGCCTTCAGCCTGAAGATGAAAGGCGTCGACAAGGCGGAGCGGCGGGCCAAGGCGCTTGAAATGCTGAAGCTGATGCAGATGGATGCCTATGCCAACAGGCGCCCGGCCCAGCTTTCCGGCGGTCAGCAGCAGCGCGTGGCGCTGGCGCGCGCCTTGATCACCGATCCCGAGGCACTGCTGCTCGACGAGCCGCTGTCGGCGCTCGACCCGTTCCTGAAGATCCGCATGCGCGCCGAATTGAAGAAGCTTCAGAAGTCGCTCGGCATCACCTTCGTCCACGTCACCCACAGCCAGGAAGAGGCGATGGCGCTCGCCGACGTCATGGTCATCATGAATGACGGCCGGATCGAGCAGGCGGCCGCCCCGCGCGAGGTTTTCGAGAAGCCGGCAACCGCCTTCGTCGCGCGCTTCATGGGCGACCATAACGTGCTCTCCGGCCGGGTGACATCAAGCGAGAACGGCGTGATCGTCATGACCGTGCCCGAAGGCCAGAGCTTTTCCGTGCGCGGGACGGGCAGGGAGGTCGGCGAGCCCGTCGATATCGGCATCCGCACCGATCGCGTGCGCCTGCAGGTGGCGACCGAATGGACGCTTGGCTTCAACGGCATCGTCTCCAACGTCGAATATCGCGGCTCCTCCGTGAAGATCACCGTTTTCGGCGCCGGCAGCGACGACTTCACCGTCATTGATGATGACGGCGATTATTTCGCCCGGCCGGTCGCCGTCGGCGACGCCGTCTCGCTCAGCTGGGCGCTCGAGGATGCGGTGCTTCTCGGCCGCGCCTCCGCATGAACCACCAAGACCATGAACTTCCACATCAAGAAAAGGGGAACTGACATGACTGAGATAACATCGACCAAGGCGGAGAAGGGTCTTTCCCGCCGCGCGCTCCTGAAGACGGGTGCCGCCGCCGTCGGCGCCATTGCCGGCTCCGGCGCCATCACCGGCTTTCCCACCATCTGGGCGCAGACGAACATCACGCTTCGCCAGTTCGGCACCGGCGTTTCCAACATCAACGCCATCGCCGAGAAGTGCAAAGCCGATCTCGGCATCACGCTGGAGATGACGGCGACCGATTCCGACGCGGCCGCCCAGCGCGCCGTCACCCAGCCCGACAGCTATGATATCGCCGACATCGAATACTGGATCGCCAAGAAGGTGTTTCCGACAGGCGTATTGCAGCCGATGGACGTCAAGAAGCTGAAATATTACGACAAGATCGTGCCGCTGTTCATCGACGGCAAGATGAAGCCGGAGAGCGTCATCGCCCAGGGCACCGCGCCGCACACGGTCGGCTTCGTCGAGGCGCAGGACGCCAAGAAATTCGCCAAGGAACCGACGCAGTGGATGACGATGGTTCCCACGATCTACAATGCCGATACGCTCGGCATCCGCCCGGATCTCGTCGGCCGCGACATTACGAGCTGGGCCGACATCATGGACCCGAAGTTCAAGGGCAAGACCTCGATCCTCAACATCCCGTCGATCGGCATCATGGATGCGGCGATGATCATGGAAGCCATGGGCAACATCAAATATGCCGACAAGGGCAACATGACCAAGGAAGAGATCGACAAGACGATCGAATTCCTGATCAAGGCCAAGGGCGACGGCCAGTTCCGCGCCTTCTGGAAGAGCTTCGATGAGTCGGTCAACCTGATGGCGTCGGGCGAAGTCGTCATCCAGTCGATGTGGTCGCCCGCCGTTGCCGCCGTCCGCTCCAAGGGCATCGCCTGCAAGTACCAGCCGCTCAAGGAAGGCTACCGCGCATGGGGCGGCGGCCTCGGCCTTGCCTCGCACCTCAAGGGCGCTCAGCTCGATGCGGCCTATGAATACATCAACTGGTACACGTCAGGCTGGGTCGGCGGCTACCTCAACCGCCAGGGCTACTATTCCGCCTGCATGGAGACCGCCAAGGGTTTCATGACCGCAGACGAATGGGGCTACTGGATCGAGGGCAAGCCGGCGCAGGGCGATATCCTCTCTCCGGAAGGCAAGGTCATGGAAAAGGCCGGCGCCGTGCGCGACGGCGGCTCCTTCGAAGCCCGCATGGGCGCGGTCGCCTGCTGGAACTCAGTCATGGACGAGGACCGCTACATGGTCCGCCGCTGGAACGAGTTCATCGCGGCGTAAGCGCTTGCCGCTTTCCCCTCCCCAACCCTCCCCACAAGGGGGAGGGAGTCCGGAGGCGATGCGGCACAAAACTCCCTCCCCCTTGTGGGGAGGGTTGGGAAGGGTCTTTTGAGCCTTCCCTATCTGAAAGCAAGGTCGCGGTGGCCGAGGCGCTGCCGCGAATCTCTTCTCCCCAGCGGGGGTCCGAAGGACGGGTCGAGACCAGTGGCTCGACCCAGGCAAAGGTGCCGGCAGGCGGATGAGGGGGCGGCAGGCACCTTCGTTCCGTTTGATGTAATCAGAACGGAGAACCGGATATGGCGACCATTGCGGCGGAAACAGAGGAGGACGGCCAGGGCGTGCGCGGCAGACGTGGACTGAGGCTTTCCCCATCCGCCATCTCCTACCTCCAGGCGACGCCGCTGATCGCCATCCTGGGTTTCTTCTTCCTGCTGCCGATCGCGATGATATCAGTCGTGAGCTTCTGGGATTACGACTTCGCCGGCCTCTATCCCGATTTCCTCACCATGAACTACACCGATACGCTCGGTTCGTGGGTGACGTGGAAGACCTATCTCAACACGCTGAAATTCACCGCCATCGTCTGGGGGCTGACGCTCGTCATCGGTTTCTGGGTCGCCTATTTCCTGGCTTTCCATATCCGCAAGACCTCGACGCAGATGATCCTCTTTCTCGTCTGCACCGTGCCGTTCATGACGTCGAACATCATCCGGATGATCTCGTGGATCCCGGTGCTCGGGCGCAACGGCCTCGTCAATTCGACGCTGATCGAGATGGGCGTGATCCCGCAGCCGATCGAATGGCTGCTCTATTCCGATTTCGCCGTCGTGCTCGCCATGGTGCATCTCTATACGCTGTTCATGGTGACGCCGATCTTCAACACGCTGATGCGCATCGACCGCTCGCTGTTCGAAGCGGCGCGCGATGCCGGCGCGTCCGGCTGGCAGGTGCTGTGGAACGTCGTCATTCCGCTCGCCAAACCCGGCATGGCGATCGGCACGATCTTCGTCGTCACACTCGTGATGGCCGATTTCTCCACCGTGCAGGTGATGTCCGGCGGCCAGAGCGCGTCGGTGGCGCTGATGATGAAGAACCAGATGTCGCTGCTGCAATATCCGGCGGCCGCCGCCAATGCCGTGGTGCTGCTTGCGGTGGTTCTGCTGATGGTCGCCGCCATCCTGCGCGTCGTCGACATCCGCAAGGAGCTTTGAGATGAACCACGAAAAACGCGGCCTGGAATTCTATCTGCTGGCGATCTTCTTCATCGTCTTCGTGCTCTTCCTCTACGGCCCGCTCTCGGCGATCCTGATCCTCTCCTTCCAGGGACCGGACGGCGGCCTGACCTTTCCGATGAACGGCGTTTCCACGCACTGGTTCTTCAACCTGTTCGAGAAGCAGGCGGTCGGTGATTTCGGCGCCTCGTTCCGTCGCTCCTTCACCCTCGGGCTGATGGTGATGGTGGTGACCGTCGTCGTGTCGCTGCTTGCCGGCCTTGCCTTCCGCCGCCGTTTCCGTGGCTCGACGGTGCTGTTCTACGCCACCGTCGCAAGCCTTGTCGTGCCGTCGATCATCGTCTCGCTCGGCATCGGCGTCGTCTTCCAGGAGGGAGGGTTGAAGCCCGCCTGGTATTCCTCGGCCTTCGGGGCGCATTTGACCTGGACGCTGCCTTTCGGGGTGCTAATCATGTTTGCCGTCTTCAACCGTTTTTCGCCGGCCTATGAAGAAGCGGCGCGCGATCTCGGCGCCACGTCCTGGCAGACGTTCCGCCATGTCGTGCTGCCGATGATCGCGCCGAGCCTGATCGGCGTCGGCCTGTTCGGCTTCACGCTCTCCTATGACGAATTCGCCCGCACGTTGATGACCTCAGGCACTTACAATACGCTGCCGCTCGAAATCTACGGCATGACGACCAACGTCACGACGCCGGTGCTCTATGCCCTCGGCACGGTGACGACACTGTTTTCCTTCACCATCATTCTCATCGCGCTCGGCATCATGACCATGCTCAGCCGGAGACAGGCAAAGACAGGCTGAAATGCGCATCCTCATCGTTAATCCGAATACCACGGCCTCCATGACCGAGAAGGCCGCGACCGCCGCGCGCGCGGTGGCTGCTTCAGGCACGGAGATTATCGCAGCCACCTCGCGCATGGGACCCGTCTCCATCGAGGGGCATTACGATGGCGCGCTGGCGATCCCCGGCCTGCTTTCCGAGTTCAGGGAGCGGCAGGGCGAGGGCTATGACGCAGCCGTCATCGCCTGCTTCGACGATACCGGGCTCGAAGCGGCGCGCAGCTTCGCCGATGTGCCGATCCTCGGGCTTTGCGAATCCGCTGTCGTCACCGCGGGCTTTCTGGCGCAGCGCTTCACCGTGGTGACGACGCTGGAGCGGTCACGGGTGCTGATCGACAATCTGGTGCGCCGCTACGGCATGGGCGAGCGCGCCAAGGTGCGCGCCTCCGACATTCCGGTGCTGGAGCTCGAAGATGCGGCCTCGGGCGCGATCGGCAAGCTTCGGGCCGAGATCGAGCGGGCGCTTGCGGAAGACGGCGCCGAGGCGATCGTGCTCGGCTGCGCCGGCATGACGGATCTCGCAAGGGAGTTGCAGGAGATCTACGGCGTGCCTGTCGTCGATGGTGTCGCGGCCGCCGTCAAACAGGCCGAGGCGCTGGTGTCGCTCGGGCTTTCCACCAGCAAACGCGGCTCCTATGCCTCGCCGCTGCCGAAGGTTTTCAGCGGGGCGATGAGCGCCTTCGCACCGGCGCGGCCGGCCGGCTGAGCCATGGCCGTTTCCTTCGATTTCAAAGAACTCACCGAGCGCGAACGCTACAAGCTGATGATCGGCACGATCATTCCGCGGCCGATCGCGCTGGTGACGACGGTCGACGAGCACGGGCGGATCAACGCCGCGCCCTTCAGCTTCTTCAATTGCCTCTCGGCCGATCCGCCGATCCTGGCGATCGGTGTCGAGAACAATGCCGATATGTCGTTCAAGGACACCGGCCACAATATCCGCATGACCGAGGTCTTCACGGTCAACATCGTCTCGTTCGCGATCGCCGAGGCCATGCATGTCTGCGGCGCCAAATATCCGCGCGAGGTCGATGAGCTGAAGGAGGCGGGATTGACGGCGATGCCGGGTGAGAAGGTGGCCTCTCCCTTCATCGCGGAGGCGCCGGCCGCCTTCGAATGCAGGCGGCATGTGACGCTGGAGCTCGGCCGCTCGCGGCAGATCATCATGGGCGAGATCGTCTATGCGCATTACCGCGACGGCGTCGTCGATCCCGAGAGGCTGCATGTCGATCCGGCCGCGGTCGATGCCATTGCGAGATTGGGCGGCGATACCTGCGCCACCATTCGCGACCGTTTCGAGATGCTCACGCCGAGGCTCTGATGTTAGAGCCTTTCCGGGTTAGATTGCAGCATTCTGCCGGAGCAGGTTTTCGTCAGGGCAAAGGCGATTGGCGAAGGGCATACCTCCTGGTACGTCCGAGCCAATCGCCTTTGATCCTGGCGGAAAGATGCCCGGCCCTTCGGGTTGGCTGAAACGGGCCGCCTAATCGACCGGCCGGCTTGGCCGTAGACCTGGGCTACGACGCGCGCCGGCCGGTCGACCATCCGACTCCGTTTGAGCCAACAGAATGCTGCAATCTAACCCGGAAAGGCTCTGGGGGCAGATCCAAGTTTTTGCTTTACTTTTTCGCCTCCCGCGAGAATGGTCTGCAGCGGATCAATGCGGCAGAGGAGGCTTTTCATGACCATCGAGAACGATCTCAGCCGGATCGCGGAGCAGGAAGAGGCGCTGAGCTTCGACGCTTTCGATCTCACGACGGCATGGCAGCTCGGCAAGCTTCTGCAGGAACTCGGTACCGAGCGCGGCCTCGGCATCGCGATCGACGTGACCTTGCATTCGATGCCGGTCTTCTATGTGGCGCTCCCAAGCGTGACGCCCGACAATGTCAACTGGGTCCGCCGCAAGCGCAACATGGTGCTGCGCTATTTCCACAGCAGCTATGCTTCCGGTCTGAAGCTCCGGAAGGACGGCAAGACGGTCGAAGACAACGGGCTTTCCGGCGACGATTATGCCCCGCATGGCGGCAGTTTCCCGATCAACGTCAGGGGCACGGGCTGCATCGGTGCAGTCACGGTCTCCGGCCTGCCGCAGCGCGACGACCATAATCTCGTTGTCGAGGCCCTGGCGCTGATGCTGGCGAAGGATCTGGACACGCTGCGGCTCGCCTCGTTTTGATCCGGTGGTTTCTGCCCCAATTTTGACAGAAAAAAGCCACGAAAATTGCAAAATCGCGGCCTCCCTCCGGTGACGTGTGCTTGTCCCGCGGTTAAGGTGCGGCATCGCCCTCCTTAACCTCACCCGGGACACCATGATCCGCCTGTTCCTCGCGCTTTCTGCCACCATCGGTTTTGGTCTTTTTCTCGTCTCCTGCAACACGCTTTCCAAGGAGGAATGCGTCGCCGCCGATTGGCGGGTGATCGGCGAGAGCGACGGCGCGGCGGGCTATGAGCCGCAGCAGCGCTTCGCGGCGCATGCGAAATCCTGCGAGCGGGTGAAGATCGTGCCCGACCAGACGATCTGGTTCCAGGGATATCAGACGGGCCTCGTGCGCTATTGCACGCCGCTCAGCGGGCTCGCCCGCGGCCAGGCGGGCAGCGGTTATGCCAATGTCTGCCCGCCGGAAACGGCACCGGGCTTCCTGCGCGGATTTAACCTCGGAGCCAAGCAGCATGGGCTGCAGGAACGCCTCACCTCGATGCAGAACGACTACAGCTCCAAGGAAATCAGCATCGACGAGCTTTCCGACAAGCTGAGAGACGCCAAGGACGAGGAGAGATCCGAGCTGCGCCGGCGGATCGAGGATCTGGAAGACGACATGCACGACATCCGCCGCGACCAGCGCGACGTGCAGGACGATCTCGACCGCGTCAACGAGGATGTCGAGTGGTTCCAGCGGAATCCGAACGTCGCATTGCCTGCGCCGGGTTATTGATCCGGCTTCGGAGCTTGCTATCGGTCTCGACTTGACCGGAGAGGCTGTTCCTTCGCGATAAAATAAAATCGCCAAAACTGACGTGCGTCCGTAGACGAACGGGTGTGGAACTGTTATTTCGTTCTTGTTTTGTTCTAAATTCGAGAGCGTTATGCTGCGTTTGTTTTTCGTCCTTGCCGCCCTCGGCATCAGTCTGCTCCTGACCTCCTGCTACACGATCTCCAAGAAGGAATGCCTTGCCGGGGATTGGAAAGGGATAGGTTTCACCGACGGCTTCAACGGTTATCTGCCGCAAGCGCGGTTTGAAGGGCATATCAAGTCCTGCAAACGAGTGAAGGTCGTCCCGGACATCACTCTTTGGAACCAAGGCTACAAGAAAGGCCTACTGCGCTATTGCACAGCGGAGAGCGGTCTCTGGCAAGGACAGCACGGGCGCGGTTATAACGGTCTATGCCTACCCAACACTGAAGCAGAGTTCCTGCGCGGCCACGAGGTCGGCTATCGTCAGTATTCGCTCAAATCGAAGCTGGCGCAGCTTGAAGACGACTATGAAGAGAAGGAAGAAGAGCTTGAAGAGCTGCAGGAAAAGATGAAGAAAGATCCTGCGGAAGCAAGTTCTTATGCCAATAGGGCGATTGTGCAAGACCTTGAACGGAAACTTCGCGATATACGCGACGAAGAGGATCGTGTGCGACGCGACCTCAATGATGCAGATATAGCGGTGCGTCTGTTCGAGAGCTAGCTGTAAATGCAAAATACCGCACGGGGCTCGTGAGGCTTTCGCCTCAGAGCCTGCCGCCGGCCTCCAGGATGCCTTTCGTCAGGCTGCCCGTCGCCGGGAAGAGCGGAATGAGACAGGCCTGGAGGGCGTGGTAGATGTCGCCCTTGCCGGGGAAGAGAGAGTGCGAGGGCACGAGGTCTTCCGTCAGTTCCTCATGCCAGCCGCCGTTCTTGTGGTCGATGAAGGCGCGCTCGATGACGTTCCAGATCTTGCGGTAGCATTCCTCGTGATAGTCGCTCGGCAGGTGCTCGTTGAGGAAGTGTGCGGCGGCAGCACCTTCGCAGGCCGGCCACCAGAGCTTGTTGCGCTTGGCCGGTTTATCCGCCCAGTCGAGCGTATAAAAGAAGCCGCCCTTGTCGTTGTCCCAGCCGAGGACCATGGATTGCTCGAAAAGGGCTTTCGCCGCATCCGGCATCCATTCGATGCGTTTGCCGCCGAGCGCCCAGAGCTGCAGGATGAGGCGGGCCCATTCCAGCCAATGGCCGGGCGTCGTGCCGGCCGGGCGGAACATTTCGTTCGGATGGTAGTAATCCTTATCGAGGTTCCATTCGGCATCGAAATGTTCGGCGACGCGCCAGTCGACCGAACCGGCCGAACGGCGGATGACGAGATCGGCGATGCTTTCGGCCTTGGTCAGGTATTGCCTGTCGCCGGTGGCTTCGAAGGCGGCCATCAGCGCTTCGGTCAGGTGCATGTTGGAATTCTGGCCGCGATAGACGCCGCCGTCGAGCGGCTGCCAGTCGGCGGTGAATTCTTCGGCGATCGCGCCATGGCGCGGTTCCCAGAACTTGGTGTTCAGGATCTCGGTGATGTCGGCGAGCATGCCGTCGGCGAGCGGATGGCCGATCGTCTTGGCGGATGAGGCGGCCAAGAGAACGAAAGCATGGCCGTAGCCCTGCTTGTTGGAATCGACGGGACCATTATTGTCGAGAGACCAGAAGTAACCGCCGTTCTTGCGGTCGCGATGATGGTTCCAGATATAATCCATGCCGTGGTCGACGACGTCGGAGGCGCCGGGACGGCCGAGCAGGGCGCCGATCGAGAAACAATGCACCGCGCGCGCCGCGATGTGGATACCGCGAACCTGGCCCTCGGCATCGAGCGGCTTGCCGGTGTCGTCGAGATCGTAGAAGCCGCCCTTCGGGTTGATGGAATTGTGCTGGAAGAAATCGAAGAGGCCGTTGGCCTGGGCGAGCAGCCAGCCGCGATGATAGGCGCGGGTCGTCCAGTTTCCGAGTGTGGCCTTGGCGGTTGCAGGTGCCATGATACTCCTCCGATTTCGTGCGCACGATGTCGCAAACGCCTATATAGAGGTCGGGCGAGTCTGTCATCCGATTAGCGCGCCTGCTTGGAAATCGGAAGCGGTTTCGGTTGACGCAATGCGCGCAGATTCAAGATGTTGCTTCTCTGAAAAGAGGCGCAGCGCTCGAGGCTTGAAAAGCAGGAAATCGCCAGGCATATATTGACATAAAGATATCTTTATGTGATTTGGAAGTCTGGTCTTACGACGTCAAGGAGCCCTCCCGTGTTCGATAATCTCTTTGGTCCCGAAGGGGGCAAGCGTGACGGCAGTGAAGTTTTCGCGGCTTTGAAGAAAGCTGCGAGCGAACGCATCCTTGTTCTCGACGGCGCCATGGGCACGCAGATCCAGGGGCTGGGCTATGACGAAGACCAGTTTCGCGGCACGCGCTTCATCGGCTGCGCCTGCCATCAGAAGGGCAATAACGACCTTCTGATCCTGAGCCAGCCGGATGCGATCGAAGAGATCCATTACAAATACGCCAAGGCCGGCGCCGATATCCTCGAGACCAACACCTTCTCCTCGACCCGCATCGCGCAGGCCGATTACCAGATGGAAGGCGAGGTCTATGCGCTGAACAAGGAAGGTGCGGAGATCGTGCGCCGCGCGGCAATCCGCGCCGAGCGCGAGGACGGCCGCCGCCGCTTCGTCGCCGGCGCCATCGGCCCGACCAACCGCACCGCTTCGATCTCGCCCGACGTCAACAATCCCGGTTTCCGCGCCGTCACTTTCGACGACCTGCGTGACGCCTATGGCGAACAGATCGACGGGCTGATCGACGGCGGCGCCGACATCATCCTTATCGAGACGATTTTCGACACGCTGAACGCCAAGGCCGCGATCTTCGCCTGCGAGGAGCGCTTCGAGGCCAAGGGCGTGCGCCTGCCGGTGATGATCTCCGGCACGATCACCGACCTTTCCGGCCGCACGCTCTCCGGCCAGACGCCCTCGGCTTTCTGGAACTCGGTGCGCCATGCCAATCCCTTCACGATCGGCCTCAACTGCGCGCTTGGCGCCAATGCGATGCGCCCGCATCTGCAGGAGCTTTCGGGCGTTGCCGATACCTTCATCTGCGCCTATCCGAATGCCGGCCTGCCGAACGAGTTCGGCCAGTACGACGAAACGCCGGAGCTGATGGCGGCGCAGATCGACAGCTTCGCGCGCGAAGGCCTGGTCAATATCGTCGGCGGCTGCTGCGGCTCGACGCCGGAACATATCAGGGCGATTGCCGAGACCGTCGCGAAATACAAGCCGCGGCCGATTCCCGAGCATCGCCCGTTCATGTCGCTGTCCGGTCTCGAACCCTTCGAGCTGACCAAGGACATTCCTTTCGTCAATGTCGGCGAGCGCACCAACGTCACCGGCTCGGCGAAGTTCCGCAAGCTGATCACCAATGCCGATTACACTGCAGCACTCGATGTCGCGCGCGACCAGGTCGAGAACGGCGCGCAGGTGATCGACATCAACATGGACGAGGGCCTGATCGATTCCGAAAAGGCGATGGTCGAGTTCCTCAACCTGATCGCCGCCGAGCCCGACATCGCCCGCGTGCCCGTCATGATCGACTCGTCGAAATTCTCGATCATCGAATCCGGCCTGAAGCGCGTGCAGGGCAAGCCGATCGTCAACTCGATCTCGCTCAAGGAAGGCGAGGAGAACTTCCTCGCCCAGGCGCGGCTCCTGCACAATTACGGTGCTGCCGTCGTCGTCATGGCCTTCGACGAGACGGGGCAGGCCGACAATTACGACCGCAAGGTCGAGATCTGCACGCGCGCCTACAAGCTCTTGACGGAAAAGATCGGCTTCCCGCCCGAGGATATCATCTTCGACCCGAATATCTTCGCGGTCGCGACCGGTATCGAGGAGCACAATAATTACGGCGTCGACTTCATCGAAGCGACGCGGACGATCCGTGAGCGCATGCCGCTCGTGCATATCTCCGGCGGCGTCTCCAACCTGTCCTTCTCGTTCCGCGGCAATGAGCCGGTGCGCGAGGCGATGCATGCCGTGTTCCTCTACCACGCCATCCAGGCGGGCATGGACATGGGCATCGTCAATGCCGGCCAGCTCGCCGTTTACGATAACATCGATCCCGAGCTGCGCGAGGCCTGCGAGGACGTGGTGCTGAACCGCCGCGCCGACAGCACCGAGCGGCTGCTCGAAGTGGCCGAGCGTTTCCGTGGCGCCGGCGCAAGGGAAGGCCGCGTCCAGGACCTTTCCTGGCGCGAATGGAGCGTCGAGAAGCGTCTCGAACATGCGCTGGTCAACGGCATTACCGAATATATCGAAGCCGATACGGAGGAGGCGCGCCAGCAGGCCGCCCGTCCGCTGCACGTCATCGAAGGGCCGCTGATGGCCGGCATGAACGTCGTCGGCGACCTGTTCGGTTCGGGCAAGATGTTCCTGCCGCAGGTGGTCAAGTCGGCGCGCGTCATGAAACAGGCGGTCGCAGTGCTGCTGCCCTACATGGAAGAGGAAAAGCGCCTCAACGGCGGCGAAGAACGGCGGTCGGCAGGCAAGATCCTGATGGCGACGGTCAAGGGTGATGTGCACGATATCGGCAAGAACATCGTCGGCGTCGTGCTTGCCTGCAACAATTACGAGATTGTCGACCTCGGCGTCATGGTGCCGGCGACGAAGATCCTCGAAACGGCGATTGCCGAAAAGGTCGATGTCATCGGCCTTTCCGGCCTGATCACGCCGTCGCTCGACGAGATGGTGCATGTCGCGGCCGAAATGGAGCGGCAGGGCTTCGAGATCCCGCTGCTGATCGGTGGCGCCACGACCAGCCGCGTGCATACCGCCGTGAAGATCCATCCCGGCTACGACAAGGGACAGGCGATCTACGTGACCGATGCGAGCCGCGCCGTCGGCGTCGTCTCGGCGCTGCTCTCGCCGGAAACGCGGCAGGGCTATGTCGACGATGTGAGGGCCGAATATGCCAAGGTGGCGGCTGCCCATGCCCGCAGCGAAGCGGAGAAGGTGCGCCTGCCTCTGTCGCGGGCTCGCGAGAATGCGCATAAGGTCGACTGGTCGGCCTACAAGCCGACGAAGCCTGAGTTCTTCGGCACACGGGTGTTCGAGGATTACGATCTGGCGGAACTCGCCAGATACATCGACTGGACACCGTTCTTCCAGACCTGGGAACTGCGCGGCCGTTTCCCGGCCATTCTCGAAGACGAGAAGCAGGGCGAGGCGGCGCGTGCGCTCTGGGCCGATGCCCAGGCCATGCTCAAGAAGATCATCGACGAGAAGTGGTTCCGCCCGCGCGCCGTCATCGGCTTCTGGCCGGCCGGCGCCGTCGGCGACGATATCCGCCTCTTTACCGACGAAAGCCGCAGCCAGGAGCTTGCCACTTTCTACACGCTTCGCCAGCAGCTTTCGAAGCGGGACGGGCGTGCGAATGTGGCGCTTTCGGACTTCGTGGCGCCTGTCACGAGCGGCGTGCAGGATTATGTCGGCGGCTTCGTGGTGACGGCCGGCATCGAGGAAATCGCCATCGCCGAACGTTTCGAGCGGTCGAACGACGACTATTCCTCGATCCTCGTCAAGGCGCTGGCCGACCGTTTCGCCGAAGCCTTTGCCGAGTGCATGCACGAAGAGGTGCGTCGCGAATATTGGGGCTATGCGAGAGATGAGCACCTCAGCAACGAGGATCTCATCGGTGAAGCCTATGCCGGTATCCGCCCGGCGCCGGGTTATCCCGCCCAGCCCGACCACACGGAAAAGGCGACGCTCTTCAAGCTGCTCGATGCGGAAAAAACCGCCGGCGTGAAGCTGACGGAAAGCTACGCGATGTGGCCCGGCTCGTCCGTATCCGGCATCTATATCGGCCACCCCGACTCTTATTATTTCGGCGTCGCCAAGGTGGAGCGCGATCAGGTGGAAGACTATGCCAAGCGCAAGGGCATGGAGATTTCCGAGGTCGAGCGGTGGCTTGGGCCGGTGCTGAACTACGTGCCTCGCAAGGCGGATGAGGAGATTGAGGACGCGGCGTAGAGACGCGCTCGCCGTTCTTAATGTGATGAATCAAGAGACAATGAAGCCGGAAAGTGATTCACCTTCCGGCTTCATGCTTTTGATGTGGCTCGATAATTCCCCCAGTTCGGCTGTTTGAATTCGATAGCGGAATCGAGATCGGCATGATATTCTTAGCCAAGTTAGCTAATGAGGGCTGCGATGCAAGTGACCATTCATGCGGCAAAGACCAATCTGTCGAAATTGATTGATGCCGCCCTTTCCGGTGAGGAAGTGGTGATCGCCAAGGGGCGCAAGCCTGTCGTGAAGATCATTCCGATCGTGCAGTCTTCCTTCAAGATCGGTCTGCTCAAAGGGCAGGTTGCTGGAGATGGGCCGGACTTTTTCGAGCCTATTGAGGAAAGCGAAGTCGCGGCCTGGGAAGGGATCGAGTGAATTCGCTTCTGCTCGACACCCATGCCTGGGCGTGGTCGCTGACAGGCGACAAGCGGCTCTCGGCCAAGGCGATCGCTCTGATCGAAAAGGCTGAGACCATTCTTGTCAGCCCGATATCCCTGTTTGAAATCGGACAGAAGGTGCGTCTCGGCAAATGGCCGGAGATGCAGCCTTTCGTCAGCCGGCTGCCGGACTTGTTGCAGGAGCAGGGCGCCATTGCAGCAGCATTGACCGCGGACGTCTGTCTGGCCGCAGCCACAATGGACTGGGCGCATCGTGATCCGTTCGACCGGTTTCTCGCTGCGACCGCCATGGAGAATGGGATACCGATCATCTCCGCCGACGTGGTCTTCGATGAACTCGCCGGAAATCAACTTTGGATCGCCCGTTTCTGGTAGGGCTTATGTGACCCCAATCGTCAGCTCGGCCACGAAGTCATAGGCATCGCCGCGATAGAGCGAGCGGGTGAATTCTACGGCGCGGCCGGAACCGAGATAGGAGATGCGCTCGATCGACAGGCCGGCCGCACCCACGGGAACGCCGAGAAGCTGGGCGTCGGCTTCCTTCATATTGGTCGCCGATATGCGCTGTACGGCGCGCACCGGACGGACGTTGAGGCGTTCGAGCTCGGCATAGAGCGAATTGGTGACGGCGGAGGGGTCGGGCAGGAATTCGCCGGAGACGCTAGCGTTTTCGATCGCCAATGGCTGGTCGTCGGCGATGCGCAGGCGGGAGAGGCGCGAAACCTTCACGTCGGTGCCGAGGCCGAGGATCATCATCTCGTCGGGCGAGGGGGTGTGGACGCCCTTGTGCAGCCATTCGGAGCGGGACGACATGCCACGGCGCGCCATATCCTCTGTAAAGGAGGTGAGTTGCGACAGGCGTTGTTCGACCTTGGAAACCGGCTTGGCGACGAAGGTGCCCGAGCCGTGGCGGCGCACCAGCAGTCCGTCGGCGACGAGTTCGTCGATCGCCTTGCGCACGGTGACGCGGCTGACGGCGGCGAATTCGGCGATGTCGCGTTCCGGCGGCAGCGCATCGCCGTGGCCGAGCGTGCCGGTGCGCACGGCTTCTTCGAGCGTGCGGCGCAGCTTGACATAGAGCGGGCCGGTGCCGGCCGCTTGTAGCCGCTGCAGGGACAGGAGGGTGGCGAGATCGTCGGTCATGCCGCACCTTTCTGCTGATCGTTCAGGAGCTTGACCGCAAGTTCCACCGCGCCCTGCAGCGCATCGTTCTTCGGCCTGGCGAGCAGCGGCTTGTAGCGGGAAAGCCAGGGCTCGTAGGCTTCCGCAAGGCCGCCGAGCAGGCAGATGGACGGGCATTCCGGCCAGAGCAGCGCGTCGAGGCTTTCGCCGATCGCCATTGCGGCATCCTTGACGATGCCGATCGCAACCACATCGCCTTCGGCGGCATGCTTGAAGACCATGGGCGCGTAGCGGGCGAAATCCGTCGGCCGCGCCGTATGGGCGAAATCGACAATGCGCTCCGGGTCGTTGCCGTATTCGGCCATGACCGCTTCCGTGATCGCCGATCCCAAGCGCACCCCGTCATGGGCGAGCAGCGCGTGTTCCATGAGGTCGCGGCCGAGGCGGGCGCCGCTTGCCTGGTCGCCGACGATGAAGCCCCAGCCGCCGATGCCGTTCAGCCGGCCATCTCTTCGCGCATTGTAGACCGAGCCGGTGCCGAAGGCGCCGACGATGCCGTCGGCATCGCCGAGCGCGCCCTGCAGGGAAATCAGGGCGTCGGTGACGACACGGCCTTCGGCAAAGGGCAGGGCTCTTTCGATTCGCTGGCCGTAATCCATGACATTGGCGCCGGCGACGCCGACGACTGATACAGCCGAGGTCACAGCTTCGGCGTCGAGACCGGCGTCGCTGAGCGCCTGCCGGGCGGATTCGACGATGTTGAGGAGAGAGTTTTCCAGGTCGGACAGAATGTTGGCGGGGCCTGCCTTGCCGCGGCCGAGGACATTGCCGTCTTTATCCGCGACCGCTGCCCGGCAGCTCGTTCCGCCGCCATCTATGCCGATTGCAAGCTCCGTCATCGGGCCTCCGATACGCCGTTCCCCTTGGTTTTTCTTACAATACCAAAAAAATACCATTTACCAAGTGGGAATTACGGAGAAATTTTATCTTTTTATCGTATTGATTTTGCTTAATAAAATTTTTTAATGAAGTTTGTTTGGGCGAAAAGTTAAAATTTGGCTGGACAATTGGTATTTTTTTGGACTTAATTCGACAAAAGGGAACAGCGTTTCGAAGCCTACGAAAATCGGCAGCAAAGCCAAGCCGGAACCGCTTCGAGGATGATTGCCAGAATGCCAGCGGCCTGTCGGGCCGGCGGTGGAATTCAGGCGGGCATCGGCTTTCCGATCATTTCAGCGCGTCCGGTGCAGGTCACTGAAACGTGCGCAATACGACCGCAGGCGATCCGCCTTCGCGTCTATCGAGCTTTCGGGACCGGCAGCCGCTGGCGGTCCTCCAAGGGGCGTTGGGTGTTTCCTCATGCACGCCAATTGCTTGTTTCAGATCGAAAACGGCGCCTATCGGCGCTAAACAGGAGAGGGAAATGAAAAACACTGCTCTGAAAAGCTTCCTGCTTGCCTCCAGCCTGCTGACGTCGGCAGGTCTCGTCCACGCCGCCGACGTCACGCTGACTGTGGAAAGCTGGCGTAATGACGACCTGCAGATCTGGCAGGAGAAGATCATCCCGGCGTTCGAAGCCAAGAACCCGGGCATCAAGATCGTCTTCTCGCCGACCGCGCCGACCGAATACAACGCTTCGCTGAACGCCAAGCTCGATGCCGGCTCTGCAGGCGACATCATCACCTGCCGCCCGTTCGACGCCTCGCTCGAACTCTTCAACAAGAAGCAGCTCGTCGACATCACCAGCCTGCCGGGCATGGAGAACTTCTCGCCGGTCGCCAAGGCGGCCTGGTCGACCGACGACGGCAAGTCGACCTTCTGCGTGCCGATGGCTTCGGTCATCCATGGCTTCATCTACAACAAGGATGCCTTCGACAAGCTCGGCATATCAATTCCGAAGACGGAAGACGAGTTCTTCGCAGCCCTCGACAAGATCAAGGCCGACGGCACCTATATCCCGCTCGCCATGGGCACGAAGGACCTCTGGGAAGCCGCGACCATGGGCTACCAGAACATCGGCCCGAACTACTGGAAGGGTGAGGAAGGCCGTGAAGCCCTGATCGCGGGCAAGCAGAAGCTCACCGACGCCGACTGGGTCAAGCCCTATGAAGAGCTTGCCAAGTGGAAGCCCTATCTCGGCGACGGTTTCGAAGCCCAGACCTATTCGGACAGCCAGAACCTCTTCACCCTCGGCCGCGCCGCCATTTATCCGGCCGGCTCCTGGGAAATCGCGCTCTTCAACACGCAGGCGCAGTTCAAGATGGGCGCCTTCCCGCCGCCGGTTCCGAAGGCCGGCGACCAGGGCTACATCTCCGACCATCCGGATATCGGCGTTGCCCTGAACGCGAAGAGCACGCATGCCGAGGAAGCCAAGAAGTTCCTGAGCTGGGTCGCTTCGCCCGAGTTCGCCGACATTTACGCGAACTCCCTGCCGGGCTTCTTCAGCCTGAACTCCAACCCGGTCAAGATGTCCGATCCGCTTGCCCAGGAATTCGTCTCCTGGCGCGGCCCGTACAAGTCGACCGTGCGCTCGACCTACCAGATCCTGTCGCGCGGCACGCCGAACCTCGAAAACGAGACCTGGGTGGAATCGGCCAACGTCATCAACGGCACGGATACGCCTGCGGTTGCCGCCGAAAAGCTGCAGAAGGGCCTCGACAGCTGGTACAAGCCGGCCAAGTGATGTGAAACCCCTCCCCAACCCCTCCCCACAAGGGGGAGGGGCTTAGTCGGCCGCAAATGCGTGGTTCCGGCAGGGAGGGGATCGTTCCGCGAGTCTTCTTCCCCCTTGTGGGGAAGATGGCCGGCAGGCCAGAAGGGGTCTTTCGTCATGCCGAGGCATGGCGGTTCGCCTTAGCGAAGAGGCATCTTGACGATGCATAAGAGTCCAACTTCCCGGCTCCAAGATCTATCTAACAACAAGGCAAAAGCCATGAGCGAAACCGACAACGCGGCCGATATCGTCCCGATCAAGCGCCCGGTGCGCTGGCACATCTTCGTCTTCATGCTGCCCGCGGTGATCGTTTACTCCGCCGTCATGGTGCTGCCGCTCATCGAAACGCTGAGGCTCTCGCTCTACAATACGGTCGACGGGCAGCCTGCCTTCGTCGGCCTGGCGAATTTCAAGGTTCTGTTCGGCGATCCGCGCTGGGCGCATGATTTCTGGAACGCGCTCGTCAACAACCTGATCTTCTTCGTCATCCACATGTGCGTGCAGAACCCGATCGGCATTGCGCTTGCAGCCCTGCTTTCGGTGCCGAAGCTGCGCGGTGTTGCTTTCTACCGCACGGCGATATTCCTGCCGACACTGCTCTCCTTCGTCATCGTCGGCTTCATCTGGAAGCTGATCCTGTCGCCGATCTGGGGTGTGGCGCCCTGGATGCTCGATCTCATCGGTCTGAAATTCCTGTTCGCGCCGTGGCTTGGGAAGCCGGGTTCGGCGCTGATCGCGGTGTCGCTGATCTCGAACTGGCAATATATCGGCATTCCGATGATGCTGATCTATGCAGCGCTTCTCAGCATCCCCGAAGAGGTGATCGAGGCGGCGGAATGCGACGGCGTCACCGGCTGGGCGCAGTTCTGGAAGATCAAGCTGCCGCTCATCCTGCCGGCGATCGGCATCATCTCGATCCTGACCTTCGTCGGCAATTTCAATGCCTTCGACCTGATCTACACCGTGCAGGGCGCGCTTGCCGGGCCCGATATGTCGACCGACATTCTCGGCACGCTGCTCTACCGCACCTTCTTCGGTTTCCAGCTTCAGCTCGGCGACCGCTCGATGGGCGCGACGATTGCGACCGTGATGTTCCTCATCATCCTCGCCGGCGTCTCGCTTTATCTCTTCGTCATCCAGCGGCGCATGCGTCGCTACCAGTTCTGAGGAGCGCGCATGTCCAAGGCACGCACATCTCCCCTCCGCACCGGCCTCGTGCACCTGGCGCTCGGCGCCTATACGCTGGTCGCGCTGTTTCCGGTGTTCCTGACCATCGTCAACTCGTTCAAGGATCGCGCCTCGATCTTCCGCGAGCCGCTGATGATCCCGACGCCGTCGACCTTCAGCCTCGTCGGCTACCAGACGGTGCTGGGGCAGGGGGATTTCGCCACCTATTTCCAGAACAGCTTCATCGTCACGATCGTCTCGATCCTGCTGGTGCTGCTGTTCGGCGCCATGGCGGCCTTCGCGCTGTCGGAATACCGTTTCCGCGGCAATATGCTGCTCGGGCTCTATATGGCGATCGGCATCATGATCCCGATCCGTCTCGGCACGGTGGCGATCCTGCAGGGCATGGTGGCGGCCGGCCTCGTCAATACGCTGACGGCGCTGATCCTCGTCTATACCGCGCAGGGCATACCGCTGGCGATCTTCATCCTGTCGGAATTCATGCGCACGGTCTCGGATGATCTCAAGAATGCCGGGCGCATCGACGGCCTCTCCGAATATGCGATCTTCTTCCGCCTGGTGCTGCCGCTGGTGCGCCCGGCCATGGCGACGGTCGCCGTCTTCACGATGATCCCGATCTGGAACGACCTCTGGTTCCCGCTGATCCTGGCGCCTGCGGAAAGCACCAAGACCGTGACGCTCGGCTCGCAGATCTTCATCGGCCAGTTCGTCACCAACTGGAACGCGGTGCTGGCGGCGCTCTCGCTCGCCATCCTGCCGATCCTGATCCTCTACGTCATCTTCTCGCGGCAACTGATCCGCGGCATCACCTCGGGAGCGGTCAAATGAGCCAGGAGAAACCGATCCGCGTCCTCGTGGCCGGCCTCGGCAACATGGGCCGCAGCCATGCGCTCGCCTATCACAACAATCCCGGCTTCGAGATCGTCGGTCTCGTCAACCGCTCTGTGCCGAAGCTGGAGCCAGAACTGCAGGGCTATACCGTTCACCCCGACTTCGCGACGGCGCTTGCGGAGCTGAAGCCGGATCTCTGCTCGATCAACACCTATTCCGACAGCCATGCCGATTATGCCGTCGCCGCTTTCGAGGCCGGCTGCCATGTCTTCGTCGAGAAGCCGCTGGCGACCACCGTCGCCGATGCCGAGCGGGTCGTGGCGGCGGCTGAGAAGGCCGGGCGCAAGCTGGTGATCGGTTATATCCTACGTCATCACCCGTCCTGGACGAAGCTGATCGAGGAGGCGCGCAAACTCGGCCCGCCTTACGTCTTCCGCATGAACCTCAACCAGCAGTCCAGTGGCCCGACCTGGGCGACGCACAAGTCGCTGATGCGCACGACTTCGCCGATCGTCGATTGCGGTGTGCATTATGTCGACGTCATGTGCCAGATCACCGACGCCAGGGCCGTCGAGGTGCGCGGCATGGGGCTGCGCCTGTCCGATGAGATCGCCGCCGACATGTATAATTACGGACAGCTGCAGGTGCTGTTCGAAGACGGTTCGGTCGGCTGGTACGAGGCCGGCTGGGGGCCGATGATCTCGGAGACCGCCTTCTTCGTGAAGGACGTGATGTCGCCAAAGGGGGCGGTGTCGATCGTCATGGATCCGAACGCCAAGTCCGACGACATCGACACGCACACCAAGACCTCCGTGATCCGTCTGCATACGGCCGAAACCGGCCCGGACGGCAAGTTCATCCGGCCAGACCAGGATATGAGGATGACGGGCGAGCCCGGTCATCAGGCGCTCTGCGACCTGGAACAGGCCTTCATGCTGAGGGCGATCCGCGAGGATCTGAACCTCGACCGCCATATGGCGGATGCGGTGGCGTCGCTGCGCATCTGCCTTGCCGCCGACGAGAGCGTGCGTACCGGCCAGCCGGTCAGATTGTAAGGGAAAGACAGTGGGATCGCTTCAACTCAAATCCATCCGCAAGACCTATGGCACGCATGAGGTGCTGAAAGGCATCGACCTCGAGGTCAAGGACGGCGAATTCGTCATCTTCGTCGGGCCGTCCGGCTGCGGGAAATCGACGCTTCTGCGCAGCATCGCCGGCCTCGAGGACGTCACCTCGGGCGCCGTCGTCATCAACGGCCGAGATGAGACGCTGACGCCGCCGGCCAAGCGCGGCATCGCCATGGTGTTTCAGTCCTATGCGCTCTATCCGCATCTGACGGTCAAGGACAATATGGGCCTCGGCCTCAAGCAGGCCGGTACGCCCAAGGACGAGATCGACAAACGCGTCGGCAAGGCTTCTGGCATGCTGTCTCTCGCGCCCTATCTCGCACGCCGGCCGGCCGAACTATCAGGCGGCCAGCGCCAACGCGTTGCGATCGGCCGCGCCATCGTTCGCGAGCCGGAGCTCTTCCTGTTCGACGAGCCGCTGTCGAACCTCGATGCGGCGCTGCGCGTCCAGACCCGGCTCGAAATCGCCCGGCTGCACCGCAGCCTGAAGGCGACGATGATCTACGTCACCCACGACCAGGTCGAGGCGATGACGCTGGCCGACAAGATCGTCGTACTGAATGCCGGCGCGATCGAGCAGATCGGCTCGCCGATGGAGCTTTACAATCGCCCGGCCAACGTCTTCGTCGCCGGCTTCATCGGCTCGCCGCAGATGAATTTCATCGCGGGCGAAAAGGTCGGCGATCACAGCGCCAAGACGATCGGGGTGCGGCCGGAACATATGACGCTGTCGCGTGAGCAGGGGACGTGGGCCGCGAAGGTCGTGCATGTCGAGCATCTCGGCGCGGATACGATCATCTATCTGGAATCCGAGCAGTGCGGCCTGCTGACGGCGCGCCTCTTCGGCGAGCATCAGTATGAGCCCGACGAGATCGTCTATGCGACGCCGGACCAGGCGCGTGTGCATCGCTTCGATGCGGATGATCGGGCGATCCGCTGAGGGTCTGAAACATCAATCGTTCAGCCGTGGGCAGGCGACTTGGTTCCCTCTTCTCCCCAGCGGGGGTCCGAAGGACGGGTCGAGACCCGCGGCTCGACCCCGGTTGGTGGCCCGAAGGGTCGGATGAGGGGGCCACACGGCAGAACATTTGTTATTGTTGTGCCGAGAGCAGGACGATCAATGCTGTGCCGTGTGGCCCCCTCATCCGCCTGCCGGCACCTTCTCCCCGCTGGGGAGAAGAGATTCGTGGCCATGCCTTCGTCCCAAGGCTGGCGTCTCCTGCATCATTCCGAATAACAAAAAGGCGCCGTTTTGCGGCGCCTTTTTCGTGAGCGGTATCCCGCGAATATCAATCGCTGATGACGAGTAGGTCGGCGGCCATGAAGCGGAGGGTTACGGTTTCGCCGGCTTGCGGCGGGGTCACACCGGGGCTGTTGAACATGTCGAAGGAGATGACGTTGCCGCCGACATTCATGCGGGTGCGGATGACCGAGCCGAGGAAGTGGGCCGAGACGACCTGGCCGGTCAGGGCGGTGTCGCTTCTGGCGGTGTCGGAGAGCGAGCCTGCTTCCGGGCGCAGTGCCAGCGAGATGGTTTCGCCGGCCTTGTGGGCTGCGACCGACTGTTTCAGCGTGATCTTCTGATCGCCGATCTGGATGAGGTTGGTGTCGGGGTCTACGACCTTGGCCTCGATCAGGTTCAGCGTGCCGACGAAGGAGGCGACGAAGCGCGTGGCCGGCTTGTTGTAGATCTCGAAGGGCGAGCCGATCTGATCGGCCTTGCCGGCATTCATCACCACGATGCGGTCGGAGATGGACAGAGCCTCTTCCTGGTCGTGGGTGACGAAGACGGTGGTGATGCCGAGCTGCTGCTGGATTTGACGGATTTCCTCGCGCAGCGACACGCGGATCTTGGCGTCGAGGGCCGACAGCGGCTCGTCGAGCAGCAGCACCTGCGGCTTGACGGCGAGCGCGCGGGCAAGTGCGACGCGCTGCTGCTGGCCGCCCGACAGCTGGTAGGGGTAACGATCGGCCAGGTGATCGAGCTTGATCAGGCCGAGCATTTCCTTGACGCGGGCGTCGATCTCGGGCTTGGGCGCGCCGGCGACCTTGAGGCCGAAGGCGACGTTGTCGTGCACGGACATGTTGGGGAAGAGAGCATAGGCCTGGAAGACCATGCCGATATTGCGCTGGTTCGGCTTCAGCGCGCTCTGGTCCTTGCCGTTGATGGTCAGAGTGCCGCCGGTCGGGGTTTCGAAGCCGGCGATCATGCGCAGGACGGTCGTCTTGCCGCAGCCCGACGGCCCGAGGAAGGAGATGAATTCACCCTTCTCGATGTTCATGTTGAAATTCTTGACGACCTGGACCGGGCCGAAGGACTTCTGGATGTTGTTCAGTGTGAGAAAAGACATGAGCCGGTTACCTTAAGCCTTTGCCGGGCGGGCTTTGCCGAAGCGGGAAACGAGGTTGAGCAGGCCCATGCTGAGCCAGGTGATCGAGAAAGCGATGACGGCGAGCGCCGAAGGCTCATAGGCCTTGTTGGCGCCGACGAGCTGCAGGTAGGGGCCGAAGGCCGGGCGGTTGAGCAGGGCGGCGAAGGTGAATTCGCCCATGACGATCGCCAGCGTGATGAAGGCGCCGGAGAGTACGCCGCTCATCACGTTCGGGAAGATGCAGCGGAACATGATGGTCGTCCAGCGGGCGCCGAGGCTTTCGGCCGCTTCCGTCAGCGTGCGCACATCGATGGCGCGCATGGCGGTATCGACGGCGCGATACATATAGGGCAGGGACAGCGTGATATAGGAGAAGACCAGCAGGGCGTTGGTCCCTGTCGTCGAACCCGTCAGCGGCAGGTAGGACGAGGAATTGTACATTCTGAGGTAGCCGAAGACGATGACGATCGCCGGAATGACCAGCGGCAGCAGCGTGATGAACTCGACGACCGGGCGCATCTGCGGCAGGCGCAGGCGCACCCAATAGGCCGTCGGCACGACGAGCAGCATGCCGAAGACGATGGTGAGCAATGCCATCAGCATGGAGTAGCCGAAGGTCTCGCGGAACTGAGCGTCCGAGAAAACCGACTGATAGGCATCGAGGCTGTATTCGCCGCGGCGCATGCGCAGCGAAAACTCGATGGTGCCGATCAGCGGGATGATGAAATAGGATGCGCCGAGAATGATGGCGATCCAGGCTCCGAGACGTTGTGTTTTCATTTCTGCCACCGCTCGGCGCGCATGCGCAGCATGAGATAAAGGATATTGGACACGCCTGTGATGACGATCATGCCGAGCGCGATGGCGTAACCGAGGTTGGCGTTGTGCAGAACGTCGCCGCGGATCTGCGCGTAGAGCAGGATCGGCACGATGTTCAGCGAACTGCCGGTCAGCGCGAAGGCGGTGGCGATGGCGCCGAAGGCGTTGGCGAAGAGCAGCAGGGTCGTGCCGAGCAGGCTCGGCCAGAGGATCGGCAGGGCGACCATCGTCCAATATTGACGGTTGGTGGCGCCAAGGATCTCAGAGGCTTCGCGCCATTCCTTCTTCATGCCGTCAAGCGCCGGCGTCAGGATCAGCACCATCAGCGGGATCTGGAAATACATGTAGGTGATGGTGAGGCCGAGGAAGGACAGCAGGTTGAAGCCGGTGCCATAGAGATTGAAGCCGAACCATTCCCGCAGGAAAACCGTCACGAGGCCGGTGCGGCCAAGCGTTGCGAGGAAGGCGAAGGCGAGCGGCACGCCGGCGAAATTCGAGGCGACGCCGGAGAAGGTCAGAAGCGTCGAGCGTACCGAGGCGGGCAGGCCGCCGAGCACGACGGCCCAGGCGAGAAAGAAGCCGATGAGTGCGCCGCCGAGAGCGGATGCCACGGAGACCCGGATACTGATCCAGTAAGCGCTCATGATCGATGGCGTAAAGAGATCGCCGATATTCTTCAGCGTAAAATTGCCCTCGGGCGTCAGGAACGCGCCCGCCACGAGATAAAGCGTGGGGATGATCAGGAACAGCAGAGAGAAAATAATGAAGGGCGCAATACCCAGCCAGTCGATCACACGGTCTTTGTTGATCAAGGGGGTGCTGCCCACCATTGGCGTTGAAACGGTACTCATGAAAAGCTCATCCTGGGGCGTCGGAGTGAGAAAACCTCCCCGCCTTTGGGGCGGGGAGGCCGGATTGGATGTTACTTGACGTTGGCGCCGACGACGGAATCCCAGTTCTTGGTGATGGCTTCCTTGCCGGCAGCCTGTTCTTCGAGCGTCGGGAAGACAGCCTTTTCATAGGCTGCTGCCGGCGGCAGCTTGTCGAGCAGGTCCTTCGGGATCTTGTTGTTCTTGGCAAGATCGTTGAAGCGGATCGGGTGGCAATAGCCCTTCAGCCAGCCGAGCTGACCTTCGTCCGAATAGAGGTATTCCATCCAGAGCTTGGCAGCGTTCGGGTGCGGAGCGAAGGCGGAAATCGCCTGGACGTAAACGCCGGCGACGACGCCTGTCTTCGGAACGACGACTTCGAACGGAGGATTGCCCTTCAGGCCTTCACCCCAGGAAAGGGCGTTGTAGTCCCAGGCGACGATGATCGGCGTGGAGCCCTGCGCGAAGGGAGCAGCCTTGCCGACGACAGGCACGAAGTTGCCGGCCTTGTTGAGTTCGGCGAAGAACTTCAGGCCTTCTTCGCCTGCCTTGGCGGCGTCACCGCCGGATGCGGAAAGACCGGCGGCATAGACGCCCTGAACGGCCTGGTTGGCGGTGCGCGGATCACCTGCCAGAGCGACGCTGTTTGCGTAGTCGCCCTTCTTCAGGTCGGCCCAGTCAGCCGGCGATTCCTTGACGAGATCCTTGTTCACGAGGAACGAGAGAACGCCGTAATAGTCGCCGTACCAGTAGCCTTCGGCATCCTTGGCGGTGTCCGGGATCGAATCCCAGGTCGATACCTTGTAAGGTTGGATCAGGCCGTCCTTCTTGGCGGACGGGCCGAAGGAGAGGCCGACGTCGATGACGTCGGGAGCCTGCGGGCCGGTGTTGCCCTTGTTGGCCTTGATGGCTTCGATTTCGTCGCCCGAGCCGGCATCCGGGTTCAGTTCGTTGACTTCGAGGCCATACTTGGCCTTGAAGCCGGCAATGACTTCGCCATAGCCGCACCAGTCATGCGGCAGAGCGATCGTGGTCAGCGTGCCTTCCTTCTTGGCGGCGGCGATCAGTTCCGCGCTCGGTTCTGCGGCGGCGATCGCGGTCGAAGCCACGATCATCGCAGTAGAAAGCGACAGCAGTCGAGAAATGTTAGAGATCACTGTTGTTCTCCTTCGGGTTTCAGTGTCTGGCGATGCTGTTAATCAGCTTACATGAAGCTTGTGTGACGGTTGGATGACGTTAATTTTGCCGGAATAGCAGGCGCTTGTGACAGATGTTTCATTTGCGACGGCATCGTTCACTTTCGCCAAGCCCGCTATTGTTTTTCCTCTCTTTGATCTTGTCCTCCTAACCCGGTTTGCGGAAAAGCTTGGTCTGCTCGAACAAGCCCTCAAGCGTCTTCATGCGCTCCTTCGTCTCGTCCCAGGTCGAATTCTGGACGGCCTCGATCAGAGCCTCGACGATGAAAAGGGTGACGACCGACGAATCCCAGGCCGACGGCGCTTCGATACGGACGCGGAAAGCGTGCCGCGCAAGTTTGGCGGCCGGCGAATTCCACTGATCGGTGAAGACGACGATTTCGGCGCCGCGCTTGCGGGCGGCGGTGGCAAGGCTCACCATTTCCTGCTCATAACGACGGATGTCGAAGATGATCAGGATATCGCCGGCATTCATGTTGAGAACATATTGCGGCCAGCTGCTGGAGTTCGACGAGAGTAGCGTCGTTGCCGGCCGGATGACCTGCATATGCGTGAAGAAATACTCGGCCAGCGCGCCGGTAATGCGGCCGCCGACGAAATAGAGGCCGCGCTTGCGGTCCGACAGCAGCGAGGCGACGCTGTCAAAGGTCGCGGTGTCGAGATCGGTCAGCGTCTGGCGCAGATTGCCCATGATGGCATCGGCGAAGCGGTTGAGGATATGGGTTCCCGGGGCATTCTGCGCCCAGCGATCGTGCTTGGCAATCGGGTTGGAAATCGTCGCCTCGACTTCCAGATGCAGGTGCGCCTGAAAATCCGGATAGCCTTTGAAACCAAGCTTCTGCACCATGCGCACGACGGTCGGGGTGGACACGCCGGCATTCTCGGCGATGGTGGTAATGCTGCCGAGGCCGGACACCGGATAATTGTCGAGAAGGCTCTCAGCCAGTTGCTTTTCGGCGCGCGTCAACAGCCCGAAATGCGAATGTATGACGTCCGAAACCGTCTTTGACGCAACTGTCACCAATTTTGCTCCCCGGGATGGTCTAGCGCCACTTTCCCAACCAAAGTTAACAACGCTGTCATAATCCATGTCAACTGCTGTCATGAAAAGAAATTTTCAGCGGCCGCTTGACACTCGTCGAAACCTGAAGAATTCTTTTCTTATAAATATTTTATTAAGGGATAGGAGTGGCGCCATTGGTGCTGGCCCGGCCGAAAATCCTCAGCGAAGCGGACGGCGATTGCGTCGGGATCGAGCGCATCGAAGGCCGGAGCCCGGTATTGCTCGTCTGCGAGCATGCGTCGAAAACGCTTCCTGCCACCTTCGGCGATCTCGGCCTGCCCAGCGAAGCGCTGTCGAGCCATATCGCCTGGGATCCGGGCGCGCTCGCCGTTGCCCGCGGCATATCGCAAGCACTCGACGCAACGCTCGTCTACCAGCGCTTCTCCCGGCTCATCTACGACTGCAACCGGCCGCCCAGTTCACCGGGCGCCATGCCGGAGACCAGCGAGATCTATGCCATTCCCGGCAACAAGGATTTGAATGCCGGGGAACGCCTGGCGCGCACTGATGCGCTTTACGTGCCCTTCCACGACGCCATTCGCGGGCTGATCCGCGATCGGCGGGCGAGGGGGCAGGATACCGTCATCGTGACGATGCACAGCTTCACGCCGATCTATCACGGCCGGCAACGCGCCGTCGAACTCGGCATACTGCACGACGAAGACAGCCGGCTTGCCGACCGCATGCTGGACGCTGCGGCCGAAGCGCCGCTTTACAGGACTGAACGCAACCAGCCTTACGGGCCGGAGGATGGCGTGACCCACACGCTGATCCTGCACGGGCTTTCGAACGGCTTGCGCAATGTGATGATCGAGGTCCGCAACGACCTCATCGCAGACGATGGCGGCCAAGGGGTCATGGCCGACTATCTGACAGGACTTCTCCAGCACAGCCTGGAATCCTGAATAAAAAAGAAGACCCGAGGGAGCAGTTAATCTGCGGACGTCCGCATGGCGAAAATGCCGCGGGCAATTGGCACTGGACCGGCCCGCAATTCCGCGGCCGGTCGTGAACAGGGGGAAGTCATGTCGGACTATACCGAACTTGATAAGAAGCAGGATGTGCATATCCTGCATTCGATGGGCTATGCCCAGGAACTCGAACGGCGAATGAGTTCGTTCTCGAACTTCGCCGTATCATTCTCCATCATCTGCATTCTCTCCGGCGGCATCAATTCGCTGGCGCAGGCGACTTCGGGCGCCGGCGGAGCGGCGATCGGCATCGGCTGGCCTGTGGGATGCTTCATCTCGCTCGTCTTTGCCGTCGCCATGGCGCAGATCAGCTCCGCCTATCCGACGGCCGGCGGCCTCTATCACTGGGGCTCGATCCTCGGCAACCGCTTCACCGGCTGGCTGACCGCCTGGTTCAACCTGCTCGGTCTCGTCACCGTGCTCGGCGCCATCAACGTCGGCACCTATTATTTCTTCATGGGTTCCTTCGGCACCACCTATCTCGGGCTGACTGACACGACGACGGTGCGCATCCTGTTCTTGGTGATCATCACCGGCGCGCAGGCGCTGGTGAACCACATGGGTATCGGCTTGACCGCGAAGCTGACCGATTTTTCGGGCTATCTGATCTTCGCAAGCTCGATCGCGCTCGCGGTCGTCTGCCTGCTCGCAGCCCCTTCCTATGAGTTCGGCCGCCTCTTCACCTTCGCCAATTATTCCGGCGAAGTCGGCGGCAACGTCTGGCCGTCCACCTCGGGCACCTGGGTCTTCCTGCTCGGCCTGCTGCTGCCGATCTACACGATCACCGGCTACGACGCTTCGGCGCATACGTCGGAAGAAACCGTCAAGGCCGCCGAGTCGGTGCCGCGCGGCATGGTCGCTTCGGTCCTGTGGTCGGCGCTTTTCGGCTATATCATGCTGTGCGCCTTCGTGCTCATGCTGCCGAACATGGACGATGCGGCAAAACAGGGCTGGAACGTGTTCTTCTGGGCGATGGACAGCCAGGTGAACCCGATCGTCAAGGACATCCTCTATCTGGCGATCCTCGTCAGCCAGTGGCTGTGCGGCCTTGCAACCGTCACCTCGGTCTCCCGCATGATCTTCGCCTTCTCGCGTGACGGCGGCCTGCCGGCCTCCAAGGCGCTGTCGAAGGTCAGCCCGCAGTACCGCACCCCGGTGGCCGCGATCTGGACCGGATCGATCCTGTCGGTGCTGTTCGTCTGGGGCTCCTCGCTGGTTACGATCGGCGACACGCCGGTTTACACGATCGTCGTCTCGTGCACGGTCATCTTCCTGTTCTTCTCCTTCGCGATCCCGATCACGCTCGGCCTCTTCGCCTGGGGCACGTCGAAGTGGGACAAGATGGGGCCGTGGAACCTCGGCGAAGGGATCTTCAAGCTCTTTGCCGTGCTGACGATCATCGCGATGGTCCTGATCTTCATTCTCGGCATCCAGCCGCCGAACGAATGGGCGCTCTACATCACCGTCGGTTTCCTCGTGGTCACCGCAATCGTCTGGTTCGGCTTCGAGAGCCGGCGCTTCAAGGGGCCGCCGATCGGCGCCGATGTGGCAAAACGCCAGGCCGAGATCGCAGCGGCCGAAGCAGCCGTCGGCGAAAGCGGCGAACGCTAAGGCATCGGGGCTTCCCTCTCCAATGGCGGGGCCGCATCCTGCGGCCCCATCACCGGTTCAACGAAAAGGCATCAGGCCATCATCCGGCCGAGCGCATGCGATTTCGTTGCCCCGATCTTCTCAATTCCAATTTCAGGCGGATCAATCATGAGCAGCAGCTACACAATCGACGATCTCAGGAAGGATGTTGCCGAGGGGCGCATCGATACGGTTCTGGCCTGCCAGGTGGACATGCAGGGCCGGCTGATGGGCAAGCGTTTCCAGGCGGAATATTTCGTCGAAAGCGCCTGGAAGGAAACGCACAGCTGCAACTACCTGCAAGCCACCGACATGGAGATGGAGACCGTCTCCGGCTACAAGGCGACGAGCTGGGAAAAGGGCTACGGCGACTACACGATGAAGCCGGATCTTGCGACGCTGCGCCGCATTCCCTGGCTCGAAGGCACGGCGCTCGTACTCTGCGACGTGCTCGACCATCACACCCATGAAGAGGTCGCCCATTCGCCGCGCGCGATCCTGAAGAAGCAGGTGAAGCGCCTCGAAGACATGGGCATGAAGGCCTATATGGCCTCGGAGCTGGAATTCTTCCTGTTCGACCAGAGCTATGAGGCGGCGCATACCGCGGGCTACCGCAACCTCAAGCTCGCCAGCGCCTATAACGAGGACTATCACATCTTCCAGACTACAAAGGAAGAAGAGGTGATGCGGGCGATCCGCACCGGGCTGCAGGGCGCGGGCATTCCGGTCGAGAACTCCAAGGGCGAGGCTTCCGCCGGCCAGGAGGAGATCAACGTGCGTTATGCCGATGCGCTCGCCATGGCCGACCGGCATGCGATCATCAAGAACGGCTGCAAGGAGATCGCCTGGTCGAAGGGCAAGGCCATCACCTTCCTCGCCAAGTGGAACTACAATGCCGCCGGCAGTTCCTCGCATATCCATCAGTCGCTCTGGAGCCTCGAGGAAAAGCCGCTGTTCTTCGATCACACCGGCAAATACGGCATGTCGCCGCTGATGCACAATTACATCGCCGGGCTTCTCGCCCATGCGAGCGAGATCACCTATTTCCTGGCGCCCTACATCAATTCCTACAAGCGCTTCATGGCCGGCACCTTCGCGCCGACCAAGGCGATCTGGAGCAAGGACAACCGCACTGCCGGCTATCGCCTCTGCGGCGAGGAGACCAAGGGAATCCGTATCGAATGCCGCGTCGGCGGCTCCGATCTCAATCCCTATCTCGCCTTTGCCGCGCTGCTTGCCGCCGGTATCGACGGCATCGAGAACAAGCTGGAGCTCGAAGCTCCCTTCGTCGGTGACGCCTATGGCGGCAAGGACATTCGCGAAATCCCACGCACGCTGCGCGCGGCAACGACTGAAATGACGGAATCGGCAATGCTGCGCAAAGCCTTCGGCGACGACGTCATCGACCATTACACCCGTGCTGCCGAATGGGAGCAGGAAGAATACGACCGCCGCATCACCGATTGGGAAGTGGCGCGCGGGTTCGAAAGAGCTTAATAGCATTTTGCGGGTTTGCCCCTCACCCTAAGCCTTGCCGGGGTCGAGCCACTGGTCTCGACCCGTCCTTCGGACCCCGCTTGCGGGGAGAGGGGACGTGCCCTGCGAGATGTTGGCGAGGAACGGAGAGGTCGCGGCCATCCCCCTTCGCCCCGCTTGCGGGGAGAAGGTGCCGGCAGGCGGATGAGGGGCCGTCGCCCACCTGAATTTTGAATGATACGAGGACAGGAAACGATCATGGCAATGATCCAATGCATTTCACCGGTCGACGGATCGGTTTACGCGGAGCGCGCGGCACTTTCGCTCGACGCCGCCAAGGACGTGGTGGCGCGCGCCCGCAAGGCGCAGAAGGCCTGGGCGAAACGGCCGCTTGAAGAGCGTGTCCAGCTTGTCCTGAAGGGCGCCGCACGACTGAACGAGATGTCCGATGTCGTCGTGCCGGAGCTTGCCTGGCAGATGGGCCGGCCGATCAAATACGGCGGCGAATACAAGGGCTTCAACGAGCGCTCCAACTATGTCGCCTCGATTGCGGCGGATGCGCTGGCGCCTGTCGTCGTCGAGGAGAGCGACCGTTTCGAGCGCCGCATCGAGCGCGAAGCGCATGGCGTCGTCTTCGTCGTCGCACCCTGGAACTATCCCTACATGACGGCGATCAACACGATCGCGCCGGCGCTGATGGCCGGCAATACGGTGGTGCTGAAACATGCCTCGCAGACGCTGCTTGTCGGCGAACGGCTGGTGCAGGCCTTTATCGAGGCCGGCGTTCCCGAAGACGTGTTTCAGAACGTTTTCCTCGACCATGAGACCACGTCGGCGCTGATTGCCGCCGGCAGCTTCAATTTCGTCAACTTCACCGGATCGGTCGAAGGCGGCCGCTCGATGGAGCGGGCGGCTGCCGGCACTTTCACCGGCCTCGGCCTCGAACTCGGCGGCAAGGATCCGGGTTATGTCATGGAAGACGCCGATCTCGATGCGGCCGTCGATACGCTGATGGACGGCGCGACCTACAATTCCGGCCAGTGCTGCTGCGGCATCGAGCGCATCTATGTGCATGAATCGCTCTATGACGCTTTCGTCGAGAAATCGGTTGCCTGGGTTTCGAACTACAAGCTCGGCAATCCGCTCGATCCGGAAACTTCGCTCGGGCCGATGGCGAACAAGCGTTTCGCCAAGGTGGTGCGCGAGCAGATCGCCGATGCGGTCGCGAAGGGCGCCAAGGCGCTCGTCGACCCCAAGCTTTTCCCCCAGGACGACGGCGGCGCCTATCTCGCGCCGCAGGTCCTCGTCGATGTCGACCATTCCATGGCCTTCATGCGCGAGGAGACTTTCGGTCCGGCCGTCGGCATCATGAAGGTGAAGAGCGACGAGGAGGCACTCGCCCTGATGAACGACAGCCAGTACGGGCTGACCGCCTCGCTCTGGACCAAGGATGTCGAGCGGGCGGCGCGGCTTGGCCGCGAGATCGAAACCGGCACCGTTTTCATGAACCGCGCCGACTATCTCGATCCGGCGCTCTGCTGGACCGGTGTCAAGGAGACCGGCCGCGGCGGTTCGCTCTCGATCATCGGTTTCCAGAATCTGACTCGCCCGAAATCCTTCCACCTGAAGAAAGTCACAGCATGAGCAGCAACATCACCGCAAATTGGAGCTATCCGACATCGGTCAAGCTCGGCCGGGGCCGCATCAAGGAACTGGCGGACGCCTGCAAGAGCCTCGGCATCAAAAAGCCGCTGCTCGTCACCGACCGCGGCCTCGCCTCGATGGCGATCACCAAGAATGCGCTCGATATCCTCGAAGATGCCGGGCTTGGCCGGGCGATCTTCGCCGATGTCGATCCGAACCCGAACGAGAAGAACCTCGAAGCTGGCGTCAAGGCTTTCAAGGACGGCGGTCATGACGGCGTCGTCGCCTTCGGCGGCGGCTCAGGTCTCGACCTCGGCAAATGTGTCGCCTTCATGGCCGGTCAGACGCGGCCGGTCTGGGACTTCGAAGACATCGGCGACTGGTGGACGCGCGCGAGCCTCGATGGCATCGCGCCGATCGTCGCCGTGCCGACGACGGCCGGCACCGGCTCGGAGGTTGGGCGCGCCAGCGTCATCACCAATTCCGTAACGCATGTGAAGAAGATCATCTTCCATCCGAAGTTCCTGCCCGGCGTCGTCATCTCCGATCCGGAACTGACGGTCGGCATGCCGAAGATCATCACCGCCGGCACCGGCATGGATGCCTTCGCCCATTGCCTGGAAGCTTATTCCTCGCCCTTCTACCACCCGATGTCGGCCGGCATCGCGCTCGAAGGCATGCGGCTCGTCAAGGAATTCCTGCCGCGCGCCTATCGGGAGGGCACCGATCTCGAAGCCCGCGCCAACATGATGGCTGCCGCCGCCATGGGCGCGGTCGCCTTCCAGAAGGGCCTCGGCGCCATCCATGCGCTGTCGCACCCGATCGGTGCCGTCTACAACACCCATCACGGCATGACCAATGCGGTTGTCATGCCGGCGGTGCTGCGCTTCAACCGCGCCGCGATCGAGGAGAAGATCGGCCGGGCGGCCGCCTATCTCGGCATTTCGGGCGGTTTCGACGGCTTCTACGATTATGTGCTGAAGCTCCGCTCCGAGCTCGGCGTGCCGGATACGCTGACGGCGATGGGAACTGCACCCGACCGCATCGACGAATTGTCGGCCATGGCGATCGAAGATCCGAGTGCGGGCGGCAACCCGGTGGCGATGACGCTCGAAAACACCAAGGCGCTGTTCAGGGATTGCTTCTGAAAGCTTGAGGCGGACCTTCAAACTGGCCCGGAAGCCATTGGCTCTCCGGGCTTTTTTGTATCGGCGGCATCCTTAGAGCCTTTCCGGGTTAGATTGCAGCATTCTGCCGAAGCAGGTTTTCGTCAGGGCAAAGGCGATTGGCGAAGGGCATACCTCTTGGTACGTCCGAGCCGATCGCCTTTGATCCTGGCGGAAACATGCCCGGCCCTTCGGGTTGGCTGAAACGGGCCGGCTGATCGACCGGCCGGCTTGGCCGTAGACCTGGGCTACGACGCGCGCCGGCCGGTCGACCATCCGACTCCGTTTGAGCCAACAGAATGCTGCAATCTAACCCGGAAAGGCTCTAGTTTTAGGGATATGAAAAATACAGGCTGCAATTTCGCCGCGCGCGTTTGGAATTTGTTAACCATGATTGGAAAGGATAGGTTAACCGCACGATGCTCCGACGGTGCGTAAAAAGAGCGATTCCGGCTCGCGCCATTTTTCCTCCGAGGACCGAACATGCCAGTCATTACTTTCGCAAACACCAAGGGCGGCGCCGGCAAGACGACCGCAGTTCTGCTGCTCGCGACCGAGCTTGCCCGCAAGGGTTATCGCGTCACCATTCTCGATGCCGATCCGCAGCACTGGATTTCACGCTGGCATGAGATCTCCGGCGATGTGCCCAATATTTCGGTGATCGATTTCGTGACTACCGCCTCGCTGCCGCAGCATATCAGCGAGAACAAGCACAATACCGACTATTTCATCGTCGACCTGCCGGGCGCGCGCAACCCGCTGCTCGCCACCGCCGTCGGCCTTTCCGACCACGTGCTGATCCCGATCCAGGGCTGTGCGATGGATGCGCGGGGCGGGGCGCAAGTGCTCGAACTGCTGCAGTACCTGGACGAGAAGGCGGGCATCAAGATCGGCCATTCGGTGGTGCTGACCCGCGTCAACTCGATGGTGACGACGCGGGCGCTGCAGCTCGTCAAGTCGCTGCTCAGCGAGCGGCACGTGCCGGTGCTGGACACCGCGATCATCGAACGCTCGGCTTTCCGCGACATCTTCGACTGTGGCGGCACGCTGCACACGATCGACCCCACACGCGTCAGCAATCTCGACAAGGCGCGTGAGAACGCCACCTGTTTCGCCGAGGAAATGATGCGCAAGCTGCCGGTCAGGCTGACGGCCTCGGCCCGGATGGCGACGGCAGCCTGACAGTTTTCCGCTTTCTCCAATGAAATGCGTCCGGTTTGTCCCGTGACGCATTTCGTCTTTCAGGCGCTTGCGGAGCGCCCACCCTCATTGAGGGAGTAGGCCAGAAGGTCGGACAGGCGTCTTTTGACTGAGGCCAGTTCGTCCGACATGCGATTGCGTTGCCGCGGCAAGCCTATATCGACCACTTCGAGAATGCGCCCTGGTCGGGGGCGCATCACGACCACCCGATCCGCCAGAAACGCCGCCTCTTCGATATCGTGGGTGACGAGCAGCATCGTCGTGGCATTCACACGCCAGAGATCGATCAAATGATCTTGCAGTTCGACACGCGTCATCGCATCGAGCGCGGAGAAGGGTTCGTCCAGCAAAAGCACGGCCGGCTTCGTCACGAGGGCGCGCGCCAAGGCCACACGCTGAGCCTGCCCGCCGGACAGCTCTTTGATCCAGCGTTTCTCGTAGCCGCGAAGGCCGATCTTCTCCAGGGCCGCCGATACCTGCTCGTCGCGTTCGCTGCCTGAGAGATGGCGCAGGCCGAAACCGATATTGTCGGCGACCGTCAGCCAGGGAAAGAGGCGAGGCTCCTGGAAAACGATATTCACCAGCGGGTCCGGCTCCGCCAGCCGCCGTCCCTTGAGGCTGATTTCGCCCTGCGTGGGCGCTTCCAGGCCAGACAACAGCCTCAGTAGAGTGCTTTTGCCGCAGCCCGACCCGCCAATGACCGCGACCAGTTCGCCCTTTCCGATATTCAGGGAAAAGTCTTGCAACGCGTGCGTTCCGTTGGGATAGATCTTGGATAGAGAGCTTATATCGAGCATGTCAGATCCCGCTCGTATGGCTGTCGCGCCAGCGCAGGAACGGCGTGCTCGCAATCAGGAGCAGGCTGTCGGTCGCTTTGCCGACGACGGCGAAGATCAAGATGGCAGCCAGAATCTGATCCGGTTTCCCGAGCTGCTGACCATCCACCAGAAGATAACCCAGGCCCTCCGACGCGCCCATGAACTCCGCTGCAACGACGAACATCCAACCGAGACCGAGGCCGGCGCGCAGCGCCAGGACAAAATCCGGAAGAACCGCCGGCAGCAGGATCAAGCGAATGAGTTCGAACCCCGAAAGCCGGAAGACGCGGCCGACGTCGACGATGCGCCGGTCGACGCCGATGACGGCGCCGTAGACCCCGAGATAGACCGGAAAGAAGACGCCGACGGCGATCAAGGCAACTTTGGAGGCTTCGAAGATGCCGAACCACAGGATGAACAGCGGCACCCAGGCGATCGACGGAATGGCTCTGAGCGCCTGCAGCGTCGGGTCGAGCAGGCGTGCGAGCAGCCTGGAATAGCCGGTCAGCGCCCCGAGCGCCGTTCCCGCCAACGAGCCGAAGGCAAATCCGATCGCTACTCTGCGCAGCGTCGCGCCGACATGCGTCGTCAGATCGCCCGATGCCGCGAGTGCATAGACCGTATGGAGGATTTTCGAAGGCGGGGGCATCAAACGGCCTCCGACCAGCCCGGTGCGGACCAGGATCTCCCAGGTGGCAAACAACGCGACTGGAAATAGGATGCCGACGATCGGATGACTGAAAGGCAAAACCCGGCGTGGCCGGGTTTCCCTTGCTGTTTCGGTATTGCGCCATGACAGCGCGATGTCGACCAACGACATGAGAATGGGTTTCCTATCGCGTTACTGGCCGAGGGCGGCGGAGGCGTAGTTGGGATCGATCAGGGCCGATACCGCCTTGGAAACATCGACATCCGCTTTGATGACATCGGCCTTTTGCAAAGCGAGGCCTGCGGCTTCGATCGTCTCGCGCTGCGCATCGCCAATCACGGAATAGCCGAGATTCGTGCGCTCCAACTGGCGATCGATCACGGTCTCGGGCAGCTTGGTGGCGGTGACGAGCGCGGCTTTGAGCTTGGCCGGATCTTTCAAGGCTTCTGCGCGTGCCTTTTCGTAGGAAGCAAGCACGCGCTTGACGAGATCGGGATGGGCAGCGGCAAACTCCTCACGCACGTTGAGAACGCCCCAACTGTTGTTTTCCGGCTTGCGATAAAAGAGCACATCGCCATCTTCGATCTCGGCGGAAGCCATGATCGGATCGAGGCCGGCCCAGGCGTCGACGTCGCCGCGCTTCAGCGCAACGCGGCCGTCGGCATGCTGGAGCAGAACAAGCGAAACATCCTTTTCCGTGAGGCCAGCATCGGCAAGCGCCCGCACCAGGAAAATATGCGGATCGGTGCCGCGCGTTACGGCGATGGATTTGCCCTTGAGGTCCTCGACCTTGGCAATACCGGTATCCCTACGCGTGACGAGCGCGGTCCATTCCGGACGGGAATAGACATAGACGGATTTGATCGGGTTGCCGTTGATGCGGCCGATCAATGCCGCCGCACCCGCGGTCGAGCCGAAGTCGAGGGAGCCGGCATTCAGGAATTCCAGCGCCTTGTTGGAGCCGGCGGACTGGACCCAGGTGATTTTGATTCCGTCCTTTTCGAATTCCTTTTCCAGGATACCTTCATCCTTCAGGATAAGGCTGACCGGGTTGTACGTCGCCCAGTCCACCCGAATTTCCGAGATATCGGCAGCCTGCGCCATCCCGACTGCGAACAAACCCGTCAAAGCGCTCAAAGCCAAACGAACAAACGATTTCATGGGACCTCCAAAGTGTTATGGAGGAAAATCTACAGATTTAATAGCTTTTGGCGTGCTCTCAGGTTCCAAACTTTGGGAGAGGAGAAGCAAATTTGAACTGCCGTCGTGGGCGGCGCTAGATTGTTGTGTCAAATGGCGGGCGGCGCCGATCCCGCCCGCGTCTTCGTCAATCCACGAACTCGACCGTCACTCCCGGCTTCACCATCTTGGCAAGCTCGGTCGCGTCCCAGTTGGTCAGGCGGATGCAGCCGTGGCTCTGGGTGCGGCCGATCTTCGAAGGCTCGGGCGTGCCGTGAATGCCGTAGGTCGGCTTGGAGAGCGCCATCCAGACGGTGCCGACCGGGCCGTTCGGGCCTGGGGGGATGTTGAGGATCTTGTCGTTGGCGCCCTGCTGGAAATTGATCTTGGGGTTGTAGGTATAGCCGGGATTGAGGGCGACGCGCTCGACCGTCACCGTGCCGGACGGGGAGGGCGTGTCGTTGGAGCCGATCGAGGCCGGGTAGGCTGCGAGCAGATTGCCGGCGCTGTCATAGGCGAAGACCTGCTTGCGGCCCTTGTCGGCGATGATGCGGGCAACTTCGCCTGTTTTCGCTTCGCCCGGATTGACCACCTTGATGACCGTGCCGGGAACGCTGAAATCGGCGCCGGGGTTCATTTCCTTGAGGAAGGCTTCATCCATGTGGAAGCGCTCGGCCAGCATTTCGGTGGTCGAGGTATAGGCGAGCGACGGCAGCAGCGCCTTATGCGAATAGTCTTCCGGGATTTCTGCGACGAAGGGGCCGGCGGCGTCGGCGGGCGTGATCGTATAGCTGACGACCGGCAGGCCGCCGTTCATGCGCAGTTCTTCCAGAATGGCGTCGGTGTCGTTGGGGTCGAGTTTCGACCCGGTCATCTGGTCGTAGGCATAGATCCCCTTGGTGACGTTCGAGCCCATATGGCCGTCGATGACGCCGGGAGAGATGCCGGCGCGGTCGAGGAAGACCTGCAGCGCGACGATCTCGGGCTTCGACTTGTTCTTCAGCGTGATCACGGGCTCTTCGGGTGCGGCCTTCGGCGCATCGGCGGGCGGGATCTGCTGATCGGGGTCAATCGAGGCATAGTCGTCGCCAGGCTGCGGATTGCCGATGCTGTTGTCCTCGGGATAGGGCTGCTCGCCGAGCGGCTGGCGCTCGATCGCCGCATCGCGCGGGATGCCGCCGGTTACGGGGCCGCGCTCGGAATAACGCGTATCGCCATAGCCGTTGTCATCGGCATAATAGGGATCGTTGCCGTATTGGCCGTTATCGACCTCATGTGAGCCGGGGCGCGGCGGATAATAGCCGCGGGCGCGCATCTCGGTGGCGACGATATTGCCGTAGGCGTCGATCAGCACGCGGTTGCCGCTGCGGTCGCGGGCATAGGCAAAGCCTGATGGGATATAGTCGAGGATTTCGCCGTTCGGCGTGACCAGCACGATGTCGCCCTGGCGCCGATCGCGGAACTGCTGCGCGCCTGCCTCGGGCGCTGCGGCGGCAAAGGCTGCCAGCACGGCCACAACGGAAAATGCCGTCTTCAAAAAGCGATTCACGTCTCACACCTCGAACAGTGACTGGGCAGACACACACCCGTCAATTTTGACGCTAGTGTGGAATTTATGAAACCGTGCTGAACAAAATATGAAAATCACTAAGATTTCCTTTTACTCATAAACGTTTGCGTCTCCGCGTCAGTTCCGCAAAATCCATGGTTGCGGCAGAAACACAAGACGGGAACGGCGCCGATTGACGAAGAGCGGTGGGAAACCTAACCCTACGCCGCCGATAATTCCCTAAGGAGACCCGAGATGATCGAATTTGCCGCCGCAAGCGGGCCGCGCCTGATGCTGGACGAAACATCGGTGCTGGATATCGGCGGATGCATCGTCGAAGGCGTGGATATCGCGCCGAAGCGGGCCATTCCCGACGATGGCGATCCGCGAATCGATCACTCGCTCGAAGGTTTCCTCTTCACCTGCGGGCCTGACCATATCCGCCATCGCCAGCCGATCCCCGGCCGGGCCGACGGCAAAGTCTATCCGCTGCACGGATCGGCCTCCGGCCATGCAGCCAAGGTGCTGTGGACGAAATTCGAGAACGGCAATGCCGAATGCCGCGCCGATATCGACATCGTGACCGTCGACGGACTGCCGCAGCGCATCGAGCGGCTGTGGCGGATCGACGGAGCGACCGGCGAGGTGCGGCTCGAGGACCGGGTCGTCAACACCAGCGACCAGACGGTGCCGACCTTCCTGATGTATCACATGAACACTGGCGGCAAATGGCTGGACGAGGGCACGCGCCTGGAAGGCCGGATGCTGGAGAATGGCGGCTTTCCCTGGACCTTCGGCGAAGAGCCGGGCGGCATCTTCTGCGTTCATGCGCCGGCGACGGAGGAGGGCTTTGCGGAAGTCAGGCTCGGTCCGATCGCCGCGATCGGCGGCAGGACGCTGCGCGTGCGTTTCCGCGCCGATACGCTGCCCTATCTGCAGATCTGGCGGAACCAGAAGGCGCCGGCCCATATCATCGGCATCGAGCCGGTTTCGCATCGCTGGGTGTTGCGTGACGAGCTCGAGGCGGCCGGCGAGTTCAACATGCTGGCGCCCGGCGAGAGCCGCAGCTATGCGCTGACCTTTGCCTTCGTGTAAGCGAAGTGTTGTTGACGCTTGCCGGGCTACCGTCGTAGACCTTCAGCCCACGATTTATGAGGAGACAAGACGATGGATATTCGCCAGATCGACGATGAATATTCGGTTTCGGGTCAGATCACGCTCGAAGACCTCGATGAGATCAAGGCGCTGGGCTTCAAATCGATCGTCTGCCACCGCCCCGATCATGAAAGCCCGGACCAGACGTCGTTTTCCGCCATCGAGGCGCGCGCCAAAGAGCTCGGTCTCGATATCGCCCATGTGCCTGTTGGACCGATGGGCGTGACGGAGGAAGCGGTGCAGGGCATGGTCGATGCGCTCGACGAATTCCCGCGGCCGATGCTCGGCTATTGCCGCTCCGGCGCCCGCTCGACGGCGATCTACCAGAAGACGCATCATATCCGCAGCTGAGCCCCGTTCCGGGCGCTGATTTCCCGGCGCTGCGCCTTGGCGCCGCGCCCTTTCATTCACCAAGGAGACTATAATGAGCATTAAGCGTATCGACGTCGGCGCGCGCATGAGCGGCGCCGTCATTCACGGCAACACGATCTATCTCGCAGGCCAGGTCGGCGAAGGCGAAAGCGTCACCGATCAGTGCAAGTCTGCGCTTGCCGAGGTCGACCGTCTGCTTGCCGCTTCCGGCAGCAACAAGTCGAAGATCCTGCAGACCCTCGTCTATCTCTCCGACATTGCTTATTTCGGCGAAATGAACGCAGCCTGGGAAGCCTGGATCGACCCGGCAAACCCGCCGGCCCGCGCCACCAGCGAAGCCAAGCTCGCTGCGCCGAAGTACAAGGTCGAATTCATCGTCACGGCCGCGCTCGACTAAGGTCGCACAGATTTAAGATTGCTTGAAGCCGGTGAGTCTCTCACCGGCTTTTTGTTTGCGCGATTTCCGAGAGCGTCCGGGTCGGCGTGATCGCTTCCGGATCGAGCTTCACCTCGATGATTGCCGGCTTGCCGCTCGCTCGCGCCCGCTCGAAGGCGGGGGCGAATTCCTCCGTGCTTTCCACCGTTTCGCCGTGGCCGCCATAGGCGCGGGCAAGGGCTGCGAAATCGGGATTGGTCAGATCGGTGCTGCTGACGCGGCCGGGATATTCGCGCTCCTGATGCATGCGGATCGTGCCGTACATGCCGTTGTTGACGACGATCGCGATGAGCGGCAGGTCGTAGCGGATGGCGGTGGCGAATTCCTGGCCGTGCATCAGAAAGCAGCCGTCGCCGGCAAAGCAGATGACCTCGCGCTCGGGAAAGAGCCGCTTGGCGGCCACCGCGGCCGGCAAGCCGTAACCCATCGAGCCGGAGGTCGGGGCGGCCTGCGTGTTGAAGCGGCGGAAACGATGGAAGCGATGCAGCCAGGTGGCGTAGTTGCCGGCGCCGTTGGTGAAGATCGTGTCCGGCCCGGTATTGGCTTCCAGCCATTCCATGATCGGTCCCATGTGGACGGCGCCGGGGCCGGTCGCCGGCGGCTTCGACCAGGAAAGATAGGCCTGGTGCATGCGCCGGGTGCGCTCCGCCCAGTGCGGCTCGGCCGGGGCTTCCAGATCGGCGAGTGCGGCGACGAAATCGGCAGGGGCTGCGCAGATAGGAAGATCCGGACGGTAGATGCGGCCGAGCTCGGAAGCGTCGGGATAGATATGGACCAGCGATTGCTGGGGGTAGGGGATATCGATCAGCGTGTAGGAGGAAGACGGCATTTCCGACATACGGGCGCCGAGCAGGATCAGCAGGTCGCTCTCCTTGATCTCCTTGGCCAGCGCGGGATTGATGCCGATCCCGACATCGCCGGCATAACAAGGATGGAGATGGTCGAACAGCATCTGCCGGCGGAAGGAGCAGCCGACGGGCAGTTGGAAGCGTTCGGCGAAGGCCTGGAAATCGGCAACCGCATCGGCATCCCATCGCGTGCCGCCGAGGATCACCATCGGCCGCTCGGCCTTCAGGAGACGCAGATAGAGATCGTCGATCTGCCTGCGGCCGGGATGGGCTTCGACGCTGGCGTAGCGCCTGGCGCGCGGCGCTTCCACCTCGTCGTGCAGCATGTCCTCCGGCAGCGTCAGCACGACGGGGCCGGGGCGACCCGATGTGGCAATCGCAAAAGCGCGGGTGACGAATTCGGGAATGCGGGCGGCATCGTCGATCTCGCCCACCCATTTGGCGAATTCGGTGAAGGCGCGGCGGAACTCGACCTCCTGGAAGGCCTCGCGTTCACGCGCCTCCCGCTGCACCTGGCCGATGAAGAGGATCATCGGGATCGAATCCTGCTTGGCGATGTGAAGGCCGGCGGAGGCATTGGTGGCTCCGGGGCCGCGGGTCACCATGCAGATGCCGGGTTCGCCGGTCAGCCGGCCCCAGCAATCCGCCATCATCGCCGCACCGCCTTCCTGGCGGCAGACGAGAACGTCGATATCGCTGTCGCGCAGGGCGTCGAGGACGGCGAGGAAGCTTTCTCCCGGCACACAGGAGAGGCGTTTGACGCCGTTCGCCTTCAGCGCCTCGACGATCAGTGCCCCGCCGCTCTTCTTCATGACGATGCCTTCCTCTCGCGCTCTTCGAGTTCCGCCAGAATTTCTTCGTTATGTTCGCCGAGGCGCGGGCTCGGCCTGACATAGTGCAACGGCGTCTCGGACAGAACGATCGGCGTCCGGACGCCTGGGATGATCGTGCCGGCGGCATCGGCAAGATCGATGCGCAGGCCGCGGGACTGCACCTGCGGATCGGCGAACATCTCTTCGATCGTGTTGATCGCGCCAGCGGGAACCGCATTCTCCTCGCAGGCCTTCAGGAGATCCGCCTTCTGCCATTTCAGCGTCTCGGTGGAGATGAGGCGGCGCACCTCGCCGCGATTGGCGACGCGGGCCTTGTTGGTGGAAAAACGCTCGTCATCGGCGATCGTCTCCAGGCCGAGGATGGTGGTGAGGCGACGGAACTGGCCATCGTTTCCGACGGCGAGGATGAGATAACCGTCGGCTGCCGGCACGACCTCATAGGGCGAGATATTGGGATGGGCGTTGCCGAGGCGGGTGGGTGCGGCGCCGGAGATCAGATAGTTCATGTTCTGATTGGCGAGCACGGCCGACTGCACGTCGAGCAGGGACATGTCGATCAACTGGCCTTCGCCCGATTTCAGCGCGTGGATCAGCGCGGCCTCGATCGCCGAGACGGCATAGATGCCGGTGAAGATATCGGCGATCGCCACCCCCGCTTTCATCGGCTGGCCGCCCGGCTCGCCTGTGATCGACATGAAGCCGGACATGCCCTGGACGATGTAGTCGTAGCCGGCGAGGCTGGCATAGGGGCCGGTCTGGCCGAAGCCGGTGATCGAGCAATAGACGAGCTTCGGGTTCACCCTCCGCAGACTGTCGTAATCGAGCCCGTATTTGACGAGGCCGCCGAGCTTGAAATTCTCGATCACCACATCGGCGGTGGCGACGAGGCGGCGGACGAGATCCTGACCCTCCTCGCTCTTCAGGTCGGCGGTGATGGAGCGCTTGCCGCGATTGGCGGCGTGGTAATAGGCGGCCGAGAGGTTTTCGCCGTCCGCCCTTTCGACGAAGGGCGGCCCCCATTGGCGCGTATCGTCGCCGCCGTCGGGATTTTCGACCTTGATGACATCGGCGCCGAGATCGGCAAGCATCTGTCCCGCCCAGGGGCCGGCGAGCACGCGGGCAAGCTCGATCACCCTGATGCCAGCGAGCGGCGGCTTTTTGGTCGTGGTCTCCGTCATGTTCCTCCCGGCAATCTCTACGGCGCCAGCGTCACCTCAGATGTATCGGATACGGGCTTTGAAGCAAAGCGGCGCTCGCGCCACAGGATATAGAGGCCCGACGCCATGATGATAGCGATGCCGAGCCATTTGATCGCATCCGGGAAGTCGCCGAAAACCAGCCAGGCGAAGATCGTCGCCGAGACGATCTCGAAATATTGCAGCGGCGCCAGCGTCGAGGCCGGGGCGGCGCGATAGGCATAGACGCCAAAGATGCCGGCGATCGCGGCCATGGCGCCGACGCCGGCGACGTAGAACCAGGCGCTGCCCACGGGCATGACGGGGTCGAAGAGATCGGAGCCGCTTCCGTTGCCGATAAAAAGCAGGAGCGCGCAAAAGATGAGACCCCAGATGCCCATCTGGAACTGCATCGCCCAGGGATCTTCCCTATGCGAGAGGACGCGGGTCATCAGGACGAAGATTGCGATGCAGAGTGCGCTGACGACGGGCAGGAGCGCGATGTAGCCGACCTCCTCGAAACTCGGCTGGATGATCAGCATCGCCCCGAAGAAGCCGACGCCGCAGGCCGTATAGCGCCGCCAGCCGATGGTTTCCTTCAGGAAAATGCCGCCGAGGATCGTCACCATGATCGGCTCGACGAAGAAGATCGCAATCGCGTCGGCGACCGCCATGTATTTCAGCGTGGTGACGAAAGAGATCATCGAGATGGTGATGATCGCGCCGCGGATGGCATGGAACAGGCTTTGGCGCCAGGAGAAATCGGCAAAACTGCGCCGCCATATCACGATCGGCAGCATGCAGAGCGCCTGCACGACGAAGCGGCCGGCAGTGACCTCGGCGGAGGGGACGGTGACGACGGCAAGCTTGGCGAAAATATCGATGAGCGGCGAGAACATCACCGAAAGAAACATCAGCGCGAGTCCCGTCGTCACCTCGGAGGTGGACGAAGCGGGGCGGGCGGTCGTGCTGCTCATGATGGAATCCCTATTGCTCAGGATTTGGCCGTTTGCGATCCGGCGACGGTTTCGTCGCACCAGTCCGCGAAAGCTGCGGTTGCAGCCTCCGCGCCGATCTCGTTCAGCGTTTCGTGCCGCATATCCTGATATATCACGGTGCTGATACGGGAGAAGCCGTGGCCTTTCAAATGGTTTGACAACCAGAGAATGGCTTTTCCACGTTCCGTTGCCGGGTCCTCTCCGCCGCCGACGAGATGGATCGGCATGTCGCGCGCCAGCCGGTCGAGGCGGACCTTCTGCGGGGCGCGGAAGGTCAGCTCGAAGACGTCGAGCCAGAGGGAGACCGAGGCGTCGAAGCCGCAGAGCGGATCGGCGACATATTTGTCGACTTCATGGGGAAGACGCGACAGCCAGTCGAACTCGGTGCGGCGGCCGGGAATCGATTTGCCCCAGGCGCCGAAGGTGAGTTTCGGCAGAAGTCCGCTCGGCACGTCGGAGCCCTTCAGCATGCGCTCGGCCAGCAGGATTGCCTGGGCGGCGCGGCCGGCAAGCCCGACGGCGAAATTCGAGTTCCAGACGGCGACGGCGTCGAAGTCGCCCGGAGCCGTGACCGCGGCATTGAGGGCAATGAGGCCGCCCATCGAATGGCCGAAGAGGATCACCGGCAGGCCCGGATGACGGGAGGTTGCGTGGGCGCGCATGGCGATGACGTCGCCGATCACCCTTTCGACGCCGCCGCGCCGGGCGAAGCGGCCGATCGGCGCGTCGGGCGCCGTCGTCTCGCCATGACCGCGATGATCATGGGCGTAGACGTGATAGCCGCGCGCCGTCATCGTCTCGGCAAAGACGCGGTAGCGCTTCGAATGTTCGGCGAGCCCGTGCGATATCAACAGGATGCCGCGCGCCGGCGCGGCAGCCTCGGCATGGTGATAGGCGAGCGACGCCTCCGGCAAGGCCAGCCTTTGCGTATCTGAAAACATGCAGATCCTCCCTGTCGCAAGAGACCAGATCGGCCAGTAAATGCAACATCAGCGTTTGATTTATCCGATAACAATTTTACGACCTTGCTGCGATTCAGGGTTGCGGGCTTTCATGCTTCGTGCTTATTTGTTCCTGTATTGTTCTTTTGGGGGTTGAAATGATCAGCATGCAGTTGCGTTCCCTGGCGTTTGCCGTGTCGATGGTTCTTGCCGGCGCCGCCACGGCGCAGGAGGGCGGCGGGCGCACCCGCTTCATTCTGGCTGCGAGCTGGCAGCCCGCCTTCTGCCAGACCAACCAGAAGAAAGCCGAATGTGCGAGCCAGACAGGTGAGCGTCCTGATGCGACGAACTTCTCGCTGCACGGGCTCTGGCCGATGAAGCAGGATTACTGCGGCGTGAGCGACGACCAGAAAAGCGTGGACAAGGACGGCGACTGGAACAAACTGCCGGCGGTGACGCTGGCGTCCGAGACTCAAGCCGCGCTCGCAAAAGCGATGCCCGGCACGCAATCCGGCCTGGACCGGCATGAATGGGTCAAGCACGGTACCTGCACGAAGATGAGTGCGGAAGATTATTTCGGCGTCAGCATGCATCTGCTGACCGCGCTCAATGCCTCGGCGGTGCGCGATCTCTTTGCCGCCAATATCGGCAAGACCGTCAAGGCCGAGGCGATCAAGGCGGCTTTCGACAAGAGCTTCGGGCCTGGGGCCGGCGACCGCGTCAAGATGAGCTGCCGCCGGGCCGGCAATGTCAGGGTGATCAGCGAGCTGACGATCGGGCTTTCCCAGGACGCGGGGACGGCATCGGCAAAAACCGCGGCCCTCGGCGATCTCATCCAGGGAGCGGGAAAAACCTCGTTCGGCTGCAATGAGGGCGTCGTCGACGCTGCGGGCTTCTGACCGGAAATCCTGCCTAAACCGGGTTTCGGCGTTGCCCGCAGGCGCTGTTTCGCCTACATAGCGGCACAATCGAAGTTTCCCGCCCGGAGCAGCGCAGTATGGCACGTCAGTTCATCTACCACATGTCCGGCCTCAACAAGGCCTACGGCAACAAGAAGATCCTGGAGAATATCCACCTTTCCTTCTACCCCGATGCCAAGATCGGCATCCTCGGCCCGAACGGCGCCGGTAAATCCACCGTGCTGCGCATCATTGCCGGCCAGGACAAGGAATATACCGGCGAAGCCTGGCTCGCCGAGGGTGCCACGGTCGGCTATCTCGAGCAGGAGCCGAAACTCGATCCGAACAAGACCGTGTTCGAGAACGTCATGGAAGGCGTTGCCTCCAAGACGGCCATCGTCGATCGCTACAACGAACTGATGATGAACTATTCCGACGAGACGGCGGAAGAGGGCGCCAAGCTCCAGGACATCATCGACAGCCAGAACCTCTGGGATCTGGAAAGCCAGGTCGAGATGGCGATGGAAGCCCTGCGCTGCCCGCCGCGCGACGCCGAAGTCACCAGCCTTTCCGGTGGTGAGCGCCGCCGTATCGCGCTCTGCCGCCTGCTGCTGTCGCAGCCGGACCTGCTGCTGCTCGACGAACCGACCAACCATCTGGACGCCGAAACCATCGCCTGGCTCGAAAAGCATCTGCGCGACTATCCCGGCGCCGTGATGATGATTACCCACGACCGCTACTTCCTGGATAACGTCACCGGCTGGATCCTGGAACTCGACCGCGGCCGCGGCATCCCCTACGAAGGCAACTACTCCGCCTACCTGCAGGCCAAGGCCAAGCGCATGCTGCAGGAAAACCGCGAAGAAGCATCCCGCCAGAAGGCGATCACCCGCGAGCAGGAATGGATCGCTTCCAGCCCGAAGGCCCGCCAGGCAAAGTCCAAGGCGCGTATCAAGTCCTACGAGCAGCTGGTCGAGGCCGCCGAAAAGCAGCGTCCCGGCGACGCGCAGATCATCATCCCGGTCAGCGAGCGTCTCGGCCAGGTGGTCATCGAGCTGGAAGGCATCACCAAGGGCTTCGAGGGCCGCACGCTGATCAACGACCTGTCGATCAAGCTGCCGCCGGGCGGCATCGTCGGCATCATCGGCCCGAACGGCGCCGGCAAGACGACCCTGTTCAAGATGATCACCGGCCAGGAAAAGCCGGATAGCGGTTCGGTCCGCATCGGCGAGACCGTGCATCTCGGTTATGTCGACCAGAGCCGCGACGCGCTGGCCGCCGACAAGACGGTCTGGGAGGAAATCTCCGGCGGCGCCGAAATCATCAAGCTCGGCAAGTTCGACATGAACTCGCGTGCCTATTGCGGCGCCTTCAACTTCAAGGGCGGCGACCAGCAGCAGAAGGTCGGCAATCTCTCGGGCGGCCAGCGCAACCGCGTGCACCTCGCCAAGATGCTGAAGGCGGGCGGCAACGTTCTGCTGCTCGACGAACCGACCAACGACCTCGATACGGAAACGCTGGGCGCTCTTGAAAACGCGCTCGAGAATTTCGCCGGCTGCGCCATTATCATCAGCCACGACCGCATGTTCCTCGACCGTCTGGCAACGCACATCCTGGCGTTCGAAGGCGAGGGCCATGTCGAATGGTTCGAAGGCAACTTCGAGGATTACGAGCAGGACAAGGTCCGCCGCCTCGGCCCGGATGCGCTCAACCCGGGCAGCCAGGCCCATAAGCGCCTGACACGCTGATCAGCGACTTTTCGCCTTGTAAGCCCCGGTTCAGCCGGGGCTTTGACAACTGGTGAAGCCGCCAACTTCTCTTTCGTCATGCTCGGGCTTGTGCCCCAAGCATCTGCCTCCGGTCGATAGGGCAGCAGATCCTCGGCACAAGGCGCCGAGGATGACGTCAAGTGAAGAACGAGATTTGTCAACAAACCGAGGCCCGGTTTGTTCGGGCTTTTTCGTATAATCGTGTCGTGCTCCGAACCTGATTCAATCGACGCGCCTAAATCTTTGTTTTTTATCCATATTATCCTCCCAAAAGCGCTGACCGCTTCTGGGTCGCACCCAATTTTGCCTGTCGCAATTTGAGCAGGCAATTTCGCGGAGAGTGCGAATTGCCGCTTGCCACCGCTTTTCAAATCACATAAAGATATCTTTATATCTTGATTGGGCCGATGATGAGCGAACCTTTGAAGCTGGGACTGGATGGGCTGGTGGACGTCTTGAAGGCGGCCGGCGAACCTACGCGCCTGCGTCTTCTGGCGCTTCTCGATGGCGGCGACCTGACGGTGACCGATCTTACCGAAATCCTCGGTCAATCCCAACCGCGTATCTCCCGCCACCTGAAGCTGCTCGGCGAAGCCGAACTGATCGAACGCTATCAGGAGGGCGCCTGGGCCTATTTCCGGCTCAAGCAGGACGGCAAGGCGGCCATGCTGGTGCGGGCATTGCTGAGACATGTCTCCGAGAACGATCCGACCATCCTTCGCGACGGCGAGCGGCTTTCGCAGGTCAAGCGGCAGCGGGCCGAGCGGGCGCAGGCCTATTTCAGCCGCAACGCCGCGGAATGGGACGAGCTTCGCCGCCTGCATGCGGCCGATGAGGAGGTCGATGCCGCCGTCATCCGGCTGCTCGGCAACCAGCCGATCGATTCACTGCTGGATCTCGGCACCGGCACCGGCCGCATCCTGGAGCTCCTGTCCGGGCTTTATCGCCGGGCTATCGGCGTCGATGCCAGCCGCGATATGCTGAGCGTGGCGCGCGCCAATCTCGACAAATCACGCATCACCAAGGCGACGGTCCGCCACGCCGATATCCTGAACCTTCCGTTCGAGGGGCAGGATTTCGACCTGGTGACGATCCATCAGGTGCTGCATTTCTTCGACCAGCCGGAGATTGCGATCGCGGAAGCGGCGCGCATGCTCCGGCCGGGCGGGCGGCTCGTGGTCATCGACCTCGCACCGCACACGCTCGAATATCTCCGCGACGAACATGCCCATGTCCGTCTCGGCTTTTCGCACCAGGCGATGTCCGACTGGCTGCGCAAGGCCGGGCTCGACGTCGAGCAGGTCGTCGATCTTCATCCGGGTCAGCAGGGCGGGCAGGGGCTGACGGTCACCGTCTGGCTCGCGCGCGATCCGAGGCGTCTCATGGCTTCGCAGACGAGCGAAGACGCCGAACCTACATTTGCCGGGAGAGTATGACATGGCTTTGAAAAACGAAGCACGCGGGCGCAACTTCGGGATCTCCTTCGAATTCTTTCCGCCGAAATCGGAAGAGATGGAAGGGCAGCTCTGGGACACCGTCGCCAAGCTGCAGGATTGGGAGCCGGATTTCGTGTCGGTGACCTATGGCGCCGGCGGCACCACCAAGGCGCCGACGCTGTCGGCCGTCACGCGCTTCCTGTCGCAGACGCCGCTCGCCACCGCCTCGCATCTCACCTGCGTCGGTGCGACGAAGGAAGAAACGCATCATATGATCGATACGTTCCGCAAGGTCGGCGTGAAGCATTTCGTGGCGTTGCGCGGTGACGCACCCGGCGGCGCCGGCGCGCCCTATCAGCCGCATCCCGGCGGTTACGCCAATGCGGCGGAACTGGTGGCCGGCCTCAAGTCGATCGCCGATTTCGAGATTTCGGTCTCCGCCTATCCGGAAAAGCACCCGGAAAGCCGCGATACCGCCGCCGATATCGACATGCTGAAGCGCAAGGCCGACAACGGCGCCGACCGCGCGCTGACGCAATTCTTCTTCGACAACGACAATTTCGAGCGCTACCTGGAGCGGGTGCGCGCCGCCGGCATCTCGATCCCGATCGTGCCCGGCATCATGCCGATCCAGAACCTGACGCAGCTGAAGCGTTTCGCCGGCGCTTGCGGCACCGTCATCCCCGCCTTCCTCGACGAACGCTTCGCGGGCTTCGACGACAAGCCCGAGGAACGGGCGAAGGTTGCGGCCGACGTCGCGGCTGAGCAGATCGAGGATCTCGTCCGGCGCGGCCTCGACGAGTTCCATCTCTACACGATGAACCGTGCGCCGCTGGTTTCCGCCGTGCTCGACAATCTCGGCTTCTCCCGCCGGTCGCCGAAGAGCGCGGGTGCTGCCGCCTGATCGTTTCAGACGTTCAAAAGTGAAAAAGCGCATGTCGGGCGGGACATGCGCTTTTTCTTTGGCGGATTGATCAGGGGAGTTTAGGCACTATCAGCGTTCCGCATCCGTCATCCCGGCTCAAATGAAGAGCATGGATAAGACGAAAGCAAACGCTGCACTGACCAACAGAACATTCAAGGATTGCGTGAGTCCCATGTCTGTCTCCTCGCGTTAACCGCCTGATATTATGTCTGAAATATGTCGGTTGGGAAGCGGATTCTATGCTGCGCTGCCGAAATGGCCGGTGGATAAGTCGAGCATCGTTTTCCCAAGTCATTGAGATGAAACGATAATTTAAGGAAAATTTTTCTTCACACATTTTAACACGGCGTTAAATCAGGCGATCGTGGATTCATCTATGCGCCCAAAACATGGCGAGCCCGCAACAGGTTGAAAACATAGGAAAACTGCAACCTGGCCGTCAGGCAGGCTTCACCAGCAGGCGATAGGCGCGGCCATCAAGGATGACGAGGCCGAAACCGATCAGCGCCATGCCGGCGAATTCGGCGAGGCTGAGCCTTTCACCGAGGAAGAGCACGCCGAGAAGGATGGCGCCCGGCGGTACCAGCAGGGTGACGAGCGAAGCGTTGGTGGCGCCGGCCATTGCCATGATCCTGAAATAGAGAATGTAGGCGAAGGCGGTCGACAGCAGCGCCAGCGCCAGGATGGCAAGCAGCGCATCCAGCGGCGGCGCAGCCAGTGTCCAGGGGCGATCGGCCAGCAGCGACAGCGGCAGCGCGACCAGCGAGGAAGCGGTCAACTGGCCGGCGGCCGTGACGGGGGCGGGGACGCCCTTGAAGCGTTTGCCGTAAGTGGCGGCGAAACCGTAGGAGACGGCGGCGAGCACCGGCAGCAGCAGCGCCCAGAGCGGGGCTTCGCTGCCGCCGGAGATGCCGGGGCCGATCAGCACGATCGTTCCGGCGAGGCCGACGAGGCAGCCGGCGATCTTGGCCGAAGACAGCTTTTCGTCCGAGGTGAGGTAATTGGCGATGAGCACGGTCCAGATCGGCGTCGTCGCGTTCAGGATCGCCGCAAGACCGGCGCCGATGCGGGTCTGGCCGAAGAAGATCAAGGCATGCGGCAGGACATTGTTGATGATGCCGAGGATCAGGAACTCGCGCCAGCGGTCACTGAGGATCGAATAGATGTCGAGACGGCCGGCGATATAGACATGCAGGGCGAGCGCTGCGAGCAGCAGCCGGAGGAAGACGAGCGTCAGCGGCGGCACGTGCTCAACGGCGATGCGGGCAAAGAAAAAGGAGCCGCCCCAGATCAGGCCGAGCAGGACCAGCAGTCCCCAGGTCCAGGCATTCATTCTGCTGTCCAAGCCGCGTCCTCCATAGCAAACCGAATCGCTGCCGAAACGGCATCGATTCTTCAATGGAAGTCTTAGCTGAGGCGGCGCATGGCGCCACCCGTTTCTTGCAAAGCGGGTGGCGGCAAGCTGTCAGCAGTGATCAGAGGGCATTGAGGAGGGCGGGCGTCGCCCAGCCGTCGGCCGGCATGCCCAAGCGCTGCTGTTCCTTCTGGATCGCGACGCGTGTGCCGGAGCCGAGGATGCCGTCGATCTCGCCGACATCATGGCCAAGCGAATCCAGCTTCGTCTGCAGTTGTTTCATCTGGTCGTTGGAAAGGCCCTGCTCGGGTACGCCCTTGAGATAGGTCGGGGCGCCGGAAAGGCGGGTTCCGAAATAGGCGGCCGACGTCGTGTAGATGAACGACTTGTTCCATTCGAGATAGATCTTGAAATTCGGATAGGCGATGAAGGCCGGTCCCATGCGGCCCTGCGGCAGCACGAGGTCGCCTTCGAGATCGCCGAAGGCGGTGTTGCCGTCGCGCGGCTTGACGCCGAGCGCGAACCATTCGGCGGCCTTCATCGTGCCGCCAAGGCCGGATTTCTCGAAGGGCAGGCTGTCGGGCAGGGTGACTTCCTGCAGCCAGGGCTGGCCGCGCTCGAAGCCGAGATGCTGGATGAATTTCGCCGCCGTCAGGATGGCGTCCGGGCCGCTCTGTTTCAGGCGGACATGGCCGTCGCCGTCGCCATCCATGCCATAGGCGATGATGTCGCGCGGCAGCATCTGGACCTGGCCGATCTCGCCGGCCCAGGCGCCGGTGTTGGTGGCGGGGTCGAGATCGCCGTGCTGGACCATCTCGATGAGGGCGATCAGCTGCGGGCGGAAGAGTTCCGGGCGGCGGCAGTCGTGCGACAGCGTCACCAGGGCGTTGCGGGTGTTGAAATCGCCCTGGACGGCGCCGAAATCGGTTTCCATCGCCCAGAAGGCGGTGATGACGCCGGAGGGAACGCCGAATTCCTGCTCGGCGCGGGCAAAGACGTCGGCATATTGCTTCATCTTCTGGCGGCCGATGTCGAGGCGGGCCTGGCTGACGGTGCGCTGGGAGAATTCGAGGAAGGTCTGCTTGAAGACGCCCTGGGCGCGATCCCGGCTCAGAACCTTGGGATCGATTTCAGCGCCGGCCAGCGCCTCGTCGGCGGCTGCGGCGCTGACGCCTGCGGCGACCGCATCGGCCTTGACGCCCTGGAGGAAGGCGGAGAGATCGCCGCCGCAGGGTGCCGCCGGGGCTGAGGCCGCGGGCGCCTGCTGGGCGGCTGCGCCGCCTGCGAGAGCGAGGGCAAACAGGAGGGCGAGTGCAGAGCGGCTTGCGAGCGAGCGGTGCATGAATGCTGTCCTTATAGCAAATGGATGCCCGTCGCTTTCACAGAGGAATGTGACGGAAGCAAGAAAGATTGGAAGACGTTACTAAGAATTTCTATCCTTGGAAACGGCCGCGACCCAATTGTTCCAGTTCTTTGCGCTGCCGGCAAAGACATTGATGTCGGTCGGTCCCTTGATGCCGGGAATAACGCCGGTCGAGGTATATTGCCAGAAGGCCCAGCGGCGGTCGGAATAGGTCACTTCCGGGTGTTTTGCCACCGAGCGGACCCAGAAATGATAATCCTGGAAATAGCCGGCGAGATTTTCGCGATGGAAATCGACCGAGGTGTAGATGATCGGGCGCTTGCCGTAATAGGCTTCCAGGCGGTTCATGAAACGCTGCATTTCCGAGCGCACCGTTTCCGGGTCGGGACGATAGCGGCAGGTTTTCGATTCGGCGTTCCACTCGACATCGAGCACCGGCGGCAGGCGCATCGCCTCCTTCGGCACGTTGCGGATGAACCAGTCGGCCTGCTCGTCGGCCGAGGAGCAGAAATAATAGAAATGATAGGGGGCGTGCGGGATGCCCGCGGCGCGCGCCTCGCGCCAATATTCGTCGAAGCGGGGATCGACCCTGTCCTTGCCTTCCGTCGCCTTGATGAAGGCGAAGGCGACGCCGGAATTCCGCACCGTGCTCCAGTCGATATCGCCCTGCCATTTGGAGATGTCGATGCCGTGGATGGCGTTCTGCTGCGGATGCTTCGGGCCGAAATCCTGCGGATCGGTGTCCTGAAAGCGGGTTTTCGGCTTTATCGATGCGGTTTCGAGATAGTCTTGACCGGAGGAGGAGCAGCCGGCCAGCATGATGGCCAGAGGCAGAACGCAAAACAAAAGCCGGCGCATGGGTATCCCGTCGTGAACCGAATGATCTCTTTGCCCCACAGCCTGACCTTCGAGAAAAACGAGTCCAGCAGAGGAATAACCCTCTTTTCACCATATCAACGTAAAAAATCGGTTAGTTTCAAGCGAATTATGAGCGCTTGCTGATAATAGCTGCCCGCCAGGCATAACCGCCCCCGACGGTTTCGAATACCAGGCGCGCATTATGCTCATCGGCCTGGGCTTCCAGAACCTCGCGCAGGTCGCGGCGCGGGGTGACGTGGAACTTCGCAAGCCAGGACTGCAGCATGCGGCGGAACCAGCGCGGCAGGCCCTCCTGCTGGCCGAAATCGACGATGTGCAGCTGGCCGCCGGGATTGAGCGCGGCGATCGACGCATCGACGGCGCGCTCCCAGTCCGGGATCATCGACAGGGCATAGGAGATCAGGATGCGGTCGAAGCCGCTGACGCCGAATTCGCGCGGTGTGAACGCCGTGGCGTCGGCGACGCGGAATTCCGGGATGGTCGCCTTGGTGGCGAAGGTCTTGCGGGCCGAGATCAGCATTTCCTGGGAAATGTCGAGGCCGAACAGCTTGGCGCCCGGAAAATGCTTATGAGCCAAAGCCATGTTGCGCCCGGTGCCGCAGCCGACTTCGAGCAGGGTGCCACCATCCGGAACGTCGAGATTGCGGATCGTGCTGTCGCGACCGAGGAGGTAATATTTGCGGGTGAGGTCGTAGATATGGCGCTGGTAGCGGTACATGCCATCCATCAGGCTGGCATGGTTATCGCTCTTTCCCACCGTCTCGGCGCCGACCTCGCTCACGCTTTCTTCCCGTAAATGTGGAAGCCGCCGTAGATCGCCGAGCGATCGAGCGCCGTCAGTTCGCGCGACTTCTCCTCGAAATAATCCCACTGGTCGCGGATCGAGACAGACAGGCGGCCTTCGATGATGCTCTTTTCGGCGGCGGTACGGAAGATCACGCGCGCGCCTTCGCGCGCCGTGCGGGTGATTTCCCGCCAGACGTCATTCAGCTGTCCGTCGGTCATCCAGTCCTGCGCGTCGAGCAGGATGTAGCGATCGCGCGAGGAAGCCGGCTCGCGGGCCAGAAGCTCGGTGAAGCTTGCATGGTGAACGTTGACGCGGTCGACATTGGCGCGGATCACCTCATAGTGCTCCGGCTTCAGATAGGTCGGCAGCGGGCCTTCCTCCGCGGTGGCATAACGGCGGCCGAAGGCCTGCCAGGCGAAATAATTGTCGCGCATCGGGAAATGACAGGCGAGCTTTTCCAGGCGATGCTTCAAGACCGGCGCGATCGAATGATCGTCGGCAAGGCTTGCCAGCTCGTCATATTGCTGCGGCGGAATGCCGAGGCCGAAGAGCGAGCTCTTGCGGCCGGTGATCCAGCGCACGACCGGCTTTTCGAACAGCGGCGCGATCTGCTCGTCGAAGAACTGGCGCTGCTCGCGGATCGAACGGGTCTTGGTCATTTCGCGCAGCTTGACGCCGTGCAGGCGGGCCAGAAGATGGGCAGCGCCGATGAAGCGGCCGAGCAGACCGGTTTCATAGATGTTGCGGTCGAAGACGGTGACGCGGCGGCGGCCGAACTTGCGGCCGTTCCAATAGCTGCGGGTCGCCTCGTCCAGCCTTTCGGCGAGATGCCGGTCGAAGGCGCGGCTGTTCGATTTCTCGTTCGGCATCGCCAGGAAGCGGACGAGATCGGTGTGATCGGGCAGATGCTTGAAGGCGGCGAGCTTCAGCTTGTTCAGCGCGATATGGTGCGGGTTGAGATCGACGACGTCGATCGAGGCCGGCGCCTTGGAGAGATAGGCGAGCATGTTGCAGCCGCCGGAGCCGATGGTGACGATGCGATGATTGGGCTTCAGCTCCATCGCCTGCATGTCGAGATCCGGATCCTCCCAGATCTGCGGATAGACGAGGCCGGAGAAGAGAAGACCGAAGAGGCGCTCGGAGAAACCATCCTTCGAAAAAGCCTTGTGGCGGAGAAGGGCGTCCTTGAGTTTCCGGTTCTTGCGGAAGCCGGCATCCGGTGCAAATTCTGACATGAGTCTGTCACCTTTTTAGCGTTCAGGGCGTGTAGCGCGCCACTGCTACAGTTTGATGACGCGGCCTGTGGGCGCCGCTCTTCGGATACATCGCCCTCCCGGTGAAGTGATCGGCATGACGGGCCTTCTTCGCGCCGCCCCCTTTCGCGCCGGCGCGATTCCTGCTTCTCTCCCGGCATGGAGGAATGCCATGCGATCTGTCCTGCGTATCCTGAAGGCGTTTGCTCTCCTTCTCGTTCTCCTCGTCATCGCCGGCGCCGGCTGGCTCTTCGTCCGGCCGCCGGAACTCCTGCGCGTCGGTGACGGTTACGCCGCCAAGATCGTCTGCTCCAATGTCTTCATCGCCGGCCGGGACGCGGACGATGTGCTTCAGGACGACGTCCAGGCGCCCGCAAATCCGCTGCTGCGGCTCATGCGCGTCAGCGTCGACCGAGACAACGACCGCGTGACGGCGCGCTTCATGGGGCTGTTCGCGCCGAGTTACGCGCTCTATCGCAGCGGTCTCGGCTGCACGAGCGTACCGGACGGCGATTTCGAGGCGGCGGCGCATGCCGTGCCCTTCGATGCGCCGGCCAGGATGCAGGCGAGCGACGCGGTGTGGCCGGATGGGGAGGGCGCCGGTGATCAGCCGGACGGGAAGATCGCCGCGCTCCTGGCCGACGCCAAGCTTGCCGGTCCGGCGATGCGGGCGATCGTGGTGGTGCGCGACGGCCGCATCGTCGCCGAAGCCTATGGTCCGGGATTTTCGGCGAAGACGCCGCTGGTCGGCTGGTCGATGACGAAGACGGTGAATGCGGCAATCCTCGGCCGGCTGATGCTCGACGGCAAGATCTCCTTCGACGACGATCATCTGCTGGCGCAGTGGAAGGACGATGCGCGTGGGAACATCAAGGTTTCCGACCTGCTCGGCATGGAGAGCGGCCTTGCCTTCAACGAGGATTATGGCGACGTCGCCGATGTGACGCGCATGCTTTACCTCGATCCCGACATGGTATCGCTGCCGGCCAATGCGCCGATGGAGGCGGCGCCCGGTAAACGGTTCCGCTATTCGAGCGGCACGGCGGTGCTCTTGTCGCGCATCTGGATGGACAGGGTCGGCAACGCTCAGGCGGCCTTTGCCTATCCGCACGACGCGCTGTTTGCGCCGCTCGGCATGACGAGCGCCGTGTTCGAACTCGATGCGCGCGGCACCTTCGCCGGAAGCTCTTATCTCTATGCGACGGCGCATGACTGGGCGCGCTTCGGGCAGTTCCTGCTGCAGGACGGCGTGTGGAACGGCCGGCGGCTGTTGCCGGAGGGTTTCGTCGGCGCCATGCGCACGCCGACAGCAGCCTCGAACGGCCGGTATACGCAGGGCCAGGCCTGGCTCGCTCCCGGCGGCGGCTCGAGCGCCGCCTTCGGGCTGCCGGAGGATACGTTCTGGCTGAGCGGGCATGACGGGCAGAGCATGGCGATCGTGCCTTCCGCCAATCTGGTTATCGTCAGGCTCGGGCTGACGCCGAGCTGGCTCGACTATCAGCCGCAGCCGCTTCTCAAGGCGATCCTGGCGGCCTCGCCGCCATCGGGGGCGCCGCAGCAGCAGGCCGGATCGCAACAACGGACGCAAGCGCAGCCATAGGCCGGCGCTTCCGCTTCAACGTATTTCAATCGTGGCTGTCAGTAATTGCCTTGGGCGATGTCGTTCATGCCCTTGCGCTTGGCGTCGTAATAATAGCCGCGCGCATAAAGGCGGACGGCGTCGTCTTCCCTGTTGTCGGAGACGAGCCAGGCGCCGCGCAGATATTTCGCGGCATATTTGATGTTGGTCTCGGCGTCGAAGAGGCCGCCGGGCGCACCGTCATAGCCCATGGACTTGGCGGTGTTGTATTTGATCTGCATGAGGCCGAAATAGCCGCGCTTGTTATAGGCCTTCGGATTGTAACGGCTCTCGCGATGGACGATGCGATGGAGCAGCGTCTCGGGAATTTCGTAGATCTTCGAATATTTCTGGATGAGCTTGGTAACGAAGCTCTTCTCGACGGTCGGCGCATCGTCCTTGTCGTCGTCGCTGAACATCGGGGGAGCCGTGGGCGGATCGATCGGCCCGGATTCGTCGAAGCCGTAATCCATGGAGCGCGGCGTGGTGTCGACTGCGGCAAGCGCTGCAAGCGCGCTGTTCTGCGGCGTGGCGGCAAAGGCAAGCTGCGTTGCCGGCTGCGCCGGCGCACCCGGGCGCGGCGTCGGCACGACCGACTGGATCGCCGTCATCTCCGGCGTCAGCGGGATCTGCGCATAGGCTGCCGGCTGTATGCCGGCCTGCATGGTGAGATCGGCTGGCTGGGATGCGGTCACCGCCGGCATCGCCGTTGCGGTGAGCGACGGGCCTGTCTGGGGAAGCATGGCGCCTGCGATTGCCTGGCCGGCCGCGCCTTCTGCGGTCGGGACCGCGGCAAGCATCGCGTCTTCGCCCGGCTTCGGTGTCGGCACCACGGTCTGGGCAGCTGTCAGTTCGGCCTGAGAGGTGTATTCGACGCTCGTGCAGCCGGTGATCACGCCGCAGCAGAGCACCGTGGAAACGACAAGACCGCGTTTCAGGCCGGACAATCCGATCGCTACCATTCCGTCACTTTCGTGAAATCGCGCCGCCCCGGCAGCGTTATAAAAGTTACTAAAAAGCTTAAACCCGACGACCCCATTAACCTATTCGTTGCATTCCGGCAACCACGGATTATTTCCAAGCTGCAACAGCGCGATACCTGGCTTTTTAAGCCGCAATACGGCGATACCCGGCCGTTACGGCGCCTGCAGCGATCAGCAGGGTGCCGCCGGTGCGGTTTACCGCGCGCTGGACGCTCGCCTTGCGAATCAGTCCGCGAGCGGAATGGGCGAGAAATGCGTAGGTGGCGGCGTTGAGGATCGCCAGCACGAGGAAGGTCGCTTCCATGATCGCCATCTGCCCGAAGAAGGGCAGGGCGGGATTGAGGAACTGCGGCACGAAGGCGACGAAGAAGACGATGCTCTTCGGATTGAGGGCGGTGACGACATAGGCGTGGAGGAAGATCTTGAGCGATTTTTCCTCGGGCAGATTGTCGTTGTCGGCGACGGGCTCGCCGATCACGGGAGCCCGCCAGAGCTTGATTCCCAGCCAGATCAGGTAGGCGCCGCCGATCCACTTCAAGACGGTGAAGAGGGTGGCGGAGGCGGCCAGCACCGCACCGAGACCGAAGAGGGACGCGGTCATCGCGGTGAAGTCGCCGAGCGCCACGCCGCTGACCGTCGCAAGCGCCGTCCGGCGGCCATGGCCGAGCGCATAGGAGACGACGAGCAGTATCGTCGGCCCCGGTATGGCCAGCATGATGGCAGATGCGGCCGCAAAAGCGATCCAGGCTTCAAGCGACATGGTGTCTCCTCCTATTCCTCAGGAAGAAGCAAAGACATCATATTAACGATCCGTCAATCACGCTTCTTTGTATTTCTGGCCTATATTGTCCATGACTTCGGCAAACCATGCCGTAGACAGGTCAAAAGCCTTGCCGCCCTTGATGCGCGGGAATTCTATAGTGCGCAATTTACCATTCTGCGCTTCATCGTGGCCGGTGACGCCGGAGACTTTATTGAGCGCGCTTTCGACGGCGAGATCGACCATGCTCTGGATCAGCCTGAGGTCGTCGGCGTTGGCAGGCGCGGAGCGGGCGAAATAGCCCGACTTCTGCACGAGGGAGCGCTCGGCGTTCAGGAGGCTGGCGAACTGCTTCTGGAACCAGGCGCCGACATTGATCGTATCGATCTTCACATGGCCGAAGGCGTCGCGCTTGACGGTTTCGCCGGCGGCTTCCCGCTCGGCGACGATGGCGTCGAGGCAGGCGCCTTCAGACACGAAGACGGTGGCGTGGCCGGTGCGGTCCATAATGTCCTTCAGGCGGGCGGCCTCGGCGTCGAGGTCGAAGGCCATTTCGGGCAGGTAGACTGCGTCGATGCTCTTCAGATGCGCGTCCATCATCAGGCCGTCGACATACTGATTGCGGCTGGTGCGCTGGAGATAGGCGCGGGCGGTGGCCGCCGTCAGCCAGCCGCAATGGCGGCCCATGACCTCGTGGATGACGAGGGTGCGGGGTGCTGCCGTCTGCTCGTTGCTGACATTGTCGAAGAAATGCGCGCCGACTTCGGCGGCCGTCCAGGCGCCGAGCGACTGGCGGATCGGCACGACGTCGTTGTCGACGGTTTTCGGCAGGCCGACGACGGTGAGATTGTAGCCGTTGGCGGCGAGATAGGCGGCAAGGTCGGCGGCGGTGGTGTTGGTATCGTCGCCGCCGATCGTGTGGAGAATGGTGATGCCGTCATCGGCAAGGCGCTCGGCGGCGACCCGGAGCGGGTTGTCGCCTTCCTTGACCAGGCCGCGCTTGACGCAGTCGGCGGCGTTGGTGAGCTTGACGCGGCTGTTGCCGATCGGCGAGCCGCCGTAGCGGTGCAGGAGCGGCGCCTTTTCGCGCATGTCGCGGGTGATCTCGATACGGTCGCCGAGCAGCACGCCCTGGTAGCCGGACTTGTAGGCGACGATATCGATCTCGGGCGCGACGTCGCTGTAACGTTCGATGAGGCCGCCGACGGCGGAGGAAAGACAGGGCGCCAGGCCTCCGGCGGTCAGCATTGCGACTTTCTGTTTGGCCATGATCCCTCCTATGGTGTTCAGTGCGGCAGCGTTAGCTAACGCATGGATGCGGCAGGGAAAGGGCCCTGTAAAGTAAAGAATTTACGAAAAATGCGCCTTTCTGCCGGGTTGAACGGCAAAGGTGGCGCGAAGCGTCGATATAATCGTTTCAAGCGCGATCTGCTCATCGGGAACAGTTTGTGGAAATCGGCGGTTAGGCGTTGAGGGAGGATTGGTGCGGGCAATCCTCTCCCGGACGATCGGGCGAAACGGATCGAGCGCCTGCTGCGCTGCAATAATTACCGAATCGTGAAAACTGTTTTCGATCCTACGACCAATAGCCGCCTTGCAAAGGCTACGATTCTTTGGTCAAGCTGATTGCTCATACTTGACAAGCGTGCGAGAGATTTTCGATGTCCTTCTGGGAAAAACTGTTGAATGCCATTGGCAATACCGCGGGCAATGCGCTCTCCGCGGTGGTCGAGGCTATCCGGACGGTTTTCGAAGGCGATCCCGAGACCCGGCGCAAGGTGGCTTTCTCCGTGGCGATCATCGCGCTTTCGGCCAAGATGGCCAAGGCCGACGGCATCGTCAGCGAGAAGGAGGTCGAAGCCTTCCGCGAAATCTTCGAATTTCCCGAGGATCAGGCGAAGAACGTCGCCCGGCTCTATAATCTCGCCCGCCAGGACGTCGCCGGCTATGAAGCCTATGCCGAGCGGCTCTCGACGCTCTGCGTCACTTGCGCGGCCAATTGCCCGGTGCTGGAAGACGTACTTGACGGTCTCTTCCACATCGCCAAGGCCGATGGGCTGATCCACGAGAAGGAACTGAACTTCCTCAGCCATATCGCCGAGATCTTCCAGATGAGCGAGACCCGCTTCGAGCAGATCGCCGCCCGCCACGTCTCGTCCGGCGGCGACCCTTATAAGGTGCTCGGCGTTTCGCCCTCCGACGATTTCCCGACGATCCGCCGCCGCTACCGCGGCCTCGTCAGCGAACATCACCCCGACCGGCTGGTCTCGCGCGGGGTGCCGAAGGAGTTCCATGTGATCGCCAACGAACGCATGGCGGCGCTGAACGCGGCCTATGCGGCGATCGAGAAGGAACGCCGCGCCGCATGACCTCTTTCGAGGCCGATTACCGAGGCGCTTGCGTGCGGCCGTCGCCCAATCACGGCGAGCGGACGGACGGGCGCCGTCCCGACATGATCCTGCTGCACTATACCGGCATGCCGACGGCGGACGGCGCGCTCGATTGGCTCTGTCGGGACGAAAGCCAGGTTTCCAGCCATTATTTCGTGCATGAGAATGGCGAGGTGGTCCAGCTCGTACCGGAGGCGCGCCGCGCCTGGCATGCGGGCAAAAGCAGCTGGCAGGGCGAGAGCGATATCAATTCGCTGTCGATCGGCATCGAAATCGCCAATCCCGGCCATCCCGGCGGCCTTCCCGACTATCCGAAAGAGCAGATCGCAGCGGTGATCGAATTGTGTCGCGACTGTGTCAAACGTTGGTCGATCGCGCCGGAAAGAGTGCTCGGGCATTCCGATGTCGCGCCGATTCGCAAGGTCGATCCGGGCGAAAAATTCCCCTGGGCCGAGCTTCACCGGGCGGGTGTGGGCCATTGGGTCGAGCCGGCAACGATCACTGGCGGGCGCTTCTTTCAGCGCGGCGACGCCGGCCAGCCGGTGGAGGCGCTGCAGTCGATGCTGTCGCTTTATGGTTACGGCACTGAAATTACGGGGGAATTCTCCGAAAAGACGGCCGGTGACGTGGAAGCTTTCCAGCGCCATTTCCGGCCCGAGCGGGTGGACGGGATCGCCGATTTTTCGACGATCGACACGCTGCACCGGCTGCTGTCGACGCTGCCGCGTTATTCCTGATTCTCGGCAATTACTGAAACGCCGAATTTCGCATTGCAGCGCGAAATTCGGCCTGCCACATCATTTCCCTATTATCTCCTCATTGCGATGGTCTAAGAACGTCCGCCAAGCGGTGCTCGGGGTTGTTTTCGAGTTAAACCACGGGCGATATGTGAAACGATAAGAATTACCGTGAATACCAATCGTTCCTTGATCTGGTATTCATTATGACAGCGAGGCGCGCCGTCCGGAAATTCTTTGGGTCGGAGTGTTCAAGACTACATGAGAAAACTGATTGTTGTTGCTGCAACATGCGTTGGCATGGTGCTGGCGGGGAATAGCTTTGCGTTTGCGAATGATTGGGGTGTGCGGGCCGATGCGCCGGTGAAGAAAGTCGAGCGTCCTTCGAAGAAGGCAGAACGTCCGTTGAAGAAAGCGGAACGTTCGGTCAAGCCGGCGAAGCGTCCGCTCAAGACGGCGGAACGCCCGCTGAAGACGGTCGAGCGCCAGAGCGGTTATCCCGTCGCCAATGTTTCCGGCAATTCCTATTCCGCCCTGATCAGCAAATATGCGAACGAATATGCTGTACCGGTTGCGCTTGCGACCGCGGTCATCCGCGTCGAAAGCAATTTCAATCCGAATGCACGCGGCAGCCACGGTGAAATCGGCCTGATGCAGATAAAGCCTGCAACGGCCCGCATGATGGGTTATTCCGGCAGCGCCAAGGGCCTGTTCGATCCGGAAACCAACATCAAGTACGGCATGAAATATCTGGCTGCTGCCCATGATCTCGGTGGTGGAGAGACGTGCAATACCATCCTCAAGTATAACGCCGGCCATGGCGCAACGCGCATGAACCCGGTGTCGAAGACCTATTGCGGCAAGGTCCTGGCAATGCTCGACTGAGCCGCCGAGCGGACGGGAGGAAAATCCTCCACCGCTATTTTTGCGATATGAATCGGGACGCGCGCCGTGATATCCCACCTCGAAACGAGGTGGGCCACCTCGAGATGAGGTGAGGTATGGCAGTCGATTTCAGGTTCATCGTCATCGGGCGCGGCATGATGGGAGCCGCGGCGGCGCGGCATCTCTCCTCCATGGCCGACGATATCGCGCTGATCGGCCCGCGGGAGCCCGAGGAGCGCAAGGCCCATCACGGCGTCTTTGCCAGCCACTACGACGAAGCACGTATTACACGCACCTTCGACGGCAATCTCGCCTGGGGAACCTTCGCCGCGCGGGCGCTCTCGCGCTACCGCGAGATCGAGGCGAAGAGCGGCATTTCCTTCTTTTCGGAAGTCGGCTGCCTCTTCGCCGGCCCGCCGCTTAAGGATGAGCAGGACTTTCTTCTAAGGGCGCTGACCGTCAGCGGGACACTCGGTAGCGATATCGAGATCGTCGCGCCTGCGGACCTCGGCCGGCGTTTTCCTTATCTGAGTGTCGGCCCTGATTTCAGCGGGTATTTCGAGCGCAGGCGCGCCGGGCACATCAATCCGCGGGCGCTGGTGCGCGCGCAAGCCAAGCTCGCCGAACAGGCTGGCGTTTCGCTGATCGAAGCGACCGCGACATCGGTGCGCGACGCGGGCTCCCATGTCGAGGTGACGGCCGGCGACAGAAACTACAGCGCCGAGCGCGTGCTGGTCGCGGCCGGCGCTTTCAGCAATTTCCATGCCCTGCTGCCGCGTCCCGTCGATTTGAGAGTCATGGCGCGTACCGTTGTCTTCTACGAAATCGGCGAGCGCGAGATGACTGTTTTCGGCGACATGCCGTCGACCATCGTGCTCGGCGACCGGGAGGAAGATCACATCTATATCCTGCCGCCGGTGCATTATCCCGACGGCAAGACTTATCTGAAGCTCGGCGGGGATACCGAGGCGCTTTCCTTCAGCCGGCTGGAGGATGCCGGCGCGTGGTTTCGCTCCGACGGCAGTACGGCCGAGCGCGATCATCTCTCACGCATTGCCCTGCAACTGATGCCGGAGCTTGCCGGCTGCCCGGTCACCTCGGCTCCGTGCGCGGCGAATTTCACCCCGACCGGCTATCCCTATGTGGGATTCACCCAGTCGCCGCGCATCGCGGTGCTGACCGGCGGCAATTTCGTCGCGGCCAAATCCTCCGACGAACTCGGGCGTCTCGGCGCCGTGCTTCTTAAGAAGGGACAGCTCGGGGACGAGGATTTCGGGCGCGAGCTGACGCCGGTTTTCGCTTGAGAGGAATATCATGCCAGTCGATTTCAAATATATCGTCGTCGGCCGCGGGCTGATGGGAGCCGCCGCCGCGCGGCATCTGGCGCGGCAGGCGGATGGCGTCGCGGTGATCGGCCCGGACGAGCCCGATGACCGCAAGGCGCATGAGGGGGTCTTCGCCAGCCATTACGACGAGGGGCGCATCACCCGCACCATCGATCCCGACCGCAACTGGGCGCTGCTCGCCAATCGCTCGATCGGCCGCTACGGCGAGATCGCGCGCGAGAGCGGCATCGATTTCTATCGTGAGGCCGGCTGCGTCGTCGTTGCACCTGATGGAAGCGATTATCTCGAAAGGACCGGGCGGGCCGCCGTTTCGCTCGGCGTCGAGACCAGCCTTCTCGACGACGCCGGATTGAAGGCCGCCTTTCCCTTCTTTGCCTTTCCCGACGCAAGTGCCGGTGTGTTCGAGCCGAGGGGCGCTGGGCATATCAGTCCGCGCAAGTTGGTCAAGGCGCAATCTATGCTTGCGGAAAGGGCAGGCGCCGCGGTCATCCGGGATCATGTGGTCTCGATCCGCGAGGAGGACGGGCTGGCGACCGTCAGGACTGCCGGGGGTCTCACCTATCGCGGTGAAAAGGTGCTGCTGGCGGCGGGCGGATTTTCCATTGCCGAGAATCTGTTGCCGCAGCCGGTTGCCATGACGGTTTATGGCCGGACCGTCACGCTGTTTGAAGTGAGCGAGGCAGATGCCGCCCGCCTTGCGGCGATGCCGTCGCTCATTCTCGACGTGCCCGGCATCCATATCTATCTGCTGCCGCCGATCCGTTATCCCGATGGCAAATTCTACCTGAAGATCGGCGGCGATCCCGCTGATCTGGTTCTGCGCAGCGACGCGGAGATGCGGGCCTGGTTCAGGACCGAGGGGCGCGAGAGCGTGCGCTCGCATCTGCAGCGCATCGTCGCCGGCCTCGTGCCCAATATGACGCCGCTTTCGATTTCGACGGCCGCCTGCGTCGTCTCGTTCACGGAAAGCAGCTATCCGATGATCGGCTATACCTCTTCGCCCGCGATCGCGGTGCTGACGGGCTGCGCCGGCACCTCGGCCAAGAGTTCGGACGAAATCGGCAGGCTGGGCGCGGAGCTGCTTTTGTCAGGCAGAATCAGCGAACAAGGCTACTCCACGGATTTCACACCGCAATTTCGTTAAGCGATATCGCTTATTTCGATGGCAATTGCGATCTCCGTCAGTTATGGGAGCCCTGCCAGTTGGCCGGGCAGCCGCGCTTTACCAATGCCGAAAGGCGGTAAGGTGAGGAAAGTCCGGGCTCCACGGAAACACGGTGCCGGATAACGTCCGGCGAGGGCGACCTCAGGGAAAGTGCCACAGAAAGCAAACCGCCTGTCATGACAGGTAAGGGTGAAAGGGTGGGGTAAGAGCCCACCGCATTTCCGGCAACGGATATGGCACGGTAAACCCCACCGGGAGCAAGACCGAATAGGGATGACGTGGCGGGCCGAAAGGCCCTCCGGCCGGTTTCCAGGCCAGTCATCCGGGTGGGTTGCGTGAGGCAGCGTGCGAGCGCTGTCCCAGAGGAATGGCTGCCACGTTCCGGTTCACGCCGGAGCCATACAGAACCCGGCTTACAGGCCAACTGGCGATTAACTTCCGTGCCGCGGCAAGGCCTGGATTTTCAGCCTAAGCCGCTGAAACAGGCTGTTTTCAAGCTCATATTCATGCATCTCCAGGGTGGATTTTTGTGCGGTGCGACCAATGCGTGCCGTCTGTAAAATGGTGCCGCTAACCCTTTGTTAAACTTAACAGCTTATAAATGTTTGATCATGCGCCCGTTGCAAAGTGGGCGTATCCCATTGACGCCCATATGGTCCCATGCTATCCCAAATGCGCACTGCACAAGGGCAATCATTTGCCCATTCATCGCAAAGCAAAGGCGTCTTCCTCTCCGGAAGCGTCGGGTGGGATTTAGCTCATCCGGCTTGCGAAGCTGTGCCTGATATTGGGACTTTCGGGCGTCTTTTTGTCCGGCTCCCTGCGGGAACGGATGTTTCGAGTCATGAGCCGCTTCCTTTCGAACGCGACCAACAGGATCGATGCCAAGGGCAGGGTTTCCGTGCCTTCGGCATTTCGTTCCGTGCTGGCGCAGCGCAACGTTCAGGAGCTCTACTGTTTCCAGGACTTTGTGTTTCCGGCGATCAGCGTCGGCGGCCCGGATCTTCTCGAAAGATTCGAGCGGCAGATTGCTGCGGAAGATCCGTTTTCGCCGGATGCGAACGCGATGTCGCTTCTGATTCACGGAGGCGGGGTCTTCATGAAGCTCGATGCCGAGGGGCGGCTGATGGTCACGGATTTTATCCGCGACTTCACCGGCATCTCGGACGAAGTGACCTTCGTCGGTCGGGCGGATCATTTTCAGCTGTGGCAGCCGCAGGCATTTCTGGCGGCGCAGACGCAGGCACGAGGGGAGCGCAAGCTGGCGGGCAAGCGTTCCTGAAAGGACGAGGGAACGGAATGGTGGCGAATCCTGGCGGAGGTTCAACTGATGCCGGTGGCGGACCGGTTCGTCACATTCCCGTTCTTCTCGATGAAGTCCTCGCAGCGCTCTCGCCCGCGCCCGGCAAGCTCATTCTCGACGGTACGTTCGGCGCGGGCGGCTACAGCTCGGCCATCCTTGCGGCCGGTGCCGACGTGATCGCGCTCGATCGTGATCCGACAGCGATCGCGGCGGGTCAGGCGATGGTCGCTGCCCATGGCGGCCGCCTCAAGCTCGTTCATTCGCAATTCTCCAATCTTGCCGACCATGCGCCGCAAGGCGGGCTCGATGGTGTCGTGCTCGATATCGGCGTCTCCTCCATGCAGATCGACGAGGCCGAGCGCGGCTTTTCCTTCCAGAAGAACGGCCCGCTCGACATGCGCATGTCGGGGACAGGCGTTTCGGCCGCCGATGTCGTCAACCGGGCCAAGGTCGCCGATCTCATCCGCATCTTTCATTTCCTCGGCGAGGAGAGCCAGTCGCCGCGCATCGCGCATGCGATCGAGAAGCGCCGCGAGGAAAAGCCGTTCGAAACGACACGCGATCTCGCCGGCCTCATCGAGCTCGTCACCCCGCGCAAGATGAAGGACAAGATCCATCCGGCGACACGCGTCTTCCAGGCGCTCCGCATCTTCGTCAATGACGAGCTCGGGGAGCTGGCGCAGGCGCTGTTTGCGTCGGAGCGAGCGCTGAAGCCCGGCGGGCGGCTCGTCGTCGTCACCTTTCATTCGCTCGAAGACCGCATCGTCAAGAAATTCTTCTCCGATCGCGCCGGCAAGGCGTCGGGTTCGCGTCACCTGCCGGTTGCGCATGAGCGGGCAGCGACGTTCACGGCCATCGGCAAGCCGATGGTTTCGGCAAGCGAAGCGGAGGCCGAGGCCAATCCGCGCGCCCGCTCCGCCAAGCTGCGCGCCGGTCTGCGCACGGATGCCGCCGCCGAGGCGGCGGATATGTCGCTCTTCGGGTTTCCCAATCTTGCCACTCTCGGAAAGCTTGGAGGTTGATATGCTGAAAACGTTCGATCTCGTGCTCATCGGCGTCATGACGGCAACGGCCGCCGTCACCTACACGATCAAGCATCGCGCCGAATTGAAGCTCGAGGAAGTTCATCGCCTCGAAGCCGAGATCAAGCTCGAGAAGGATACGATCGACCTTCTCAAGGCCGATTGGGCGCTGCAATCGCAGCCGAATCGGCTGGAGCGGCTGGTCAACGCCTATAATGAGGAATTGCAGTTGCAGCCGACGGAATCGACGGCGCTCGTGCATGCCAAGGAGTTGCCGATGTTGAGGTCGGAGGTTCCCGTGTCGGATACGACGGAGGCCAAGGCTGGCGCCAAGGGCGCGACCGTGGCCAGCGCCAAGGCGCAGCCGGTTCCGACGCCCGCGCCCCGCGGCGCAGCGAAGCCGGGCGGCGCGGCGGCGCAGCACGGCCTCGTGGAGGATAATGAAGCGGACGAGATCGAAACGGGGTCGGTGGAATAATGTCGTTTCTTTCCCGCATCATGGTTCTGAAGAGCCAGGCGCATTTCTCCGCCGGCGTTTATAACCGTTTCGGCGGCCCTTCCGCCGGCCTGGCGATCGAAGGGTCGCGCAAGAAGAAATCCGGACAGGCGAAAAGCCGTGTCGGTCTGCTGATCATGGGTTTCATGGGCGTCTACGCCGTCATCGGCGGCCGCCTCGTCGAATATGCGATGAAGGATCAGGAGGTCGTCTCCAGCATCCTGCCGCCCGACCGGCTGATGGCTTCACGCCCCGATATCCTCGACCGCAACGGCGAGGTGCTGGCGACCGACATCCGCACCGTCTCGCTGTTTGCCGAGCCGAACAAGATCGTTGACGTCGACGAGGCCGTCGAGAAGCTTTCGACCGTCCTGCCTGAGCTCGACGTCAGGGACACCTATAAGAAGCTCTCGGTCAAGACCTCGCATTTCGCCTGGCTGCGCCGGCAGCTGACGCCGAAGCAGCAGAGCCAGATCCTGGCGCTCGGCATTCCCGGCATCGGCTTCCGGCCGGAGAAGCGCCGCTTCTATCCTGGCGGGGCGACCGCCGCGCATATTCTCGGCTACGTCAACATCGACAACCGCGGTGTCGCCGGCATGGAGAAATATATCGACGACCAGGGGCTCGCCGATCTCGCCTCGGTCGGCATGACCAGCGATCAGCCGCTGGAGCCGGTGCGGCTGTCGATCGACCTGCGTGTGCAGAACATCGTCCGCGATGCGGTCATCAACGCCGTCAACAACTTCCAGTCCAAGGGCGCGGGTGCGGCCGTTATCGACGTGCATACGGGGGAGGTGCTCGGCATGGCGTCGGCGCCCGACTTCGATCCGAACGATCCGCAGGAGGGCGCCAAGGAAGGCTGGCTCAACCGGATGACCAACGGCACCTTCGAAATGGGGTCGACCTTCAAAACCTTCTCGCTGGCGATGGCGCTCGACAGCGGCAAGGTGAAGATGTCCGATACGTTCGACGCCAGCAAGCCGATCTATATCGGCGGCTTCACCATCCATGACTTTCACGGGCAGCGCCGCTGGCTGACCGTTCCGGAAATCTTCCAGTATTCCTCGAACATCGGCACGGCGCGCGTCATCGATCTCGTCGGCATCGACGCGCAGAAGGACTATCTGACCAAGCTCGGCCTGTTGACGAAAATGCAGACCGAGCTGCCCGAAGTGAAGATGCCGAGCCAGCCGCGCGTCTGGAAGAAGATCAATTCGATCACGATTTCCTTCGGCCATGGTGTTTCGACGACGGCGCTGCAGACCGGCGTGGCGGCTGCGGCCCTCGTCAACGGCGGCAAGCTGATCGAGCCGACATTCCTGCCGCGCACCCGCGAACAGGCCGATCAGATCGCCGTACAGGTCCTCAAGAAGTCGACCAGCGACGAGGTCCGCTACCTCCTCGATTTCAACGGTTACAAGGGGTCGGGGCGCGTCGCCCGCGTGCCGGGCTTCGGCGTCGGCAGCAAGACGGGTACGGCCGACAAGGTGGTGAACGGGCGTTATTCCTCGACGTTGAACTTCAATTCCTTCATCGCAGCCTTCCCGATCGACAATCCCAGATATGCCGTCATCACCTTCTGCGACGAGCCGAAAACCGGTGAAAAGCAGTATGGCGGAACGATCTCCGCCGGCACCGCCGGCCCGATCGCCCGCGAGATCATTCGCCGCGCGGCGCCCATTCTCGGCATCGAGCCGAAATTTGGGGAGGGCGGATCGGCCTTGCTGGTGTCTTATTGAGCGTGAATGAATATCGGCGCCGATTCGCGAGGGGTGAACCGGCTTCAAGAGAGAAAAGTGCATTCGATGAAATTGCGAGACCTGGCCGGAGATCAGTTTCCGGAACTTGAAGCACAGCTCGAAGGCCCGGCAGGCTTGCTTGATATTTCAGGCCTGTCTTCGGACAGCCGCAAGGTGGAGCCGGGCAATGCCTTCGTCGCGGTCGCCGGCACCAAGGCTGATGGCGCGGGCTTCATCGCCGATGCCGCCGCCCGGGGTGCGGCCGTCGCGATCGCTTCCCAAGCCGTCGAGGCCTCCATTCCCGTGCTTGCGCTCAAGGAGCCGCGCCGCTTCCTTTCCATCGCCGCCTCGCGCCTTTACGGCAGGCAGCCCGAAACCATGGTCGCGGTCACCGGCACGGCGGGCAAGACCTCGGTTGCCTCCTTTGTCAGGCAGATCTGGGCGCATGCCGGCCATGCGGCCGCGATGATCGGCACGACGGGCGTGGTTTCGCCGACACGCAATGAATATGGCTCGCTGACGACGCCCGATCCGGTGTCGTTGCACAAGCTGCTGGCCGAGCTCGCCGACGAGGGCGTCACGCACGCTTCGATGGAGGCTTCCAGCCACGGTCTCGACCAATGCCGGCTCGACGGCGTGAAGCTTGCTGCGGCCGCCTTCACCAATCTCGGCCGCGACCACATGGATTATCATCCCACGGTCGAGGACTATATGGCCGCCAAGATGCGGCTCTTCGATACGCTGCTGCCGAAGGGCTCGCCGGCCATCATTTTTGCCGACGATCCCTGGTCCGCGCAGGCCATCAAGGCTGCGGCCGATGCCGGTCACGACGTCCGCACCGTCGGGCGCAAGGGTGACTATCTCACGCTGAAGCGCGTCGAGCATTTCCGCCACAAGCAGACGGCCGAGATCCATATCGGCGACGAGATCTTCGAGGTGGATATTCCGCTGGCCGGCGATTTCCAGGTCGCCAACGCGCTTGTCGCGGCAGGGCTTGCCATGTCGACCGGCATCGAGCCGAAGGTCGCGATGGCCGCGCTCGAGAAGCTCGTCGGCGCGTCCGGCCGTCTCGAACTGGTCGGCCACACCAAGGACGGTGCGCTCGCCTATGTCGATTACGCCCATAAGCCGGATGCGCTGGAAAACGTGCTGAGCTCGGTCCGACCGTTCACGACGGGCCGCGTTGTTGTCGTCTTCGGCTGCGGCGGCGACCGCGACCGCGGCAAGCGGCCGATCATGGGCGAAATTGCCTGCCGCCTTGCCGATGTCGTCATCGTCACCGACGACAATCCGCGCTCGGAGGAGCCGGCTTCGATCCGGGCCGAGATCATGGCGGCGGCAAGCTGCGCCTCCGAGATCGGCGACCGCGCCGCGGCGATCCGCGAGGCTGTGGGCATGCTGAAATCGGGCGATACGCTGATCGTCGCCGGCAAGGGGCATGAGGAAGGGCAGACGATCGGGAGCGTCACGCTGCCGTTCTCCGATCATGCGGAGGTGCGCAAGGCCTTGGAGGAACTGAAATCTTGAGCTGGCTCTGGACGACCGAAGACATGATCGCAGCGATGGCGGGGCGCCCCTTCGGCGCGCTGCCCGAAGGCATCACCGGCATTTCCATCGACAGCCGCTCGATTACGTCAGGCGAAGCCTTCTTCGCGATCAAGGGCGACCGCGTCGACGGTCATGATTTTGCTTCGATGGCGATGGCGAACGGGGCTTCGCTGCTCGTCGTCAGCGAGGCGAGGCTTCCGGCCATGGGCCGCCTGACGGTGCCGATGATCGTCGTGGAAGACGTGCTTGCCGCCCTCGGCCGCCTGGGACAGGCGTCGCGCGAGCGCTCGCGGGCAAAGATCGTCGCCGTCACCGGTTCGGTCGGCAAGACCACCACCAAGGAAATGCTGCGGCACGTGCTGTCGCCCTCGGGCAAGGTGCACGCCTCCGTCGCCTCCTTCAACAATCATTGGGGCGTGCCGCTGACGCTGGCACGCATGCCGGATGATGCCGATTACGGCGTCTTCGAAGTCGGCATGAACCATCCGGGCGAGATCCGGCCGCTGGTGGCGATGATCCGCCCCGATGTCGCCGTCATCACGACGATCGCGCCGGCCCATCTCGGCAATTTCAAGAGCATCAAGGAGATCGCGGCCGCCAAGGCCGAGATCTTCGAGGGGCTTGAGCCCGGCGGCCATGTCGTGCTCAACCGCGACAACGACCAGTTCAATTTCCTCGAGCGGACGGCGCAATCGCTCGGCATCGAGCATATCCATTCCTTCGGCCAGCATGCGAAAGCCGAATACCGGCTCGCGGAATTCAACGGCTCGGACGAGAATTCGACGCTGTGGCTGACGATCGGCGGCGAGACGCTGGAGGTGGCGCTCGGCGCGCCGGGCCGCCACATCGCCGAGAATGCGCTGGCGGCGCTCGGCGTCGTCAGGATCGTCGGCGCCGACATGGAGAAGGCGATCGAGGCGCTTGCGACGCTGAAGCCGGAAAAGGGCAGGGGCAAGCGCCACCGGCTTTCTATCGGCAGCGGCAGCGGCAGCTTCACGCTGATCGACGAGAGCTACAATGCCAATCCGGCCTCGATGCGCGCGGCGATCGCGCTGCTGGCGGCCGCCGAGCCGACCGGCCGCGGACGCCGTATCGCCGTGCTCGGCGACATGCTCGAGATGGGCGAATATGCCGAGAAGGTTCACTCCGATCTTGCCGGCCCGCTTCTTGCCGCCGGCATCGAACATGTCTGGCTTGCGGGCCCGGATATGGCCGCGCTCAGGGAATCACTGCCGGAAAGCGTCCATGTCGAATACCGCGAGAAGACCGGCGAATTGACGGACTATGTATTGAACTCGGTCGTCCCGGGCGACGTGTTGATGGTGAAATCGTCTCTGGGCATCGGTTTCGGCAAGATCGTCGCCGCGCTTCTTGACAAGTTCCCGGCATTTGCCGACACGCAACGCGAACTTTGACCGGGTAACAAGGGGCCCTGAATGCTGATCTGGCTTGTCGAACTGTCGGAATATTTCAAATTTCTGAACCTGTTCAGATATATTACCTTCCGCACGGGCGCCGCTCTCTTTACCTCCGCATTGATCGTGTTCCTGTTCGGGCCGACGATCATCAATTCGCTGCGCATCCGCCAGGGCAAGGGCCAGCCGATCCGCGCCGACGGGCCGCAGACGCATTTCAAGAAGGCCGGCACGCCGACCATGGGCGGGCTGATGATCCTTGCCGGCATCGTCGGGGCGTCGCTGCTCTGGGCCGATCTTTCCAACGTCTATGTCGTCGCCACGCTGCTGGTGACGCTGGGCTTCGGCGCGATCGGCTTCTATGACGATTATCTCAAAGTGACCAAGCAGAGCCACAAGGGCTTCTCCGGCAAGGCGCGCCTCGGCATCGAGTTCATCATAGCCGGCATCGCCGTCTATTTCATGATGCGCACCGCCCTTGCCTCGGGGACGGCCGGCTCGACCTTCGGTTCCTCGATCGCCTTTCCCTTCTTCAAGGACTTCCTGATCAATCTCGGCATCATGTTCGTCGTCTTCGGCGGCTTCGTCATTGTCGGCGCCGGCAATGCCGTCAACCTGACGGACGGGCTCGACGGGCTTGCCATCGTGCCTGTGATGATCGCCGCCGCTTCCTTCGGCGTGATCGCCTATCTCGCCGGCAACGTGGTGTTTGCGAACTACCTGCAGATCAATTTCGTGCCCGGTACCGGCGAGCTTGCCGTCGTGCTCGGCGCCGTCATCGGCGCCGGCCTCGGCTTCCTCTGGTTCAATGCGCCGCCGGCCGCCATCTTCATGGGCGATACCGGGTCGCTGGCGCTCGGCGGCACGATCGGCACCGTCGCCGTCGCCACCAAGCACGAGATCGTCATGGCAATCATCGGCGGTCTGTTCGTCATGGAGACGCTCTCGGTCATCATCCAGGTCGGCTTCTTCAAAATGACCGGCCGGCGCGTCTTCCTGATGGCGCCGATCCATCATCACTTCGAAAAGAAGGGCTGGACCGAGAGCCAGGTGGTCATCCGTTTCTGGATCATTGCGGTCGGTCTTGCCATGCTCGGCCTCTCGACGCTGAAGCTGCGGTGAGGCGGCGATGATCCCGGTCACGACGCTCAAGGACAAGAAGGTCGCGCTCTTCGGGCTCGGCGGCTCCGGTTTTGCCACCGCCCGCGCGCTGATTGCGGGCGGCGCCGATGTGACCGCCTGGGACGACAATCCCGACAGCGTCGCCAAGGCTTCGGCTGATGGTATCCGGACGGAAGACCTGCACAGCATCGACTGGAGCCAGCAGGCGCTGTTCGTGTTGTCGCCCGGCGTGCCGCTCACCCATCCGAAACCGCACTGGACCGTCGATCTCGCGCGTGCGGCGGGCGTCGACATCGTCGGCGACGTCGAACTCTTCGTGCGCGAGCGCCGCGCCCATGCGCCGGACTGCCCCTTCATCGCCATCACCGGCACCAACGGCAAGTCGACGACGACGGCGCTGATCGCCCATATCCTGAAATCGGCGGGCTACGACACGCAGCTCGGCGGCAATATCGGCACGGCCGTGCTGACGCTCGATCCGCCGAAAGCGGGGCGTTATTTCGTCGTCGAATGCTCGTCCTACCAGATCGATCTGGCGCCGACGCTGAACCCTTCGGCCGGCATCCTGCTCAACCTGACGCCCGATCATCTCGACCGTCACGGCACCATGCAGCATTATGCCGACGTCAAGGAGCGGCTGGTCGCCGGCAGCGATACCGCGATCGTCGGCATCGACGACAGCCATTCGGCGCTGATCGCCGACCGCGTCGAGCGGGCAGGCGTCAAGGTGGTGCGCATTTCGCGCCGCAACGTGGTGGCATCAGGCATTTATGCCGAGGGCACCAGGCTCGTTCAGGCCGCCGGTGGGGCCATGCTGCCCTTTGCCGATCTGGACGGCATTCAGACGCTGCGCGGCAGCCACAATGCGCAGAACGCGGCGGCAGCGGTCGCCGCCTGCCTTGCGGTCGGGGTTTCCGCCGACGACATTCGTTCGGGCCTTGCCTCCTTTCCCGGCCTCAAGCACCGCATGCAGCCTGTGGGCAAACGAGGCCGCGTCGTCTTCGTCAATGATTCCAAGGCGACGAACGCCGATGCGGCAGCGCCTGCGCTTTCGAGCTATGATCGCATCTACTGGATTGCCGGCGGCCTGCCGAAATCAGGCGGCATCACGACGCTCGCGCCCTATTTCCCGCGCATCGCCAAGGCCTATCTGATCGGCGAGGCGGCGGCGGAATTCGCAGCCACCCTCGGCGAGGCCGTGCCTTACGAGATCTCCGGCACGCTGGAGCGGGCGGTCGCGCATGCGGCAGCCGATGCGGAGCGCGACGAGAGCGGCTCTTCGGCGGTGATGTTATCCCCGGCTTGCGCAAGCTTCGACCAGTATAAGAACTTCGAAGTCAGGGGCGATGCCTTCGTCGGCCACGTGGCGGCGCTTGACGGAATGACGATGCTGATCGGTCCTGTAGCAGGAGAGAAATGACATGGTAAGCCGCGCGGAACGTGGGCCTCTGGCCGATTGGTTCTGGACCATCGACCGCTTCTTCCTGGCGATGTTCATCTTCCTGATGGGCATCGGCTTCATGCTGTCGTTTGCGGCGTCTCCCGCTGTTGCCGAGCGCATCGGGCTCGAACCTTTCCACTTCGTCAAGCGCCATGCGGCCTTCATGATCCCCTCGATCGGCGTGATGCTGGGGCTGTCATTCCTGACGCCGCGCCAGGTGCGGCGCACCGCAATCCTGCTCCTCATCATCTCGCTGGCGATGATGGTGCTGGTTCTCTTCGTCGGGCAGGAGGTCAAGGGCGGCAGGCGCTGGATCTGGATCGCCGGCCTTTCCATTCAGCCGTCGGAATTCATGAAGCCGGCCTTCGTCGTCGTCTGCGCCTGGCTGTTTGCCGAGCATGCGCGCCAGCCTGAGATCCCCGGCAATCTGTTCGCCATCATCCTCTTCGGCATCGTTGCGGCCCTTCTCGTCGCGCAGCCCGACCTCGGCCAGACCATCCTGACGACGGCCGTCTGGGGCGGCATGTTCTTCATGGCCGGCATGCCGTGGATCTGGATCATGCTGCTCGGCATCGGCGGGGCCGGCGGCCTGCTCAGCGCTTATTACGTCTTCCCGCACGTTGCGCTCAGAATAGACAAGTTCATGACCGGCGAGGGCGACACGTTCCAGATTGACACGGCGCGCGAGGCGATCATCCGCGGCAGCTGGTTCGGCCAGGGACCGGGTGAAGGCATCGTCAAGCGCATCATTCCGGATGCCCATACCGACTTCATCTTCTCGGTCGCGGCCGAGGAGTTCGGCATCGTCTTCTGCATGGCGCTCGTCGCGCTGTTTACCGTGCTGGTGCTGCGCGGCCTGTCGCATGCCTATCGCGAGCGGAACGATTTCAACCGCTTCGCCGTCGCCGGCCTGGTGCTGCAGATGGGCATCCAGTCGATCATCAATATCGGCGTCAATCTGGAGCTGCTGCCGGCAAAGGGCATGACGCTGCCGCTGATTTCCTACGGCGGCTCGTCCATGGTGGCGATCTGCGTCACCGCCGGCTTCATCCTGGCGCTGACGCGCCATCGTCCGGAAAAACGTGCGCAGGACCGGAGCCTCTTCCGCGTTCCGCACGGCATGCCGGCGGAGTAAGAGACTATGAGCAAAGGCATCGTTCTGCTTGCCGCCGGGGGGACCGGCGGCCATGTGTTCCCGGCGGAGGCGCTGGCCTTCAAGCTGAAGGAGCGCGGCTATTCGGTGCATCTGGTGACCGACAGCCGGGCCGAGCGTTATGCCGGCAAGTTCCCGGCCGAGGAGATCCATGTCGTGCCGTCGGCGACGATCGGCTCGAAGAACCCGGTTGCCGTCGCCCGTTCGCTATGGACCCTCTGGAGCGGCATGCGGGCGGCAAAGAGGCTGATCCAGCGGCTGAAGCCCGTCGTCGTCGTCGGTTTCGGCGGTTATCCCACCGTGCCGCCGCTGCTGGCCGCCACCCGGCTCGGCGTGCCCGCGATGATCCATGAGCAGAATGCCGTGATGGGCCGCGCCAACAAGGCGCTCGCAACCCGCGTGCAGGGCATTGCCGGCGGCTTCCTGCCGGAGGGCGGCGCTGCCTTTCCCGACAAGACGGTGACGACGGGCAATCCCGTTCGCCCGGCGATCATTGCCGCGGCCGAAGTGCCCTATACGCCGTCGCAGCCAGGCGAGGCCTTCAATCTCGTCGTCTTCGGCGGCAGCCAGGGCGCGCAATATTTCTCCAAGGCGCTGCCGACGGCGATCAGCCTGCTCGACGACGCGCTTCGAGCGCGCCTGCGCATCACCCAGCAGGTGCGCCCGGAAGATATGGAGATGGTCAGCGGCTGCGTCGCCAGGCTGGAGATGGGAGCCGATATTGCGCCCTTCTTCACCGACATGGCGGAGCGGCTGGCGAAAGCGCATCTGGTGATCTGCCGCTCGGGCGCGTCCACGGTTTCGGAAATCTCCGTGATCGGGCGCCCGGCCGTGCTGGTGCCTTATCCGCATGCGCTCGACCACGATCAGGCGGCCAATGCCGCGGCGCTCGCCGCGACCGGCGGGGCGAAGGTGATCGCGCAGTCGGAGCTTTCGCCCGAACGCATCGCCTCCATTCTGGGCCATGTGATGAACGACCCGGAAAAGCTCGCCGGCATGGCGGCTGCGGCGAAACTCGCCGGAAAACCTGATGCGGCGAACTTGCTTGCCGACATGGTTGAGGCTATTGCCGCCGGACGGACAATAGCGGAATTCAAGAGGACACGCGCATGAAACTGCCGAAGGCGATCGGTCTCGTCCATTTCATCGGCATCGGCGGTATCGGCATGAGCGGTATCGCTGAGGTGCTGCACAATCTCGGCCATAAGGTGCAGGGATCGGACCAGTCCGACAGCGCCAACGTCCAGCGCCTGCGCGACAAGGGCATTGAGGTCTCCGTCGGCCATCGGGCCGAGAACCTGGGTGACGCCGAAGTCGTCGTCGTTTCCACCGCGATCAAGAAGAGCAATCCGGAACTCATCGCCGCGCGCGAAAAGCTGCTGCCGGTGGTGCGCCGCGCCGAAATGCTCGCCGAGCTGATGCGTTTCCGCAATGCGATCGCCATCGGCGGCACGCATGGCAAGACGACGACGACCTCGCTGGTCGCGACCCTGCTCGAAGCCGGCGGCCTCGATCCGACCGTCATCAATGGCGGCATCATCAATGCCTACGGCACCAATGCCCGCATGGGCGAGGGCGAGTGGATGGTTGTCGAGGCCGACGAATCGGACGGCACCTTCCTGAAACTTCCGGCCGATGTCGCCGTCATCACCAATATCGACCCCGAGCATCTCGACCATTACGGCAATTTCGACGCCGTGCGCGCCGCCTTCCGGCAGTTCGTCGAGAATGTGCCGTTCTACGGCTTCGGCGTCATGTGCCTCGATCATCCCGAGGTGCAGGCGCTGGTCGGCCGCATCGAGGACCGCAAGATCATTACCTATGGCGAGAACCCGCAGGCCGACGTGCGCTTCAAGAATGTGCGCATCGACGGCACGCGCTCGATCTTCGACGTCGAAATCCGCCGCCGCCGCACCGGCCAGGTGATCGAGCTCAAGGGGCTGGTCATGCCGATGCCCGGGCGCCACAATATTTCGAATGCGACGGCGGCGATTGCGGTTGCCAACCGGCTCGGCATATCGAATGCCGATATCGCCAAGGGGCTTGCTTCCTTCGGCGGCGTCAAGCGCCGCTTCACGCTGACCGGCGAATGGAACGGCGTGCAGATCTTCGACGATTACGGCCACCACCCCGTCGAGATCAAGGCGGTGCTGAGGGCTGCGCGCGAAGCCTGCAAGGGCCGCATCATCGCGGTCCACCAGCCGCATCGCTACAGCCGCCTGGCGAGCCTGTTCGAGGAATTCGCCGCCTGCTTCAACGATGCCGACAGTATTTTCCTGGCGCCGGTCTATGCCGCGGGCGAAGATCCGATCGAAGGCATGGATTCCCAGTCGCTCGTCTCGCGCATCAAATCCGGCGGTCATCGCGATGCGCGCTTCCTCGCTTCGGCGGAACTTCTGCCGCAGATGGTTGCGGAGGTTGCAAAGCCTGGCGATTTCGTGGTTCTGTTGGGGGCTGGGAGCATCACATCCTGGGCAGCGGCGCTGCCCAAGCAACTGGAAGGCCTATCGGGAAAGTCCGCATGAAACAGGTGAATGGGGAAAAGCTTCTCGCGTCTCTCGGAGACGGTATAAAGGATATCCGCGGCCGCATCACGCCGGATGCCCCCATGGACCGCGTCACCTGGTTCCGGGCCGGCGGCCTTGCCGAGCTGATGTTCCAGCCGCATGACGTCGACGATCTCATCGCCTTCCTGAAGATCCTGCCGGAAGAAGTGCCGCTGACGGTGGTCGGCGTCGGCTCGAACATCCTGGTGCGCGACGGCGGCATTCCGGGCGTCGTGCTGCGCCTCTCGGCCAAGGGCTTCGGCTTCGTCGAGCTTGCCGGCGAAAACCGCATTCTCGCCGGCGCCATCTGCCCGGACAAGCATGTGGCGGCGATGGCGATGGACCACGGCATCGGCGGCTTCCATTTCTATTACGGCATCCCGGGCGGTATCGGCGGCGCGGCGCGCATGAATGCCGGAGCCAACGGCGTGGAGACGCGCGAGCGGGTGATCGAGGTGAACGCGGTCGATCGCAAGGGCAACAAGCATGTGCTCTCCAATGCCGAGATGGGTTATTCCTACCGGCATTCCGCAGCACCCGCCGACCTGATCTTCACCTCCGTGCTGTTCGAAGGCTATCCCGAGGATCGCGCCCAGATCCGCGCCGAAATGGATGCGGTGCGCAATCATCGCGAGACGGTGCAGCCGATTCGCGAAAAGACCGGCGGCTCGACCTTCAAGAACCCGGAGGGTCATTCGGCCTGGAAGCTGATCGACGAGTCAGACTGCCGAGGCCTGGTGATCGGCGGCGCGCAGATGTCGTCGCTTCACTGCAACTTCATGATCAACATGGGGCAGGCGACCGGCTACGATCTCGAATATCTCGGCGAGCAGGTGCGCCGCGAGGTCTTCGAGAAACAGGGCATCAAGCTCGAATGGGAAATCAAGCGCCTCGGCGTCTTCATGCCCGGCCGCGAAGTGCGCCCATTCCAGGGCGTGACGAGCGAATAGTAGCTATTTCACCGCCAGTTTCAGGCCTTCGCGCGGGGTGACGACGGGCGACCAGCCGAGAAGCTCGCGCGCCCGGGATATGTCGACCTGCAGCGAGCCGCAAAGGCGCTGGTAGACGGCTTCCTTCCCAACCGCCTTCGCCGCCATGTGCAGCAGCGCGGGCGGGAAGGGGACCAGCATCGGCTTGACGCCGAGCCCTGCGGCAACTCCCCTGATGAGCTCCGGTGTCGAGAGATCCTCGCCGTCCCCGGCAAGGAAAGTCTCGCCCGCGGCGGCGGGATGGCGCATGCAGGTGATGATCAGATCGACGAGATTTTGCACCGCGACCAATGTGCGGCGGTTCGTCAGCGAAGCGAAGGGGAGCGGCAGTTTCCTGCGGACGAGACTGACGAGCAGGGCGAAGTTGCCGCGTGCGCCGGGGCCATAGACCAGCGGCGGGCGGATGACGACGACTTCCATGCCGGTGCGCGCCGCGATTTCGCGCAGGCCGATTTCGCATTCCAGCTTCGAAATGCCATAGGGATCGATCGGCTTCGGCGTGTCGTCGTGGCGGAACGGCCGGTCGTTCTCTTCCCCGTTGACCTTGATGGTGCTGACGAAGACGAATCTCTTCACGCCTGATCGGGCGGCCTGTTCGGCGAGATTGAGCGTGGCGGCGGTGTTGGTTCGGCGGAATTCCGCAAGCGGATCGGCTGCGCGGTCGTTCATGATGTGAACGCGGGCGGCGAGGTGGACGATGACGTCGACGCCTTCGAGCGCCGTGGCCCAGTCGGTCCCCTCGGTTATATCAATCGGAAGATGCCTGACATCAGGCGGGAAGGCAGAGGTCCGGGATCTCGTAGTCACCACGAGATCGCAAATCTTCTCTGCCTGCAGCCGTTCGACAAGCGGGCTACCGACGAAGCCGGCGGCGCCGGTGACGAGGCAACGCATGATCTTCTCCTTGCTCACCCATGGGCCTTCGCTAACCGGAAGCGATATCGGCATCAATAGAAAAGCGGCGACGGCCGAGTGATGCGGCTCCCTCTCATTAATCAAATCGAGACGCCGGCTTCCGCCTCACTGTTGCCGGTATCCGGCGGAGAGATGGCATCCGATTCCCCCGGCTGATTCCATCGCGGGTGAGCGCGGTTGGATATGCCGTTGAATCCATGGTGTTTTTCGTTTCCGCTCGGGTTCGTTTTCGGATGGCGAGGGGATGGCCGCACGATGAGCAAAAGGTAAAGGGGCGCCAAGTTTCGGGGAAAGAGTTAACGAAAGTAAACACTTCATTAACCATAATGATGCTCTAATGCATGCAAGGCCGGACAAAGGCCTGAAACGGCGCAGACAGCTTCGCGCAAGCGTCGGTTTTAAAAGTGGAAGTTATTTTTGGGGGTGTTGATGAGTCGCAAGCATGTCGCTGTCCTGATGGGCGGATTTTCCTCGGAAAGGCCCGTCAGCCTTTCTTCGGGAAAGGCTTGCGCAGAAGCCCTCGAAGCCGAAGGCTTCAAGGTGACGGTGATTGACGTTGCCCGCGATGTTTCCGAGAAGCTTGCCGCGTTGAAACCCGATGTCGTCTTCAACGCGCTTCATGGGCCGTTCGGCGAGGACGGCACCATCCAGGGCATCCTTGAATATCTGGAGATCCCCTATACGCATTCGGGCGTGCTTGCCTCGGCTCTGGCGATGGACAAGAGCAAGGCGAAGCGTGTGGCCGCGGCAGCCGGCATTCCGGTCGCCGAATCGCAGGTGATCAACCGTTTTGCCTTTCCGTCGACCCATCCGATGAAGCCTCCTTACGTTGTGAAGCCGGTGCGCGAGGGATCGAGCTTCGGCGTCGTCATCGTCACGGAAGATCAGACGCATCCGCCCCAGGTCGTCAGTTCCCCCGAATGGCGCTACGGCGAGGAGGTGCTGGTCGAGCGCTATGTTTACGGCCGCGAGCTGACCTGCGGCGTCATGGGCGATGTCGCGCTCGGCGTCACGGAAGTGGTGCCGCAGGGACACAATTTTTATGATTACGATTCCAAGTATGCCGCAGGCGGTTCAAAACACGTCATCCCGGCGAAAATTTCACCGAATATTTACCAAAAAATACAAACATTGGCCCTAAGGGCGCATCAGGCAATCGGTTGCCGCGGCGTCAGTCGGTCCGACTTTCGTTACGACGATCGTTTCTCCGAAGACGGCGAAATCATCTGGCTGGAGGTCAATACCCAGCCCGGCATGACTCCAACCTCGCTCGTGCCCGAAATGGCCGGTCATGCCGGCTATTCCTTTGGTGAGTTTCTCCGGTGGATGGTGGAGGACGCGTCTTGTTTGCGTTGACGGTCAAGAGGATAGGGCGTCCCAGCCATCATGCCGTGCTTCCGGTCATGGAAGCCGAAGAGCGGTTCGTCCTGCCGCGCCCGCTGCGCCGCGTCACGCGCTTCCTGATCAGCCTCGGCAGCGGCCGCATCTACATTCCCGCCCATACGGGCACGGTGTCGGCGCTCGCCTTCCTGGCTGCGACCGGCCTCTACGGCATGTCGCTCGGCGGTCATACGGAAGCCGTCGCGCAGGCGACGACGACGGCTGCGGGTTTTGCGATTGAAGACGTGAAGGTCTCCGGCAATTCGGAAACCTCCGAAATCGAGATCCTGCAACTGATCGGCCTCGACGGCACGACCTCGCTGGTCGCGCTCGATGTCGATGCCGCCCGCCGGAAGATCGCGCATCTTCCCTGGGTGGAGAGTGTCGAGGTCCGCAAGATCTATCCGAAGACGATCGAGGTGAAGCTCAAGGAGCGCCAGGCCTATGCGATCTGGCAGCACGGGCAGGAGCTTTCGTTGATCGAGAAGAACGGCAGCGTCATTGCGCCGCTGCGCGACAACAAGTTTTCGGCGCTGCCGCTGGTCGTCGGCCGCGACGCCGAAACCGCAGCGGCTTCGCTCGACGACGCCTTCTCGAAGTGGCCCGACGTGAAGGCCCGCGTGAAGGCCTATGTCTGGATATCGGGCCGTCGCTGGGACCTGCACATGGATAACGGCGTCATCGTCAAGCTGCCGGAAGACGGCATCGATCAGGCGTTGGCGACGCTTTCGAAGTTCGACAAACAGCATCAGCTCCTGGAGCGCGACATCGCTGCCGTCGATCTGAGGCTGCCCGACAGGACCGCGATCCAGCTGACGCCGGAAGCGGCGGTCCGCAGGCAGGCGGCAGTGACGGAGCGTACGAAGGAATTGAAGAAGTCGGGGCAGAATATATGAGCTTGTTCGGTTCATCCCATTTCGGATTGCCGCGCCTGAAGCCGCTTTCGTCGAAGCGGTCACATGTCGTTTCGGTGCTCGACATCGGCTCGACCAAGGTCGTCTGCATGATCGGCCGGCTGACGCCGCGCGAGGAAAGCCAGATCCTGCCGGGCCGCACGCACAATATCGAGATCATCGGTATCGGCCATCAGCGCTCGCGCGGCATCAAGACCGGCGTCATCGCCGATCTCGACGCGCTGGAAGGCGTCATCCGTCTTGCCGTCGATGCGGCCGAGCGCATGGCGGGGCTGACCGTCGAAAGCCTGATCGTCAACCTGACGGCCGGCCGCCTCGGCAGCGACATCTATACCGCGACGATCGATCTCGGCGGCCAGGAAGTCGAACTCAACGACCTGAAGAAGGTATTGTCGGCCGCCTGCCAGCAGTCGCTGCGCCAGGACCGCTCGGTGCTGCATTCGCTGGCGACCGGCTTCTCGCTCGACGGCGAGCGCGGCATCCGCGATCCGCTTGCCATGTACGGCGACGCGCTCGGCGTCGACATGCATGTCGTGACCGCGGAGCGCTCGGCGCTGAAGAACCTCGAACTCAGCGTCAACCGCGCGCATTTGTCGGTCGAAGGCATCGTCGCGACGCCTTATGCATCGGGCCTTGCCGCTCTCGTCGATGACGAGGTCGAGCTCGGCTGCGCTGCGATCGACATGGGCGGCGGCACGACGACGATCTCGGTTTTCGCCGAAGGCAAGCTCGTTCATACCGATGCCGTCGGTCTCGGCGGCCATCATGTCACCACCGATCTGGCGCGCGGCCTTTCCACCCGCATCGAGGATGCGGAGCGGCTGAAGGTCGTGCATGCCTCCGCACTTCTGAATTCCTCCGACGAGCGCGAACTGATCTCGATCCCGCCGATCGGCGAGGACGATCGCGACCAGCCGTCGCAAGTGCCGCGGGCGCTGGTTTCGCGCATCGTCTCGGCGCGTATCGAAGAGACGATGGAACTGATCCGCGACCGCATCCAGCGCTCCGGCTTCAGCCCGATCGTCGGCAAACGCGTCGTTCTGACGGGCGGCGCGAGCCAGCTGACCGGCCTTGCCGAGGTGGCGCGGCGCATTCTTGCCCGCAACGTCCGCATCGGCCGCCCGATGGGCGTCTCGGGACTGCCGACGGCGGCCAAGGGTCCGGCCTTTTCGACGGCCGTCGGCCTGATGATCTATCCGCAGGTCGCGGACATGGAGACACATGCGTCACAGAGCGGTCTGCTCATGTCGCTTGGGGGAAATAACAGCCGCATAGCCCGCATGGGCCAGTGGCTGAAGGAAAGCTTCTGAAATTTGCGTAATTGGCCGGCGTGGCGATGCGGCCAGAGAGAGAAGGAACAGGTACCATGACCATCAAGCTGCAAAAGCCTGACATCACAGAGCTGAAGCCGCGCATCACCGTGTTCGGCGTCGGCGGCGGCGGCGGCAACGCCGTCAACAACATGATCACCGCAGGCCTCCAGGGCGTCGACTTCGTCGTTGCCAACACGGATGCGCAGGCGCTGACGATGACGAAGGCCGAGCGCATCATCCAGCTCGGCGCCAACGTCACCGAAGGCCTCGGCGCCGGCTCGCAGCCGGAAGTCGGCCGCGCGGCCGCCGAAGAGTGCATCGACGAGATCATCGATCACCTGAACGGCACGCATATGTGCTTCGTCACCGCCGGCATGGGCGGCGGCACCGGCACGGGTGCTGCTCCTGTCGTGGCGCAAGCCGCCCGCAACAAGGGCATCCTGACGGTCGGCGTCGTCACCAAGCCGTTCCATTTCGAAGGCGGACGCCGCATGCGTCTGGCCGAGATGGGCATCCAGGAACTGCAGAAGTCTGTCGACACGCTGATCGTCATTCCGAACCAGAACCTCTTCCGCATTGCCAACGACAAGACGACCTTCGCCGACGCTTTCGCCATGGCCGACCAGGTTCTCTATTCGGGCGTTGCCTGCATCACCGACCTGATGGTGAAGGAAGGCCTCATCAACCTCGACTTCGCCGACGTCCGCTCGGTGATGCGTGAGATGGGCCGCGCGATGATGGGCACCGGCGAAGCCTCCGGCTCCGGCCGCGCACTGCAGGCAGCCGAAGCGGCAATCGCCAACCCGCTGCTCGACGAAACCTCGATGAAGGGCGCTCAAGGCCTGCTGATCTCCATCACCGGCGGTCGCGACCTCACCCTCTTCGAAGTCGACGAAGCTGCGACCCGCATCCGCGAAGAAGTCGATCCGGACGCCAACATCATCCTCGGCGCCACGTTCGACGAATCGCTCGAAGGCATCATCCGCGTCTCGGTCGTCGCGACCGGCATCGACCGGGCGATCAGCGAAGCCGCCGAGCGCAGCTTCCAGCCGGTTGCAAAGCCCGCTATCCGTCCCTCGGCGGCTGTTGCTCCGGCAGCGGCCGCAGTTCAGCCTGCCCCCGTGATGCAGGCGCCGAAGGCCATCGATCCGATCGCGCAGACCATCCGCGAAGCCGAGATGGAACGCGAGCTCGAAATTCCGGCCCCGCGTGCCAGCGCCCCCGTCCAGCAGCCCGCCGTACAGCAGGAAGTCTTCCGTCCGCAGAGCAAGATTTTCGCGCCTGCGCAAGAAGCTCCGGTCATGCGTCCGGCACCGGTCCAGCCGGCTCCGGCTCCCGTCATGAGCCAGCCGGTGCAGCAGCAGCCGGTTCAGCCCCAGGCAGTCCGGCAGGAGCCGATCATCCGCCAGGCGCCCGAACCGATGCGCATGCCGAAGGTCGAGGATTTCCCGCCTGTCGTTCAGGCCGAACTCGACCATCGCACGCAGCCGGCTTCGGCGCATCAGCAGGAAGAGCGCGGTCCGATGGGCCTGCTCAAGCGAATCACCAATTCGCTCGGCCGCCGCGATGACGACGCCGTTGCCGCCGACATGACGGCCGCGCCGTCGGCCGCTTCGCAGCAGCGTCGTCCGCTGTCGCCGGAAGCAAGCCTCTACGCACCGCGTCGCGGCAATCTCGACGACCAGGGCCGCGCGGTTCCGCAGGCTCGCATGATGCAGGAAGACGACCAGCTGGAAATCCCGGCATTCCTGCGCCGCCAGTCGAACTGAGGCTTCGATTCGACACTGTTCATGCCCGGGATTCAGGTCCCGGGCATTTGCGTTTTTCAGCCCGGAATTTCCGAGCGAATTCAATCGTGTGACTTCGTAACAAAACGAAAGAAACAGTGATTTGGATTGGAGCGCCGGCGCACGTAAGTATGGTGCAAGGAAACTGCCCTAGGAGTCCTCTGGACAAAGCTCCTTCTGCAGAATGAATGATAACCGCGCCGTGGCACCAACCGCTGGAGCGGAAAAATAAAGGCAGAATTTTTATGGCAATTGGCTTGCTGGGTTTTCAAACGACGGTATCGCGTCCCGTGACGCTCTCGGGCATCGGTGTCCATTCGGGCGCTGATGTTTCGATCACCCTGAACCCGGCCGAATCGGATACCGGCGTCGTTTTCCAGCGCCTGCACGCCAATGGTGACGTCACCGAACTCAAGGCCGTCTCCTCGCAGGTCGGCAATACCGACCTCTGCACCGTGCTCGGCTTCTCTCCCGCCCATTCTGTCGCGACGGTCGAACATGTCATGGCCGCCATCTATGCGCTGGGTCTCGACAATGTGATGATCGAAGTGCATGGCGCCGAAATGCCGATCATGGACGGCAGCTCGCTGCCCTTCGTCGAAGCGATCGAGCAGGCCGGCCTCGTCTCTCTCGGCGTCAAGCGCCGCTATATCCGCATCACCAAGCCGGTGCGGATCGAGCATGGCGGCTCCTGGAGCGAATTCCGTCCCTATGACGGCACGCGATTCGAGGTCGAGATCGATTTCGAATGCCCGCTGATCGGCCGTCAGAAATGGGCCGGCGACATGAGGGCCTCCGTCTTCAAGGCCGAACTCTCCCGCGCCCGCACCTTCGGCTTCATGCGTGATGTCGAGCGTCTCTGGGCATCGGGCCACGCGCTCGGCTCCTCGCTCGAAAACTCGGTCGTCATCTCGGACGACAACACCGTCATCAACGTCGAGGGGCTGCGTTACGCCAAGGACGAATTCGTCCGCCACAAGACGCTCGATGCCGTCGGCGATCTGGCGCTTGCCGGTGTCCAGTTCATCGGCTGCTATCGTTCCTATCGCGGCGGCCACAAGATGAACGCCAATGCGCTGAAGGCGCTGCTCAGCGATCCCACCGCCTACGAGGTTGTGGAGACGTCGACGCCGCGTCAGCGCGTCGCCGCCCGCGAGATGATCGCGGTCAGCGCTTCGGAATTCGCTCCCTGGTCGGCATGACCTCCAGCATATGATTGAGACCAGGCCGCCTCTCTCCCAGGAGGCGGTTTTTTTATGCCGGTCTGGCGTGATGGGCTTTCTTGCCGATGCGTAGCTGCAACAGGTTGGAAAGAAGATGAAAAGCCGGTCATTCCGGCGGCTGCCGCCACAAAAATGCGTTAATGCCTTATCATTGCGTTGCTCTTGATGCACATTTGTGGCTAGAAACGCCAGCGAGGCGTGGCTGCCGTGGAGCGAGCGGCGGCAGTGGGGTTCTTTTGAATGGCTTATGCAGGATCTGAAGGTATGATGAAGACAGCGCGTGCTTTGTTCGCATCGCTTCTGGTGCTCAGCGCAGGCGCCGCTATCTCGGGCTGCCAGTCGGACCCCGATATCGATATCACCAAGCTCGGCCTCGAGACCGATCCGCCAGACGTGCTCTACAATCAGGGCCTCGCCAACATGAAGGCCGGCAACATGGCGGAAGCGGCGCGCAAGTTCGACGCGATCGACCGCGAGAACCCGTTCTCCGAATGGGCGCGCAAGGCGCTCGTCATGAGCACCTTCGTCAAATATCGCCAGGGCCGCCTCGACGATGCGCTCGCCTCCGGCAACCGCTACATGGCGCAATATCCGAAATCCCAGGATGCTGCCTATGTGCAGTATCTCATCGGTCTCACCTATTCCAAGCAGATCGTCGACGTGACGCAGGACCAGCGCGCCTCCGCCAAGACGATCGAAGCGATGCAGGCCGTCGTCGACAATTATCCGAACTCCGAATATGTCGATGACGCGCAGGCCAAGATGCGCTTCGCGCGCGACCAGCTGGCCGGCAAGGAAATGCAGATCGGCCGCTACTATATGGAGCGGAAGGAATATCTGGCCGCGATCTCGCGTTTCCGCATCGTCGTCGAGAAATATCCGAACACCAACCAGATCGAAGAGGCGCTCGCGCGTCTGGTCGAGGCCTATTACGCCATGGGCATCGTCGACGAGGCGCAGACGGCGGCCGCCGTTCTCGGCCACAATTATCCCGACAGCCAGTGGTACGCCGATTCCTACAAGCTGCTGCAGACCGGCGGCGCCGAGCCGCGAGAGAATAAGGGCTCGTGGATCGCTGCGGCAGGCAAGAAACTCCTGCTCGGTTCATAAAACCAATGCTGATCCAGCTTTCGATCCGCGATATCGTCCTGATCGAGCGGCTGGATCTTGCCTTCGAGACCGGTCTTTCCGTGCTGACGGGCGAGACCGGGGCGGGCAAATCCATCCTGCTCGACAGCCTCTCGCTGGCGCTCGGTGGGCGCGGCGATGGCGGCTTGGTGCGCCATGGCGAGGACAAGGGCCAGGTGACGGCGGTGTTCGACGTCGGCATGGACCACGGCGCCCGTGCGCTGCTGCGTGAAAACGGCATCGACGACGAGGGCGATCTGATCTTCCGCCGCCAGCAATCGGCGGACGGACGCACCAAGGCCTATGTCAACGATCAGCCCGTCAGCGTGCAGCTGATGCGCCAGGCCGGCCAGATGCTGGTCGAAATCCACGGCCAGCACGACGACCGCGCCCTTGTCGATACGAACGCCCACCGAACCTTGCTCGATGCCTTCGCCGGCCTTACCGACGAGGTTGCCGAGGTCGCCCGGCTTTACCGCCTGTGGCGCGACAGCGAGCGGACGCTGAAGAAGCACCGGGAGAAGGTGGAAAGCGCGGCGCGCGAAGCCGATTATCTCCGCGCCTCCGTCGAGGAGCTGGAAAAGCTCTCGCCGCAGGACGGCGAGGAGGACGAGCTCGCCGACCGCCGGCAGAAGATGATGAAGGCCGAACGGATCGCCGGCGATATCGCCGAAGCGTCCGAATTCCTGAACGGCAATGCCTCGCCGGTGCCGCACATCGCCTCGCTGGTGCGCCGGCTGGAGCGCAAGAGCCACGAGGCGCCGGGACTGCTCGAAGAGACCGTGGCGCTGCTCGATGCAGCCCTTGACCAGCTTTCCAACGCGCAGATGGAAGTCGAAGCGGCGCTGCGCAAGACCGAATATGATCCGCGCGAGCTGGAGCGGGTGGAGGAGCGGCTTTTTGCGCTCAGGGCCGCCTCGCGCAAATATTCCGTTCCCGTCACCGAGCTGCCGGCGCTTGCCGTGCGCATGATCGCCGATCTCGCCGATCTCGATGCGGGCGAGGAGAAGCTTTCCCGGCTCGAAGCCGAGGTCGGGCAGGCGCGGGAAAATTACGATGCGGCGGCACGCTCGCTGTCGGAGAAGCGCCATCACGCTGGTACGGCGCTGGCTGCGGCCGTCATGGCCGAACTGCCGGCGCTGAAGCTCGAACGCGCCCGGTTCATGGTGGAAATCACCACGGATGCCGGAGAGGCGCTCGCCGAAGGCATCGACGTCGTCGAGTTTCACGTCCAGACCAATCCCGGCACGCGTCCGGGCTCGATCATGAAGGTCGCCTCCGGCGGCGAACTCTCGCGTTTCCTGCTGGCGCTGAAAGTGGCGCTCGCGGATCGCGGCTCGGCCCCGACGCTCGTCTTCGACGAAATCGACACCGGCGTCGGCGGCGCGGTGGCCGATGCGATCGGCCAGCGGCTGAAGCGCCTGTCCGACCGGGTGCAGGTTCTCTCGGTCACGCACGCGCCGCAGGTGGCGGCAAGGGCGGCGACGCACCTGCTGATCTCCAAGGGGCCGGCGGCCGAAGGCTCCGAAAAGATCGCCACGCGCGTCGCGACGATGGCGCACAAGGACCGGACCGAGGAGATCGCCCGCATGCTCGCCGGCGCCTCGGTGACGGAGGAGGCGAGGGCAGCGGCGAAGCGGCTGCTGGCGGGTAATGGGTGATTGCTGCGGCCGACCCCGATTTCCCTCATTCCTGTGCTTGTCACAGGAATCCAGTGCGTCCAAGTCCTTGGACGCGGGAAACTTTTGATCTCCCATGAGCTATTCACCGCGCAGACGCGCGGTGGCTGGATTCCTGTGACGGGCACAGGAATGAGGAGGAGAGGTAGGCGAGCTCGTCCGATGCTGAGATCCGGCATTCTATACATGCAACGGTGACAAACATTCCGTGGGGCTACCCCCTCTGCCCTGCCGGGCATCTCCCCCACAAGGGTGGAGATCGGCAAGAGGTTGGATCATCCGTCCCTCTCTGCTGTATCGAATAACTCTGCGGTCGTTGTTTGGGGAAGCCAGTGCGCCCAGCCAATCTCCCCACCTGTGGGGGAGATGGCCGGCAGGCCAGAGGGGGGTGCCACACGGCATGCCCTTTCCTTTGTTCTCCCCCTCGCAGCCTTCTTGCATTTGTCCGGTGTTTCGCCGTACAATCCTGAGCAAGGAGAAAACTGATGCCGCAGCAAAACAGCCGCACGACCCGATTGGAAGCTCGCATCAGTCCCGAGGCGTTGGCGATCGTCAAGCGAGCGGCCGAGATGGAGGGCCGCAGCCTCAGCGATTTCGTCGTCTCTGCGGCACAGGACGCGGCGCGGCGGACGATTGAGGAAAACCAGCTTATCCGTCTGTCGATCGAGGATCAGGCGCGTTTTGTCGACATGCTGCTCGATCCGCCGGAGCCTGCGGAGGCCCTCAAGCGCGCCAAGGCTGCCCATGACGCGCTGATCCTGAAAGCGCAGTGACGGTGCAGTTCACAATCGAAGCGTTGAATTCCGGGCATGATCGAAAGAGCTTTGCTTGCGGCGTATTCGTTCTGGATCGCTATTTGAAAGAGCAGGCGGGGCAAGATATCGAACGCCGCGCCGCCCTTTGTTATGTCGCCTCTCCGGAGGGTTCCTCCCGTATCGCCGGATATTATACGCTTTCAGCCGGAGACGTGGCGCTGAAGGATATTCCGGAAGACAAGGCCCGTCGGCTTCCGCCTTATCCAGCCATTCCCGTTGCACGGATCGGACGGCTGGCGATCGACAAGGATTTTCAGGGCAGGCGACTTGGCGCGGCACTGCTATGGGACGCCGCAAATCGTGCCCTGCGTTCGGAATTGGGCGTTTTTGCTTTGGCCGTGGACGCGAAAGACGAGCAGGCCGCCGCCTTCTATCGGCATTTCGGATTCATCGCTTTCGAAACGAAACCGTTGCAGCTTTTCCTCTCGCTGGCGACCGTGGCGAAATCACTCTGATCTCCCGTAAGTCGATCGCGCAGCCTCTCTTTTCATCCGTCGATTTTGCTCTAAAAACAATGCAGTTTCTGGCCAGATTCTCTGGAGTGATGTTCCATGTCCACCGAAGGTTCCGCCATCGACACGTTGACGATCGAAGAGGCTGCCGCCGAGCTCGAGCGGCTGGCGAGGGAGATCGCGCATCACGATGCGCTCTATCACGGCAAGGACCGGCCGGAGATTTCGGATGCCGATTACGATGGGCTGAAGCGCCGCAACGATGCGCTGGAGGCGCGGTTTCCGGAACTGATCCGTGAGGACAGCCCGTCGCGGCGGGTGGGGGCGGCGCCTTCCGTCACCTTCTCGCCCGTCGTTCATGCGCGGCCGATGCTGTCGCTCGACAACACGTTTTCGCAGGAGGACGTGCAGGATTTCGTTGCCGGCGTCTATCGCTTCCTCGGCCGGCTGCCGGACCAATCGATCGCCTTTACCGCAGAGCCGAAAATCGACGGCCTTTCGATGTCGATCCGCTACGAGAACGGCAGGCTGACGACGGCTGCCACGCGCGGCGACGGCACGACGGGGGAAAACGTCACGGCCAATATCCGCACCATCGCCGAAATTCCGGGCCAACTGCCGAAGGGCGTTCCCGCGGTCGTCGAGATCCGCGGCGAGGTCTATATGGCCAAGAGCGATTTCCTGGCGCTGAACCGGCAGATGGAGGCGGAGGGCAAGCAGACCTATGTCAATCCGCGCAACACGGCGGCCGGATCGCTGCGCCAGCTCGACGCCAAGGTGACGGCGAGCCGCAAGCTGAAATTCTTCGCCTATGCCTGGGGCGAGATGTCCGAGATGCCGGCCGATACGCAATTTGCCATGGTGCAGACCTTCAAGGACTGGGGCTTCCCGGTCAATCCGCTGATGAAGCGACTGAACTCGGTTGCCGACATCCTGGCCCATTACGACGAGATCGGCCTGAAACGCCCGGATCTCGATTACGATATCGACGGCGTCGTCTACAAGGTCGACAGTCTGGAACTGCAGCAGCGCCTCGGCTTCCGCTCGCGTAGCCCCCGCTGGGCGACGGCGCATAAATTCCCGGCCGAACAGGCCTTCACCGAGGTCGAGAAGATCGAGATCCAGGTCGGCCGCACCGGGGCGCTGACGCCGGTGGCGCGCCTGAAACCGATCACGGTCGGCGGCGTCGTCGTCACCAATGCGACGCTGCACAATGAGGATTACATCAGGGGCATCGGCAATAGCGGCGAACGCATCCGGCCGGAGGAGCATGATATCCGCGAGGGCGATACCGTCATCGTCCAGCGCGCCGGCGACGTCATTCCGCAGATCCTCGACGTGGTGATGGAAAAGCGCCTCGCCGAGGCGAAGCCCTATGAATTTCCGAAGACATGCCCGGTCTGCGGTTCGCATGCCGTGCGCGAGGTCAACGAGAAGACCGGCAAGATGGATTCGGTGCGCCGCTGCACCGGCGGCTTCATCTGCCGTGCGCAGGCGACGGAGCACCTGAAGCACTTTGTTTCGCGCAACGCCTTCGATATCGAGGGGCTCGGCTCGAAGCAGATCGACTTCTTCTTCGAAAACGAGGACCCGTCGCTGCAGATCCGCACGGCGCCGGAGATTTTCACGCTGGAGAAGCGCCAGCAGCCATCGCTCACCAAGCTGGAGAATATCGACGGCTTCGGCAAGGTCAGCGTCGGCAAGCTCTATGCGGCGATCAACGAGCGGCGCAGCATCGCGCTCCACCGCTTCATCTATGCGCTCGGCATCCGCCATGTCGGCGAGACCACGGCGAAGCTCTTGGCGCGCTCCTACGGCACCTATGGGGCCTTTGCGGCCGCGATGGAGGAGGCCGCACCGCTTTCCGGTGACGCCTGGAACGATCTCAACGCCATCGAGGGCATCGGCGAGGTCGTGGCGCGTGCCATGGTCGAGTTCTACAAGGAGCCGCGCAATATCGAGGTGATCGGCCGCCTGCTCGACGAGGTGACGCCCGCGGAGGCCGAACAGCCGGTTACATCAGGCAGCCCCGTCGCCGGCAAGACCGTGGTCTTCACCGGCTCACTCGAAAAATTCACGCGCGACGAGGCGAAGGCGAGGGCCGAAAGCCTCGGTGCCAAGGTGGCGGGATCGGTGTCGAAGAAAACAGACATCGTCGTCGCCGGCCCTGGTGCCGGCTCCAAGCTCGACAAGGCCCGCGAACTCGGCGTCCAGACGATGGACGAGGACGAGTGGCTGGCGTTGATTGGCGGGTGATTGATCCGGAGACGGTGTAATGGACATAAGGCCGATCAAAAGCGCTGGCGATTTGGAATGGGCGCTTGGAGAAGTCGCTCCGTATTTCGACAATCCGCCGCTGCAAGGCTCGGCTGATGCGGACAGGTTCGACGTGCTCTCCGATCTTATCGAAGCCTATGAAAACCGGCATTTCCCCACAATCGAACTGGAGCCGGTCGATTTCCTGCATGCCTTCATGGAGATGACCGGCCGCAGTCAAACTGACCTCGGCGAGGTCCTGGGTTCGCGCTCCCGCGCCTCGGAAATCCTGCACCGCAAGCGTGCTTTGACGGTCGATATGATTTTCAAGCTCAACGAGGCATGGGGCGTTCCCGCCGAATGCCTCGTCAAGCCTTATCGCCTGGCCGTCGCTTAAGCCCTCAGCCGCGCCATCGTATAGGCGTCGACATACTCTCCGGCCCGATAGCCGAATGCGCGCAGAAGCCCTTCCTTCTCGAAACCGAATTTTTCGTAGAGGGCGATCGCGGCCTCATTGTCGGTGTAGACGGTCAGTTCCAGCCGCTTGACGTCGAGCCAGTCGTCGGCGGCGTCGACCATGGCGCCAAGCAAGATACGGCCGAAACCGCGGCCGGTGAAATCGTCATGCACGCCCATGCCGATGCTGGCGACGTGCTGCCGGCGGCCGCCGAGGCGGTTGAGGCCGCAATTGCCGACGATCTTGCCATCCAGGGTGACGACGAGGTTGAGCGCGCCCGGCGAGGGATTTTCCATGTTCTTGCGGACTTCCTCGACCCGCTGGTACGGCGGCCGCAGGGTGCCGGCGCGATAGCCCGGCAGGTTGATGAGATCGGTGATCTCCTCGGCGTCGGAAAGACGCACGGCGCGCACGACGACGCCATTCGGCAGGCGCGCTCGGTCGCGGGGTTCATTCTCTTCGTTTTCAGACATGGGGTGGCCTCCTTGGGTTTCAGGGGAGGAGAGCCGGCTTTTTCGAAAACCCTGCTCGCCTCGGCAGGGTTCTCGGGATGATCGAACGGCTAGTGACGCACCATCGCTCCCGCGTGCCCTGGAAGGGTCGTGGCGATATGATGCATGGTCGATGTCACAGAGTTGATCATGCGTGGAAGTTTCCCCATTTGCGTGCAGATGTCAACAGGTCGGAATTTGCCTTCGCCTGCGGCTCAGATTATTCCGGTAGGGCAGACGATTCGGATTTTGCCGTTGAAGACCATCGCCATCGATTTCGAGACAGCCAACGAGCAGCGCGGCAGCGCCTGTTCGGTTGGGCTTGCCTGGATCGAGGACGGGCAGGTGACGCGGGTCGAGGAACGCTTGATCCGACCGAAGCAGATGCGCTTTTCCGGGATGAATATCGCGATCCACGGCATCCGGCCGGAGCATGTCGAGGATGCGCCTGAATTTCCCGAAGTGATGGACGAGTTCCACGACGATTTCAGGGGCGCGACGATGATCGCGCATAATGCCGCCTTCGATTTCAGCGTCTGGCGGTCGAGCCTCGATCTCTACCGGCAATCCTATCCCGAGCTCACCTATCTCTGCAGCCTGAAAATGGCGCAGCGGATATGGCCGCATTTCCTCTCGCACCGGCTGAACCTGATCGCCGAGCATCTCGGCCTGCGCTTCATGCACCACAACGCCGCCGAAGATGCAGCGGTCTGCGCGGCTGCGGCCATCGAGATGGCGAAGGCGGTCAAGGCGAAAGCCGTGGAGGCGATTCCGGCGCTGATCGGCATGACGCCGGGGCGGCTGACGGCGCGGGGTTATGCGCCCTGCACCTGCCGGAAGGCTTGAGCGCCGCGACGCCCTCGCGATTTCTTGCAAAGCATGGGTGCATGCTTATCTAGAATGCGGATCATCCAGGGAGCCGCCATGTCCAAGCTCAGCACGTTTTTTCTCGTCGCCTTTTCTTTCGCCGCCATCTCCGCAGGTACCGCCTCGGCCGAAGTCGTTGGCAAGGTCGGGGTCGACTGGATCGGCAACGACATCATCGTCGAGGCGGTCTCAGATCCCGAAGTCAAGGGCGTCACCTGCCACGTCACCTATTTCGACCGCAGCCTGATCGACCGGTTCAAGAACGGCAACTGGTTCGAAGATCCCTCCAACAATTCCATCGCCTGCCGGCAGACGGGGCCGATCGAGATCGGCAATATCGACCTCTCCAAGGATGGCAGCGAAGTATTCCGCCAGGGCATGTCGCTGATCTGGAAGACGCTGGTCGTCAACCGCATCTACGACAAGACCAACGACACGCTGATCTATCTTGCCCATTCCAGGGAACTGACGGATGGCTCGGCGAAGATGTCGATTTCGACCATTCCGCTCTATGGGCAGAATGTGACTTGGAAGAATGGGAAGCCGTAAGGGTGGGGTTCTCATCATAAAAGACCCCGCCCCAAACCCGTCCGGGGTCGAGACCCGTGGCTCGACCCCGGACGGGTTTGGGGAGGGGTTTTTGCGTAAAGTCGGAAACCATGCTCTCGACATCAAACAAAAAAGGCCCGGACGAGCCGGGCCTTCCAACATCAGTGTAGAGAATATCAAGCAGCCTGCGACAGCTCGTCGGCGATGACCGTGTCGAGGTTGAGGAAGCAGACCATGGTCTTCTCCAGCGCGACGATGCCGCGGCAGAAGGCGCGCTGGGCTTCCGGGATGATTTCCGGCGGCGGCTGCAGGTCTTCGCTCTTGATGGTCATCATGTCGGAAACCTGCTCGACCAGCAGACCGACCAGCTTGCCGGCGATGTCGGTGACGATGATCGCCGAGCGCTCGGAAGGCTCGGTCATCTTCATGCCGAGACGGCAGGCCATGTCGATGACGGGGATGACCGCGCCACGCAGGTTGATGAGGCCGAGAACGTAGGGCGGGGTGTGCGGCATCGGCGTCACCGGCGCCCAGCCGCGGATTTCGCGGATGGCCATGATGTCGATGCAGAATTCCTGATCGCCCAGGTGGAACGAAACGATTTCGAGATAAGAGCCCGACTGCTTGATGGCATTGTTGTTGTTCATGATCAGAATTCTTCCCAGTTGTCCCCGACGGGAGCGGCGATGGCTTTGGCGGCAGAACCGCCGTTGAATGCGCCCGCGACTTTGCCGATCAGGCTGCGTGCGGGAGAAGGTCTCGAATGCGAGGCGGCGGTTGCCTCTCGCGGCGTTTGCCGGGCGCTCATGCCCTCGCCGATTTTGAACTGCTTGACCAGCTGCGTCAGATTTTCCGCGTCGATGGCGAGCGTATGGCTTGCGGCATTCGTCTCTTCCACCATGGCCGCGTTCTTCTGCGTGACCTGATCCATCTGGCTGATCGAAGTATTGATTTCGTTCAATCCAACCGATTGTTCGCGCGCAGAGGTTACAATTGATTTAACGTGTTCGTCGATGCGCAGAACATCTTCGCCGATCTGGCGAAGGGCTTCACCGGCGGCCGTCACCAGCTCGCCGCCGGTCTTCACCTCATCGCCGGATTTTCCGATCAAAGCCTTGATATCCTTGGCAGCGCCCGCGGCGCGGCCGGCAAGTTCACGCACTTCCTGGGCGACGACGGCAAAACCCTTGCCGGCTTCGCCGGCACGCGCGGCCTCGACGCCGGCGTTGAGCGCGAGCAGGTTCGTCTGGAAGGCGATCTCGTCGATGACGTTGATGATCTTGCCGATCTCGCGGGAAGCGCCTTCGATTCGCTGCATCGCTGCCATCGCATCGCCGACGACGATGTCGGACTTGGCGGTATTCTGCCGGGTGTGCGAGACCATGTGGCCGACTTCCTCGGCGCGGCTGGTGGCGTTGCGGACGGTGGCGGTGATCTGGTCGAGGGCGGCGGAGGTCTCCTCCAGGGAGGCGGCCTGCTGTTCCGTGCGCTTGGCGAGATCGTCGGCGGCGGCGCGCATCTGGCGGCTGTTGGCTTCGATCGAACTGCTATTGACAGCAATGTCACTCATCGCCTTGCGCAGCGTCGCGGTCGTCTGGTTGAAGTCCAGGCGCAGGCGGTCGAGCTCTTCGCGGAAAGGCTGCTCTATCGTCACGGTCACGTCGCCGCCCGACAGACGGGTGAGGCCGGCGCCGAGGGCGGTGACGGCGGCGTTGAGCGCTTCGGCGTCGGCGAGCTTGGCGGCTTCGCGGGCATGGTGCTCCGCGTCGCTGCGCTGCCTGTCGCTCTGGTTCTGCGCCTCGAGGTCACGCTTCTCGATTGCGGCAAGGCGGAAGGCATCGGCGGCGCGGGCCATTTCGCCGATCTCGTCGCCGCGGGTCTTTTCCGCAACGTTGCTGGCAAGATCGCCGCTCATGATGCGCTGCATGCTTTCGCTGACGGCTGCGATGCCGCGGCGGATCGAGCCGCCATGGACATATTGCAGGACGGCCATGGTGAGGATGGCGAGGATACCGAGCCCGATCTGCAGGTAGAGGGCGCCTTGCGCTATGGCATTGGCGGCCTGGACGTGCTGATTGGCGAAGGCCGCGCCGTTTGCCGCAAGCTTGTCGAGCGTATTGGTCAGCTCTTCGCCGGCGCCGTCAATCGTATCGTCGATCTTGTCGAATTCGGGGTCGGACGCGCCCTGCTGAACCAGCGCGACGAGATCGACCTGGATCGCCTTGCCCATTGCGGCGACGTCGCTATCGTAACTCTTCAGCAGCTCGGCGTTATTCATCTCGCCGGCAAGCAGATGTATGTCTTTCGAGCCGTTGGAAAGCGTGGCGAGCGAATCGGCCATCAGCTTGATGCGCTCCGGCTGTACCGCCTTGTCGTCCTTGTCGACGATCGTATCCATCGCGGCCAGCACCAGGGTGAGGTTCGCAAGCCGCATGTCGTCGATGCGGTCGACGCTCGCCTGGATCTCGCTGGCGCGACGCAGGCCGGCGTCGACGCGCGCGTTTTCATACCAGCCGACGCCGAGCATCGTTCCGAAGCCGAGGAAGGCGGCTGCGCCGAGCGTCCAGAGCCGCTGGCTGACCGACAGGCTCTTGCGCACTGCTGAATTCGTCATAAAAAGACCCCTCCACAAACCGCTCGGGTTTGTGCTTTCCTACCCTCATGCGGACGTCCGGGGTTTTCGCCACTCGGCAGACATCATGTCAGAACGGCACGATAGGGCCGCACGCACTGTTAAATATAGATATGACGGCTTAAGTCTTTCCTAACGATATGTGTCTCGCCATTACCTGTTCGGCTTGAGATAAAACATTCAAAACACGAGGTTTTTTGATTCATGTCAAAAGCGGCGCGGCGATTTTCGGCCTGATCCGGTGAGACAATAAATCACGGGTCAGAAAACATATTCTTGAATTGCGTGCATCCGGCCGAGACTATAATCACGCGAAACGCGCAAGGGGTGGGCGGCGCATATCCGCCCGGATCGAGGTTCATGCCAATGAAGACATTCCGCATCGTCATCTGGGTCGCCGTGGTGGTCCTCGCCGGGGCTCTCGGCTTTTTGACGCTTTATCCCATGAAATCGCGGGACGCCGTGTCGGAGGCAGCCTTCGGCGTGCCATTCACCCTGGTCTCCCAGAGCGGTCAGCCGATCACCGAGCAGGCGCTGCGCGGCAAGCCGACGGCGCTGTTCTTCGGCTTCACCCATTGCCCCGAAGTCTGCCCTACGACCCTCTTCGAGCTGGACGGCTGGATGCAGAAGGTCGATCCGGACGGCACCAAGCTGCAGGCCTATTTCGTCACCGTCGATCCCGAGCGCGACACGCCCGAGATCATGAACGAGTACGTCTCCAACGTTTCCAAGCGCATCACCGGCATTTCAGGCCCGCCGGACAAGATCGCCGAGGTCATCAAAGGCTATCGTGTCTACGCCAAGAAGGTGCCGGTCGACGAGAAGGACCCGAACGGCGACTACACGATGGATCACACCGCCTCCGTCTTCCTGCTCGATTCGGCCGGGCGTTTTTCCGGAACGATCGCCTATGGCGAAAACCCCGACACGGCGATAAAGAAGCTGGAGAATCTCGCCAGCAAAGGGTGATCGGGCGCTGGCCCGGCCGGCGGCGGGCAATGGAAACGGGAAAGACCGCCTATCGTGAGTGAAATCCGCCTTTACGTGTCCACCACCGAAAGCGAGGCCGAACGGATCCTCGATCTCCTGAGCGAGGTCTTCGGCGAAGAAGACTTTGCTATCGGCACCACCGAGGTCGATGAGAAGAAGGATATCTGGGAGGCCTCGGTCTATATGATGGCCGAGGACGAGGCGGAAGTGCGCTCCCGCGTCGAGGCGGCGCTGGAGATCGCCTTTCCCGATGCCCGCCTTCAGCGCGAAGTCATTCCCGATGTCGACTGGGTGGTGAAATCGCTGGAAGGGCTGAAGCCCGTCAGGGCAGGGCGCTTCCTCGTGCATGGATCGCATGACCGCGACAAGGTCCGCTCCGGCGACATCGCCATCGAGATCGACGCCGGCCAGGCCTTCGGCACCGGCCATCACGGCACGACGGCCGGCTGCCTTGAAGTGATCGACGCCGTGGTGCGCTCGCGCCGGGTCCGCAACGCGCTCGATCTCGGCACCGGCAGCGGCGTGCTGGCGATCGCGGTGCGCAAACTCAGGAACATTCCGGTGCTGGCTACAGACATCGATCCGGTGGCGACGAAGGTCGCGGCCGAGAATGTGCGCCGCAACGGCATTGCGTCGGGCATCGTCGTGAGGACTGCGCCCGGCTTTCATTCGACCGCCTTTTCCGAGCACGGTCCCTTCGATCTCATCATCGCCAACATCCTCGCCCGGCCACTGATCCGCATGGCGCCGCAGCTTGCGGCCCATCTTGCGCCGGGTGGTTCGGTGATCCTTTCGGGGATTCTGGCCGCGCAGCGCTGGAAGGTGATCGCCGCCTATAGCGGCGCAAGGCTTCGCCACGTCAGGACGATCTGGCGGAATGGTTGGGTGACGATCCATTTGGATCGGGCTTGATTACGAGGCTCAAACTCGCCTTGAAACGTGTGCTGTCCTTAGGGCGGGCCTCTCCTCCTCTCCCTCATTCCTGTGCCTGTCACAGGAATCCAGCCACCGCGCGTCCGCGCGGTGAATGACTCCATACGCGCTGGAGAGAGTCTCCCGCGCCCAAAGACTTGGGCGCACTGGATTCCTGTGACGAGCACAGGAATGAGGGAGGAGAGGTTTGCGCGCCCCATAGAACAGAGCTGCTTTTGGCACCGTCCAAAAAATCAGAAGGTGCCTTCAACACAAAAACAAAAAGGCGGCGCCGATGGCACCGCCTTGGACCGGTCTATCCGGTCAATGCCCGCGAGCTCGAAGGAGGAGGAGTGCTCGAGCGGGCTCTACTGCATTCCAATAGGCCGGTCCGGGGAGGGAGGAGGAGACGGACAGGCCTTCAGACTCAGAACGCGTAGCTAGGAGCGCCCTTGTGCCGCGTGGCGCGCTGGCCGGCGCCGAGCAGCTTGAGGCTGTCGTCGTTCTGCGGGCGGCGGGCGCCGATGATGTGACGCACGGTCTGGCGTTCGCCAGCCTGCACCGGGCTGCTGTATGCGAAGCGCGAGAGAGAGGCGGTCATTTCAAAAAATCCTTTGTTTGCTGGTTCGTCCGAACCGTTCGATGGCTGCTATATAGCTATTCTGAAACGCCGAGGCAGAGGGTTTCGCTCATGGGAGCCATGCGGCAAATGCATAAAGCGTGCCAAATTAACTTTTGCCGTCACAGTTCTGTCAAAATATTGAGCGGGCTCAACGGTCTCGACTCGTTTTGTCGCTTTTTCTCCCCATCGATTGAAATTTCGCTAACATGGCGGCCATCCCCTTAACCGGATTCGTCTCAACCATTCGGGTTTCCAGCATGTTCCAGTCCTTCGACGTCACCTCCACGCCGCAATTCGGCAGGGATCGGGTATCGGCGCTGCGCGCCGGTTTCGATTCGCTCGGCATCGACGCCTTCCTCGTGCCGCGCGCCGACGAATTCAACGGCGAATATGTTCCCGCATGCTCGGAGCGCCTGGCGTGGCTGACGGGCTTCACGGGTTCGGCGGGCATCGCGCTGATCCTGCGCACGCAGGCGGTCGTCTTCGTCGACGGGCGCTATGTGACGCAGCTTGCCGAGCAGGTCGACGGTTCGGTCTTTTCGGGCGGCGATCTCGTCAATGCGCCGCCGCATGTGTGGCTTGCCGCAAACGGCGCCAGGGGGGTGCGGCTCGGCATCGATCCGTGGCTGCATTCCGGTGCTGAGGTTCGCCGCCTGGAAAGGGCGCTTGCGGAGATCGGCGGCACGCTGGTCTTCCTGCCGCACAACCCGCTCGACCGGCTGTGGAGCGACAGGCCGGCCGAGCCGCTCGGCACTGTGACCATCCAGAATGTCGCCCAGGCCGGCGTGCTGGCGAGCGACAAGATCGCGACGATTGCCGCCGGCCTTTCGAAGAAGAATCTTGCGGCGGTGCTGATTGCCGATCCCTCGTCGGTCGCCTGGGCCTTCAACATCCGCGGCGCCGACGTGCCGCACACGCCGCATCCGCTGGCGCGCGCCATCATCCATGCCGACGGGCGCGCCGAACTCTTCCTCGACAAGCGCAAGACCGGCATCGAGCCGGAGGCCTATCTCGCGCAGATCGCGACGCAGCTGCCGCCCTCGGCGCTGGAGGAGAGGCTTGCCGCCGTTTCCAGGGACGGCGGGCGAGTGCTGATCGATCCCGATATCGCTTCTTACGCGCTTGCCGAAATCATCCGCAAGGCGGGTGGCGAAGCGGTGGAGGGGGCCGATCCCGCCAAGCTGCCGCGCGCGGTGAAGAACGACGTCGAGATCAACGGCTCGGCGGCCGCCCATCTGCAGGACGGGGCGGCGATGGTGGAGTTCCTCTATTGGCTGTCGCAGGAAAAACCCGGCACGGTGAGCGAGATCGCTGCGGCCGAGCGTCTCGAAGCGGCGCGCGCCCGCGTCGGCCAGAGCATGCAGAACCCGCTGAAGGATATTTCCTTCGATACGATTTCGGGTGCCGGCGAACATGCGGCGATCATGCATTACCGCGTGACGACCGAAACCAACCGGATGATCGAGGCCGGCGAACTCTTCCTGATCGATTCCGGCGCGCAATATATCAACGGCACGACCGACATCACCCGCACCGTCGGCATCGGCGCGGTTTCGCAGGAGCATCGCCGCTTCTTCACGCTTGTTCTGAAGGGCATGATCGATATCAGCACGGCGCGCTTCCCGAAGGGCACGCGCGGCTGCGACCTCGATCCGCTGGCGCGCATCGCGCTGTGGCGGGCAGGGGCCGATTTCGCTCATGGCACCGGCCACGGCGTCGGCTCCTATCTCTCGGTGCATGAGGGGCCGCAGCGCATCTCCAGGCTTTCGACGCAGGAACTGCTGCCCGGCATGATCCTGTCGAACGAGCCGGGCTATTACCGGCCGGGCAGCTTCGGCATCCGCATCGAGAACCTGATCTATGTGCGCGGGGCCGAGGAGATCGACGGCGGCGACATGGCCATGCTCGGCTTCGAGACGCTGACCTTCTGCCCGATCGACCGCAGCCTCGTCATCCCCGAGCTTCTGACCCATGACCAGCTGCACTGGTTCAACGACTATCACCGCCGCACGCGCGAGGCGCTGATGCCGCTGATCCATGATCACGACGTCAGGGCATGGCTCGAAAACGCGACGCTGCCGCTCGAATATTAGAGAAGGGCGTTTGGGCGCCGGCCTTCAGCCGGTGCTCAGAACCAGCCGGCGTGGCGCCAGGTCATCACGATGATCCAGGCGGCGACCAGCATCCATGTATGGGAAAAGCGCAGACCGACGATGAGGGCGGCGATCAGCGCCAGTTTCGATTCCCAGCCGCCGATGAAGAAGGCGGGGGCGACCAGCGTCGTCAGCACGGCCGCCGGCACGGCATTCAGCGCCGCCTCCATGCGCGGGGGAATGCTCTTCATCCGGGTGATCAGGATATAGCCGCCGATGCGGGTGGCGAAGGTGGCGGCTGCGGCGGCAAGGATGACGAGCGCCATGTGAAGATCGAATTCCATGGCTTAGACCTCGTGCACTTCGGATTGAAGGGCGTCGGCTTCGAGATCGGGCGCCTGCCGCGGCAATGGGAGCAGGGCGGCGAGCACGATGCCGGCGGCCGCACCCAGGCTGACATGCCAAGGCGAGCCGACATAGCGATAGGCGAGCACGGAGGCCACCGCGCTGACGAGCGCCACGGGCAGGAAATTGTCGCGCTTGCGGAAGCCGAGGACGATGCCGAGGAAATAGGCCGGCAGCAGGATATCGAGGCCGATCACCTTGGGATCGCCGATGAAGCCGCCGAGCATGCCGCCGGCGACGCTGATCAGCACCCAGGGAATGTAGATGATGATGCCGAAGCCGAAATACCAGGCGAAGGTAAGCCGGCGGCCGGACTCGCAGCGTTTCACCGCTTCGGCAAATTGCGGATCGACCAGCAGGAAGAAGGTGAAGAATTTCTGCACCGGGGTGAAATGGCCGATGTAGCGCGCCAAGGCCGCCGAATAGAGCACGTGGCGGAAATTGACGGCGAGGATCGACAGCACGATCAGCCAGGCGTGGACATCGTGGCCGAAGAGTTCGATGCCGACCATCTGGCTGGCGCCGGCATAGACCGTGGCGCTCATGAAGGCGGCTTCGGAAAGCGACATGCCGTTTTCGACCGCCAGCGCCCCGAAGAGCGCGCCAAAGGGCGCCGATGCCAGCGCAACGGCCGAGCCGCCCCGCAAACCTTCAACAAAGTCGGCGCGATTCATGTGGGTGTCCTGTTGGAAATTCAGCTTTCCCTTATGATCTACGGCTTGCCGCGGCAATTGAATTTCGTTGATTGACCAATCGATTTCGCTGAAGCATCAACGTCCTGAGCGCATTCGGCGGAGAGGCAAGCATGCAGAAGATCGAATTTTCCAGGGAAGAAAAGGCTGAGATCGTTTCGCGCATCCGCGCTTATTTCGATCGGGAACTCGATCCCATCGGCGCCCTGCCGGCCGAATTCCTGCTCGACTTTTTCGCGGAAGAAATCGGCGCCCATTATTACAATCAGGGCCTGCGCGACGCCCATGCGGCCCTCCTGAAGAAGATGGAGGATCTGGCGGAGGACATCTATCTTCTGGAGCGCGACGAGAAGAGCAAAACCGCGAGCCCGTAGGGGGACGCGGCGCCTCTCAGTCCTTGCTCTCAAACCGCCGTCTTGACCGCTTCAAAGCCGTATCCCCGCCGGCCCTTGGCCTTGACCGCATACATGGCGGCATCGGCAATTTCGTAGATTTGCGTCACGGTACCGTCATGGGTCGGGCGGATCGACACCCCGATGCTGGCTGAAATCGTCAAGCTCTCGCCGCTGATCGAGAACGGCCGCTCGAGTGCCTCCAGCATCCTCTCGGCGACGAGACGCGCTTCGCGTTCATTGATTTCACCGCCGAGGATGACCGCGAACTCGTCGCCACCCAGGCGGGCGACCTCGTCTTCGGCGCGGACGCAGGCCTGCAGGCGGCGGGCGACCTGAATGAGCAATTCGTCACCGCCGAAGTGACCGATCGTGTCGTTGACCTGCTTGAAATGATCGAGATCGAGCGTCAAAAGGCCGACCATGCCCTGCCGCCGCGCGACGTCTTCAAGCTTCTGGCGGAACCGCCGCCGGTTGGAAAGCCCTGTCAGCGCGTCGCTCGCAGCCTCAAGCTCGAGCTTTTGCCGGAAAGCGTCATTGGCGCCATAAAGCCATGCCATGATAAAGGCCGCGATAATGCTCATGTTTCCCGCCGGCACCAGTAAGGCTGCATATTTGTCCGCAGCAAACAGCGGAACGGCGCCCGTCATGGCAACCACTTCCGGAAAGGCGACAATGGCAACGACCAGTGCTGCATTGCCGGCGAATGTGAAGCATCGGGTCGCCAGGAGCGGCATGAAGACGAAATACATGAAGCCGGCAAGGCCATAGACAAACCCGCCTTCGATGCGTCCCATGATGACGAAAAAACACGCCTCCCAGCCGAGGAACATGAACAATGCGGCGGCAAGGGCAAGACGCCGGTCGACCCGCAACCAAAGCGCCGCCATGTAAGGCAATGCGACAGGCAGCGTGGCGAGGCGTAACCAAGCCGTATTGGCCGCGCCGGTGGGATCGTGGGTAAAGTCCCATGTCCAGAGCGAGGTGCCGGCCAAGGCTGTGACCAGTGTCATGACGAGGCAATTGAACCTGTGCTCGTCATAATGCCGGGCAGCGAAATCGGGCGAGGGCCGGAGCACGGAGATCAGCAGGCCGTGCCAGCGAGCCTTAACATTCGATATCTCCGACAAGCCGCGCCCCTCGTCCATTGCCTCGCACTCTTTGCCCAGGTGTCATATTCATAGGCGATGCGGATGAATAAATTCCTGCTTGACGGGCGCGGCGCGGGTTCCCGGCCGTTCGCGCACGGTGGCAGATCCTTTATCTCGAGCAGTATCGAGGATTGAAAGTGTTGGAGTCAGCCGGTCAAAACCGTGGCGCTGTCGATAATGGCGATGCCATGGGCGCGCATCTCCTCGATCGCGGCGGCGACACCTTCGGGCGTGATGCCGCGGCTGCCATCCTCGATGAAGCGGACGCGCACATTGGGCATCATTTCCAGCGCGTCCAGCGCGGAGAACTTGACGCAGTAATCGGTCGCGAGGCCGCAGACGTCGAGATCGGTGACGCCCTGGTCCTCGAGGAAATCGGAAAGGCCGGTGGAGGCATCCCGGTCATTGTCGCGGAAGGCCGAATAGCTGTCGATCCTCGGATCTTCGCCCTTCTGCTGGATCAGGTCGATCTCTTCGGATTTTAACTGGGGATGCAATTCGGCATCGAGCGTGCCCTGGACGCAGTGATCAGGCCACATCATCTGCGGCTTGCCGGAGAGTTCGCCCATCTCGAAGGGGGAAGCACCCGGATGGGCGGAGGCGAAGCTGCCGTGGCCCGGCGGATGCCAGTCCTGCGAGGCAACGATCAGATCGTATTTGCCGCTGTCGATCAGCCTGTTTGCGACGGGAACCACCTTGTCGCCATCGGGCACCGGCAGATTGCCGCCCGGACAGAAGCCGTTCTGGATATCGACGAGCAGCAGCGCTTTCATCAAGGCCAATCCCTTCGCTTTATCGCAATGCAAATGCCAAATGCACTGAATGCATCAACTAGTGAATTTCCGGGGGCCGACATGCAAGTGTTAATTCGGTCACTACCGGTAGTAAGTCGCTGAAACAGAAGGATCTAATACAATCAGTGCGGGAGCTGGGGCTGTCGCGTCGAATGGCGTAAGAGGTCTTGCGCCGGCCACCATGCGCCATTTCTTCCGCCTTCTCGGAAATGCGATGCCAGGCCGATCTTGCTCCCGCCCGCGATTTCTGCCTTTCTTGCCTGAGCGTCAGCCGGAACCGAAGCCATGTCCGAGACTCAGCCAGACGAAAAGATCGATGCGACGTTCCGCAACGGGTCGTTGACGGCGACCGGGATCATTCTCGGCTTCTCGCTCAATTTCATCAGTCTCTGGGTATCCAATCCGAATGACTGGAGCCGTGTCGATCTGCTGCCGATGGCGTTTCTGACGGTCGGCATCGCCATTCAGGTGAAGGTGTTTGCCGATCTGCTCGCGCGCGACTCGCTGCTCGCCGTCAGATATGACCGGGCGCGGCGGCTGTTCCTGATCGGGCTGTCGATCGTCGCCTTCGGAATGGGGATCGCCCTGCTGAACGATATTCTCGGGCTCAGCAGCATGCGGATGTTCGGGTGAAGGTTCCCGCGCTTCGCCGGAAGATCACACGCGTTCGACGAAGCCGTCCAGCACCCGCTTCTGTCCGGCCCGGTCGAATTCGATCGTCAGCTTGTTGCCTTCGATGCCGGTGATGTAGCCGTTGCCGAATTTCATGTGGAATACGCGGTCGCCGAGGGTGAACTTCGACGGTTCCGACGAGGTCGATTTCGCCACCAGCTCGCCGTCGATCGTGCGTCCCTTGGGGCCGCTTTCGCCATAACCGATGCGTTCGACGGCGTGGCCGGAGCGGGTGCCCCAGTTGTCGCGGGTGGCTTCGGTCTTGTTGGCCTGGGCGCGTTTCCAGCCGGGGGTGGAATAGGAGTTGGCGAAGGGTTCGGCCTTGTCGAAGCGCGACTGGCCGTAGCCGCCGCGGCCGTAACCGCCGTAGCTCTGCTCCATCTCGGCGACCTCGACATGGGTTTCCGGCAATTCGTCGAGGAAGCGCGAGGGCAGGGTCGATTGCCAGAGGCCGTGGATGCGGCGGTTGGAAACGAACCAGATGTGGCAGCGGCGCTTGGCGCGGGTGATGCCGACATAGGCGAGGCGGCGTTCCTCCTCCAAGCCGGCGCGGCCGCTTTCATCGAGCGAGCGCTGGTGCGGGAACAGGCCTTCCTCCCAGCCGGGCAGGAAGACGGTGTCGAATTCCAGGCCCTTGGCCGAATGCAGCGTCATGATCGAGACGGCGTCGAGGTTTTCGTTGGTCTCGGCGTCCATGACGAGCGAGACATGTTCGAGGAAGCCGCGCATCGACTCGAAGCTTTCCATCGAGCGGATGAGTTCCTTCAGGTTTTCGAGGCGGCCGGGCGCCTCGGCGCTCTTGTCGTTCTTCCACATGTCGGTATAGCCGGACTCTTCGAGGATCTGCTCGGCAAGTTCGGTATGCGGTGTGTTTTCAAGCAGTTCCTGCCATCGGCGGAAAGATTGAATCACGTCGAAGAGGGCTTTGCGCGCCTTCGGCTTCAACTCGTCCGTCTCGATGATGTCGGCGGCTGCCGCCAGCATCGGGATGTCGCGGGCGCGCGCGTAGTCGTGGAGTGCCCGCACCGTGGTATCGCCGAGGCCGCGCTTCGGCGTGTTGATGATGCGCTCGAAGGCGAGATCGTCGGCCGGCTGGGAGACAAGGCGGAAATAGGCCATGGCATCGCGGATTTCGAGGCGCTCATAGAAGCGCGGGCCGCCGATGACGCGGTAGTTGAGGCCCAGCGTGACGAAGCGGTCTTCGAATTCGCGCATCTGGAAGGAGGCGCGCACGAGGATCGCCATGTCGTTCAGCAGATGCTTGTTACGCTGGAGCTGCTCGATCTCCTCGCCGATGGCGCGGGCTTCCTCCTCCGAATCCCAGGAGGCATGGACCTGCACCTTGACGTCGTCGGGATCGGCGCGGTCGGTGAACAGCGTCTTGCCCAGGCGGCCTTCATTGTGGGCGATCAGATGGGCGGCGGCGCCGAGGATATGTTCGGTCGAGCGGTAGTTGCGCTCCAGCTTGATCACCTTGGCGCCGGGGAAATCCTTCTCGAAGCGCAGGATATTGTCGACCTCCGCGCCGCGCCAGCCATAGATCGACTGGTCGTCGTCGCCGACGCAGCAGACATTCTGCGGCTCGCCCTTGGCGCGCTGGGCCAGAAGCCGCAGCCACATATATTGGGCGGTGTTGGTGTCCTGGTACTCGTCGACGAGGATATAGCGGAAGCGGCCGTGATATTCCTTCAGAAGATCCGGGTTCTTGCGGAAGATCGCGATCGGATGCATCAGCAGGTCGCCGAAATCGCAGGCGTTCAGCGTCGTCAGTCGCGCCTGATAGGCGAAATAGAGATCGCGCCCACGGCCATTGGCAAAGGCGCGGGCATCGCCCTCGGGGATATCGGCGGGGCCGAGGCCCTTGTTCTTCCAGGTGTCGATCATGCCGGCGAATTGCTTGGCCGGCCAGCGCTTGTCGTCGAGGCCTTCGGCCTGGATCAGCTGCTTGATCAGGCGCACGACGTCGTCGGTGTCGAGAATGGTGAAGCCGGAGCTGAGGCCGACGAGCTCGCCATGGCGGCGCAGAAGCTTGACGCCGATCGAGTGGAAGGTGCCGAGCCAGGGCATGCCTTCGACGGCGCCGCCGACGAGCAGCGCGATGCGCTCCTTCATCTCGCGGGCCGCCTTGTTGGTGAAGGTGACGGCGAGGATCTGCGAGGGGAAGGCGCGGCCGGTGTTGAGGATATGGGCGATGCGGGTCGTCAGCACGCGCGTTTTGCCGGTGCCGGCGCCGGCAAGCACGAGGACCGGGCCCTCCAGCGTTTCGACGGCTTCGGTCTGCTCCGGGTTCAGCCCGGCGAGATAATCCGGCCGCTTGCCGCCGTCGCGGGCAGCCATGGCGCGGGCGGCGATGCCTCCTGCTGCAATGCTTCCCGTCGCAGGCGCCTTTCCCGACGGCGCCTGGGGAGGCTGCGGCTTGCGCGGCGCCTCGCCCGGCTCTTCGTCGAAGAAGGGGATATCGTCGAAACTGTTGCTCATGGCGCGTAATGTAGTGATTCGGGAGGGAAAGACCAGAAAAGATGTTCTGCTTTCATTCCCGAGCCATCCGCTATCCCAAACGGTTTGCTTGCGCGCGGCGGGGGCACCGGACGCGCCACGACGAAAAATACCAGCCGCGGCCTGTCGGAATTCGCGCCGGTGGCGCGTCCTTGGAGCATCGGACCCATGGTCCGGATCAAAGCTCGTCAACAAGGAGGCTGTCATGTCGAAGGTCGTTTCCAATCTCTGGTTCGCCGAGGAAGCGCGCGAAGCCGTCGAATTCTACGTATCGATCATTCCGGACTCGCGGATCGGGCGTACCACCATATTGCCGGCGGAAACCCCGAGCGGGCCTCCGGGCAGCGTCGAGCTGATCGAATTCACGCTCGGCGATCAGGAGTTCCTGGCAATGAAAGCCGGCCCGTTCGACAGCTTCAACCATTCCTTCTCGATTGCCGTTCTGCTCGACAGCCAGGCCGAGATCGATCGGATCTGGGATGCCTTTCTCGCCAATGGCGGCACGCCGGAAGCCTGTGGCTGGCTCAAGGACCGCTGGGGCCTTTCCTGGCAGATCGTGCCGCGGGCGCTTGCCGAAATGGTTGCCGACAGCGACCGTGAGCGGGGCAAGCGCGTGACCGAGGTGATGCTCGGCATGGTCAAGATCGACATCGCCGCGCTGGAGAAGGCGTTCAACGGCTGAGAGGCCGCAGGCGTGATTCAGGACGGGGAGGATATGCCGGTTCCAGGGCGCGCGGGCCGTGAGAGCGCGCGCTCGGCCGACCGGGGCTGCCCGCCGGCATTTTTTCGAAAGCTCGAATCACGGGCGACATTGCACACCTTTTCGACATTCATGTCACGTCGCGAAATGTGCTGATACCGCGACAGGCCCGTTCTCAACTACAATAATAAACAGTTTCGTAGAGTTCAAAAAAGATCCGGTGCATGCACATCTTTGTGCATTGCCAGAAACGGCCGGTGAGCGTGGAATATAGCTACGAAACTATTGATTCTCAGGAACACCGTGGCCATCTCGATGGTTATAGGAGCACCTGAAGCCTGTGGCAGAACCTTGATGGAGGGCCCATGCTAAGCGAATCCGTATTCGATGCGTTTACCCGCAGTTACGAAGCGCGCCGCGAAACCGATATGTCGGTGGCGGAATATCTCGATCTCTGCAAAAAAGAACCGATCGCCTACGCCAATGCGACCGAACGCCTGCTCGCCGCGATCGGCGAGCCGCAGATGGTCGATACTTCAAGGGACGCGCGCCTCGGCCGGATCTTCATGAACCGGACCATCCGGATCTATCCTGCCTTCACCGGCTTCCACGGCATGGAAGAGACGATCGAGCGCATCGTTTCCTTCTTCCGCCACGCCGCGCAGGGGCTGGAGGAGCGCAAGCAGATCCTCTATCTCCTCGGCCCGGTCGGCGGCGGCAAGTCTTCGCTGGCGGAGCGGCTGAAGCTCCTGATGGAGGTCCACCCGATCTACGTGCTGAAGGCGGGCGACGAGATCAGCCCCGTTTTCGAAAGCCCGCTCAACCTCTTCGATCCGGAAACGATGGGGCCGCTTCTGCAGGAGCAATACGGCATTCCCCAGCGGCGCCTGAGCGGGCTGATGAGCCCGTGGTGCCTGAAGCGGCTCGATGATTTCGGCGGCGATATTTCCCGCTTCCGCGTCGTCAGGGTCCAGCCTTCGCGGCTGCGCCAGATCGCCATCGCCAAGACCGAGCCCGGCGACGAGAACAACCAGGATATCTCTTCGCTGGTCGGCAAGGTCGATATCCGCAAGCTGGAGACCTATTCGCAGAACGATCCCGATGCCTACAGCTATTCGGGCGGGCTCAACCGCGCCAACCAGGGCATCCTCGAATTCGTCGAGATGTTCAAGGCGCCGATCAAGATGCTGCATCCGCTGCTGACGTCGACGCAGGAGGGGAACTATATCGGCACCGAGAATATCGGCGCCATACCCTTCTCCGGCATCGTGCTCGCGCATTCGAACGAGGCGGAATGGCAGACCTTCAAGGCCAACAAGAACAACGAAGCCTTCATCGACCGTATCTGCGTGATCAAGGTGCCCTATTGCCTGCGCGTGACGGAAGAGCAGAAAATCTACGAGAAGCTGATCGAGGGATCGGAACTTGCCGATGCGCCATGCGCGCCCGCGACGCTCGAAATGCTCGCCCGTTTCTCGGTGCTCTCGCGACTGCGCAAGCACGAGAATTCGACCTTCTTCTCGAAGATGCGCACCTATGACGGCGAGAGCCTGAAGGAAACCGATCCGCGCGCCCGCAGCGTGCAGGAATATCGGGATGCGGCGGGTATCGACGAGGGCATGGACGGGATATCGACCCGCTTCGCCTTCAAGGTGCTCGCCTCCACCTTCAACCACGATACGACAGACATCGGCGCCGATCCGGTGCATCTGATGTATGTGCTGGAACAGTCGATCCGCCGGGAGCAGTTTTCCGACGATGTCGAGAAGCGTTATCTCGAGTTCATCAAGGCGGATCTTGCGCCGCGTTACGCAGAGTTCATTGGCAATGAGATCCAGAAGGCCTATCTTGAATCCTATGCGGACTACGGACAGAACCTGTTCGACCGCTACGTGGATTATGCCGATGCCTGGATCGAAGATGTGGACTTCAAGGATCCGGATACCGGCCAGCTTCTCGACCGTGAGCTCCTCAACCAGGAACTGACGAAAATCGAAAAGCCCGCCGGAATCGCCAATCCGAAGGATTTCCGCAACGAAATCGTCAAGTTCTGCTTGAGATCGCGGGCAGCCAACGGCGGAAAGAATCCGTCATGGACGAGCTACGAGAAAATCCGGGAAGTCATCGAAAAGCGAATGTTCTCGCAGGTCGAGGATCTCTTGCCGGTCATTTCCTTCGGATCGAAGAAGGATTCCGAAACGGAAAAGAAGCACAGCGAATTCGTCTCGCGCATGGCCGCGCGGGGTTACACCGAGAGGCAGGTTCGACGCCTTGTGGAATGGTACATGCGCGTCAAACAGGCAAGTTAATGCGGAGCCATTATGCACATTGTCGACCGGCGGCTGAATCCGCGCGGTAAAAGTCTGGAAAATCGGCAGCGGTTCCTTCGACGCATGAAGGGCGCCGTGCAGCAGGCGGTCAAACGTTCTCTGCAAAACCGAAACATTCGAGATGTGCTCGACGGCGGGGAAATCAGCCTGCCGATCGATGGAATGGCCGAACCGAGCCTGCGCAGGGGCGACGGCGGCATCAGCGACCATATCCTGCCCGGCAACAGGGCCTTCGTGGAAGGCGATATCCTTCCACGGCCGCCGGGCGGCAAGGGCGGGAAGCCGAAGGATGCGGGCGAGGGCGACGGCGAGGACGGCTTCCGTTTCGTGCTGACACGCGAGGAATTCCTCGACGTCTTCCTCGACGATCTGGAACTGCCCGACCTCGCCAAGCGGCGGCTGGCCGAAACCGAGGAGGAAACTCCGTTCCGGGCCGGCTATTCCGTTTCGGGCTCGCCCTCCAACATTGCCGTCGGCCGCACGACCAGGCTCGCGATGATGCGCCGCATCGCGCTTCGCCGCCCGCGTCCCGAAGAGATCGAAGACCTGCAGCGGCAGATCGCGGAATGCGAGGACGAGGAGATCCGCCTGGGGCTCGAGGCAAAGCTCAAGACCCTGGAGGAAAAAAGCCGGCGCATTCCTTATATCGACCCGCTCGACGTCCGGTATCGCCGCTTCGAAAACGAGCCGAAGCCGGTGGCGAAGGCCGTGATGTTCTGCCTCATGGACGTCTCCGGTTCCATGTCGGAGCACATGAAGGACCTGGCGAAGCGGTTCTACCTGCTGCTCTACCTGTTCCTGTCGAAGCGCTACAAGAAGGTCGAGATCGTCTTCATCCGCCATACCGACAGGGCCGAGGAGGTGGACGAGGAAACCTTCTTCTACGGCCCGGCGACGGGCGGCACGCTGGTATCGAGCGCCCTTGCGGCGATGCGCGGGATCATCGCGCAGCGTTTCGATCCGGCCGAGTGGAACATCTACGGCGCCCAGGCTTCGGACGGCGACAACGCCCATTCGGACGGAAGCCTGACCGGGCAACTGCTGCAGGAGATTTTGCCGCTCTGCCAGTATTTCGCCTATATCGAAGTCGGCGAAGAGGGCGGCGACTCTTCGATATCCCGTTCGCCTCTCTGGATGCTTTATGAAGGCATCCGCTCCGAACTCCTGCCGCTTTCGATGCGTAAGGTCTGCCGGCGAAGCGAGATCTTCCCGGTTTTCCACGATCTCTTCCAGAAACGTGACGCACAATCGAAGGTAACGCCATGACCACGACGCTGAGGGCGAAAGAGCTGCTGCTGTTCGAAGGCGCCGACTGGGACTTCACGACACTGCAGCGCATCCACGATGCCTGCGAGGATATCGCGCTCGGCGAACTCGGCCTCGACGTCTATCCGAACCAGATCGAGGTGATCACCTCGGAGCAGATGCTGGACGCCTATTCCTCGACCGGCATGCCGCTCTTTTACCGCCATTGGTCCTTCGGCAAGCACTTCGCCCATCACGAGGCCTTCTATCGCCGGGGGATGCGCGACCTTGCCTATGAGATCGTCATCAACAGCTCCCCCTGCATCTCCTACCTGATGGAGGAGAACACGGCGACGATGCAGACGCTCGTCATCGCGCATGCGGCCTTCGGCCATAACCACTTCTTCAAGAACAACTATCTCTTCAAGCTCTGGACCGACGCGGAAGGCATCCTCGACTATCTCGATTTCGCCAAGGGTTACATCGCCCGCTGCGAGGAGCGTTACGGCGAAGTGGCGGTCGAGCGCACGCTCGATGCGGCCCATGCGCTGATGTCGCATGGCGTGCACCGGTACGCGGGCAAGAACACGCTCGATCTTCGCCAGGAAGAGAAGCGGCTGCAGGAGCGCCGCCTTCACGAAGAGCAGATGTATAATGACCTCTGGCGCACCGTTCCCGTCGGCAAGGCGAAAAAGGCGGGTGACATCGGGCTCGAAAAGCGGCGCGCCGCGCTCGGCCTGCCGCAGGACAATATCCTCTACTTCCTGGAGAAAACCGCGCCGCGGCTGCAGCCATGGCAGCGCGAAATCCTTCGCATCGTCCGCCATGTCGCCCAATATTTCCATCCGCAGCGGCAGACCAAGGTGATGAACGAGGGAACCGCGACCTATGTCCATTACCAGATCATGAACCGGCTGCACCAGCGCGGGCAGATCAGCGACGGAAACTTCCTCGAATTCCTGAAATCGCATGCCAATGTCGTGTTTCAGCCAAACTACGACGACCGGCGCTTCTCGGGCTTCAACCCCTATGCGCTCGGTTTTGCGATGATGCAGGACATCGAGCGGATCGTGACTGCCCCGACGGAAGAGGACCGCGCATGGTTTCCCGATATCGCGGGACGCGGCGATGCGATGGGCGTGCTCCGCGATATCTGGGCCAATTACCGCGACGAAAGCTTCATCAGCCAGTTCCTGAGCCCGAACCTGATGCGCCAACTCAGGCTGTTCCATCTCTACGACGATCCGGAACAGACCGAAGGCATACTGGTTTCGGCGATCCACAACGAGCGCGGTTATCTCCGCATCCGCCGCCAGCTCTCCCGCGAATACGATATCGGCTGGACCGACCCGGCGATCGATATCGTCGACGTCGACCTCGCCGGCGACCGTCGCCTGCTCTTGCAGCACATCGTCATGAACGGCTGCTATCTGCAGGAGACCGACATGAAACAGGTCCTGCAGCATCTCGCCGACCTCTGGGGCTACGATGTCCTGCTTCAGGAGATCGACGGTTCGAACGTCGTGGCGCGGGAGCATACGGCAAGCCCGCGCAAGATCGTTCAGTGATCGGTTGACTTTCTCCGAGGCCCCTCGGGTAAGGCTCTGGCTCGCCACCGGCTGTCGGCGCCGGCCTTGGACGCACGGCCCGTTTGATTCTGAAGGAGGCGCAGATGGAGCGTTTCACGGGCGGCTGCCTGTGCGGCGAAGTGCGGATCGTGGCGTCGGGACGTCCGTACCGGGTCGGCCTTTGTCATTGCCTCGACTGCCGCAAGCATCACGGGGCGCTTTTTCACGCTTCGGCGATATTTCCTAAGGATGCGGTGACGATCGAGGGCGAAACGCGCGCCTATGCCGGGCGGTTTTTCTGCCCCCGTTGCGGCTCGTCGGTTTTCTCCCGCACCGCCGACGAAATCGAAGTGAATCTGGGCTCTCTTGACGCGCCCGACCAACTGGTCCCGACCTACGAACTCTGGACGGTCCGCCGCGAATCCTGGCTGCCGCCGTTCCCGCTTGCGAGACGATATGAGCATGATCGCGAGGGGGAGGGCCGCTTCGAGGAATAGCGGCGAGAGCGGTGCAACGGTGCCGTCGCGAGGTGGCCGAGTGGCGCGGCTTGCCTGAAACCTGTTACGAAGCGTGGACCGGACGGGCCGCGCGCCAGACCAGGGGAACCAGAACCAGGGCGACCGCGGGAAGCACGATCCAGTTGATCGTTTCCCAGCCGGAACTGTGCAGCAGCGATCCCGATGAGAAGGAGGCGCAGGCGACGGTTCCGAAGACGAGGAAATCGTTCGCCCCCTGAACCTTGCTGCGCTCGGCCGGCGTGTGGCAGTCGGCCACCATGGCGGTCGCGCCGATGAAGCCGAAGTTCCAGCCGATCCCGAGCAGCACCAGCGAGATCCAGAAATGGGCGATGTCGAAGCCGGAAAGCGCAACCGCTGCCGAGCCGCCGATCAGGAACAGGCCGACGGCCGCCACACGTTCCTTGCCGAAGCGCACCATCAGCCGCCCGGTCACGAAGCTCGGCCCGTACATGGCAAGGATGTGCCATTGGATGCCGAGAGCCGCCTGGTCGATCGAATGTCCGTGCCCCACCATGGCGATCGGCGAGGCGGTCATGACGAAGGTCATCAGGCCGTAGGAGACGACGCCTGTCGCGATGGCCAGGAGATAACGCGGCGACGAGAGGATCTGGAAAAGCGGCCGCTCGGCAGCGCTTTCCCGGCCGGCGGTTCTCGGCAGCGAAGATGTGCGAAGCAGAAAGAGGATCGGGAAGGCCAGCGCGGCGAGGACCGCCTGGCTCACGAAGCTTCCGGCGACGGGCGTTCCCGGAACCGCATCGCGCGTCCAGATGACGAGCTGCGGTCCGATGATCGCCGCCGCGAGGCCGCCGATCATGACACGGGCGATCGCCTTCTGGCTTTCGGCTCCGCTCGCATGGTCGGTCGCGGCGAAACGGTAGCTCTGGACATAGGACGAATAGAAACCGGCAAGGCAGGTGCCGAGACAGAAGACGATGAAACTGCCGAGAACGATGCCTATGGCGGCGATCAGGCCGGAGACCAGACCGATGACCGTGCCGAGCAGATAACCCGCCCGCCGCCCGAAGCGGCGCATGACATAGGCCGCCGGCAGAGTGCCGAGCGCCAGCCCGAGATTGAGCAGACTGACCGGCAGGGTGATGAGATCGGGATCGGGCGACAGCTGCTGCCCCACCAGTCCGCCGAGCGAAACGACGACGGGCGCGTTCGCGCCGCCGAAGGCCTGCGCGACGGTCAGAATCCATGAATTGCGCCTTGCGGTCTCAGGGTCTGCCGAAACTTGCTGAATGACGTTCATTCTCTATCCATCTTGGACCGGATTTCCGCGACGGCCCGCTTGGCGGCCATGACGGCGCCGGCGAGATATCCCGGTTCGGATTCGCTGGTTTCGCTTGCCGCCAGCAGAAGGCGGGATTCCCACGGGCCGGATACCCAGCGCGGATTTCCCGGCACGGGATGTCCGCCGCCTGCGCGGTCCGCCGCAGTCGCTGTCAGCGAATCGGCAGCCCAATCTTTCAGCAGCGTCGCGCGCGGCTCAAGGGCCTCGGGGCCGAAAAGCCTCGCAAGCTGTGCGAGGCATGCCTGCTTCAAGACCTGCTCGCCAAGCGTGGCGCGCTGATCCGCGCCGACACCGAGGAAACCGAAGAGGGCCGGCTTGCCCGAGGCGGTCGTCGCGTCGTGGATTTCGACCAGCGGCCCCACCATGCTCTGCGCCGTGCCGGAGAGGCCATCCGTGCGCCAGAAGGGTTTGTCGTAGATGGCGAAGAATTTCGCATGCGGCGCCATCCATGTCGGGGTGTTGCGCCAGCGGGCGGCGGTTGCCGGCTCCTGCGGGGGCGTAAATGTGAGCGTCGCCTCCAGGAGCCGCGGCGGCAAGGCGGCGACGACGAGTTTCGCATGCAGCACTTCCGCGCTCTCGTCGCCCGTCTTCACGGTGAGCCGCACGCCGTCTTCGGCGAGATCCATTGCCGTCACCGTCGTGCCGAGACGGACGCGCTCAGCCGGAAGTTTGTCCGCCAAGGCACAGATCGCCGCCGCCGTGCCGCCCGCAAGCCGCACCGACTGCTGATCCAGCGCCGCCGGCAGATAGCGCTGCGGCTTCTCGCGCGACATGCGTTCGAAGACAACGGCTCCCTCGCTGTTCTGGCCGAAGGCGGCAAGCCCGAGCTCGGCGACGAGCGTCGCCATGGCAGGCTGCATCAGCGGCCAGTACCATGAGGGGCCGAGATCGAAGCCGTCTTCCGCCGGCAGGCCGGTTTCATCGGCCGTCAGGATGCGGCCGCCAAGCCGCTCGCGCGCTTCCAGCAGGATGACGTCGACGCCGGAAGCATTGAGCGCCTGGGCCGTGTAGAGCCCGGCCAGGCCGCCGCCGACCACAGCCACTTTGCAAGTTTCCATGTCACTTATCCCCAGGGCGTTCGGGATTGTCGAAGACGCAGACGTCCTGATGCAGGAGCGGGGCGGATTTGTACCAGACGCGCGCGCCTTGCCCTCCGGCCTTTGCCTGAAGCGGCCGGCCGGCGGGCAGGCGAAGCCAGCTCCAGCGGCCGAGCGTGTCGCCGGTCTCCGTGAAGCCACCTTCGATCACCAGCAGTTCGAGTCCGTTCGGATTGGCGATCTCGATCTCGGCATCCGGATGCCAATCCTCCAGCATCACGCGCTCGTCCGAGCCGTTGAAGAGCATCCGCGACGAGGCGACGCCGGGGCGAGCTTGGGATGGCTGGCCTTCGCCGGGCAGCCGGACGATGCGTTCACGATCGGCCGCCTTGAACTGCCAGAGCTTGACCAGGATCGTGCAGCCGTCTTCGCTTCGCGGCGCGTGTCCTGACCCGGGCGGGTTGCGGACATAGGTGCCGGCGGGAAAGTCGCCGCTCTCGTCCTGGAAGATGCCGTCGAGGACGAGAAACTCCTCGCCGCCGGGATGTTCATGATGCGAGAACCGGCTTTCCCTGGCGTAACGGACGATCGATGTCGCGCGGGCCTTCTCCCCGCCGATCCGGAAAAGCATGCGCCGGTCCACGCCCTTTATCGGGCTCGCCACCCAGTCGCGTTCTGCGGCATGGACGAGCGTTCGCCTGGTGAGGTCTTCGTTCAACAGCATGGTCATAGCTCCGATCTGCCGCCATCGACGACAATCTCCGCGCCGAGCATGTAACTCGAAGCGTCGCTTGCCAGGAAGAGCACGGCGGCCGCGATCTCCTCCGGCCTGCCCATGCGGCCGAGCGGCACCTGCGTGCCGACCCGGTCCGCATAGCTGCGGAACTCTTCTTCGCTCTGGTTGCTGCCGCGGTGGATCGGCGTCTCGATCGAACCGGGACTGACGGCATTGACCCGGATCTTCCTGTCGAGCAGCTCCGCCGACATCGTTCTGGCAAAGGAGCGGACCGCCGCCTTCGAGGCGGAGAGGATCGCCCGGCCGGGTGTTCCGACCTGGTTGAGCCAGGAGGTGTTGAGAACGATCGAGCCGGCCTCGCGCATCAGCGGCAGCATCGCCTGTACCGTGAAGAAGACGCCCTTCACGTTCACATCCATGATCCTGTGATAGGTGGCCTCGTCCGTCGTCGCGAGCGGCGTGCCGAGCGCAACGCCCGCATTGGCGAACAGGATATCCAGCGATCCGAATGTCTCCCTTATCTTGCCGTTTGCCAGTCTCAGCTCTTCGAGGGAGGAAACGTCGGCCTCGATGGCAAGGACGTCGCCGCCGAGCTCGGCCACGGCATGCGCGAGCTTTTCCCCGGAGCGTCCGGTGATCGCGACGCGGGCGCCGTTGTCGCGCAGCATGCGTGCGGCGGCGAGGCCGATGCCGCTCGAGCCGCCCGTCACCAATGCTGTCTTTCCTTGCAGAACCATGTGTCAAATCCTCGTGTTTTCCGCCATATGCTAACGCGAGGATTTGCGTTCGCGAGGAAAAGACGCCATATCGCAAAGAAAGAAAAACTTTGTCGTGAACGATATGAGAAACCTCACCAGACTACGTTCGCTCCAGGCGCTGGAGGCATCTGCACGGCACGGCAGCTTCGTCGGGGCGGCCACCGAACTCGACGTCACGCCGCCCGCCGTCGGCCAGCTTGTCCGCTCGCTGGAGGATTGGGTCGGATATCCATTGTTCAGGCGGAGCCGTTCCGGCACCGAGCGCCTGACGCCGGTCGACGAGGCGCGGGAGGCTCTCGAAGAGATTGCCCAAGGGCTCGATCTTCTCGAATCCGGCCTTCGCAAGCTCAGCGGCCGCAAGGCCCGTTCGGTCGTGGTGGTGACGGCGTCGCAGGCGCTCGTCGCCAACTGGCTTTTGTCCCGGCTCGAAGATTTTTCATCAGCCTATCCCGGTATCGACGTGCGGCTCGACGTTTCGGACCGGGTCATCGATCTCGCCCAGGGCGAGGCGGATATCGGCATCAGATGCGGCCTGGGCTCCTGGAAGGGCGTGCGGTCCACCTTTCTGATGGGCGAAGAGATCATCGCCGTCTGCCATAACAGGCTCTTGCCCGCCGATCGCGACGTAACGGCAGGATGGATCGCGGAGCAGACGCTGATCCATGACGGAACAGCCCATCCCGGCGGGGATTTTCCAAGCTGGAGCGAATGGCTCGCCCGAGCCGGCGCCAACCAGGCGCCCGCCGATGGCGGCCTGAAGATCAATTCCACCGCCGCCGTCATTCACGCGGCGGTCGCGGCAAGAGGCGTGGCCCTCGTGCGAAAGGCGCTCGTGGCGCAGGAGTTGGAGAGTGGCCGGCTGGCGCATCTGCTGCCGGAGGTCCGATGGCCCGTCAAATGGGCCTATTACATCGTGGCTGCGCCCAAGGCGTTACGACGGCACGAGGTCGGCGCGTTTCACGACTGGCTGGCGGGTCGCTCCTTGCAGCGATGATCGCTGCCGCTATTCCAGCATGACGACGGCTTCGACTTCGAAGAGCATGGGGTCGATGGCGAGCTTGGGCACGGGAATCAGCGTCTGCGCCGGCAGTGCCTCGCCGAACATTTCCTTGACGTTCCTGGTCAGCACCTCGAGCTTGGACATATCGTGATCGACCACGAAGACCGTGAGCTTGGCGACCTGATCCGGCCTTGCGCCAAGCGCATCGAGGGCGGTGTGCAGATTTGCGTAGGCCTGTTTCACCTGGACGGCGAAATCAGGCGACAGGGTCCCGGTGCCGTCCTGGCCGCCCTGTCCTGAGATGTACGCGAGCCGAGCTTCGCGCGGCACGATCACCGCAGTGCTGTAGCCGTTCGGCGTCGGGTCGTAGAGCTTCTGCGGGTTGACGATGGTCAGCTTGAGATCCTTCTCGCTTGCTGTCGTCATGCTGGGAACCGCTGTTGTCATGATGATGAGGCCTCCGATGAGCAGATGCTGGATTGCGCGTGACATGGTTTTTCTTGGCTCCGATGGGCGCGAAGGACTGACCTCGCGCCGGATGGTCGAATTGACTCGTACGATGTACGATTGAATTGCATCGTACATCGTACGAGTCAACTGTCGAGGATCGACATTCCCCACATTGTCCGCTTAAATCGGCGCAGTGATCGGCAGGGAAAACGGATGGCAGCCAAACGCAGCGGCGCGCAGAGCAAACGGTCTCCGGGGAAAACCGCGTCTGCGCGGCCCGCGCAGGAGCCGCGCAATGAACCGGCTCTGTCTCTGGAGCGGATCGTCGCGACCGCGGTGGAACTGCTGGACGCTCAAGGCGTCGACGGGTTGACGATGCGCCGGCTTGCCGATCGTCTCGGTTCGGGGGCGATGAGCCTCTATTGGCATGTCGACAACAAGGAGAAAGTCTTCGACCTGGCGCTCGACTCGGTGCTCGCATATCGCGGATCGCCCGAAACGGCCGCGTCCGAGGACTGGCGCGGGGAAGTCGTTCATATGCTTGAGGACTGGCGCGCCGGCATGCTGCGCCATCCCTGGTCGGCATTGCTGCTGCCGCGCCGGGCGCTCGGCCCGAACATCCTCGCCCGGCTGGAACGGTTGAACAGGATTCTCTCCGGCGCCGGTGTCGCCGATGCGGATTTGAACGCCGCGATATGGTCGCTTTGGAATTATGTGATGGGCGCTACTGTCACCCGGGCAAACTTCGATCTTTCGGAGGAGGGCAGGGCCGCCGCGCAGCAGCGGCTTGCAAGCCTCGGCGAACACTACCCGGCAATCGAACGCTCTCGTCTGCTGCTGGATAATGATTGGGACGGCGCTTTCCGCAAAGGCCTCGACTTCCTGCTCGATGGCCTTGCTCCGAGATAACAATTATCGGTGGCAACGAACACAAAGGCTTAGTAACCTGACCCCCGCTGCAATCGGCCATATCGACCTCCATTCGACCAGCTTCGGCCTTTGCAGCGATCTCGGCGCGGAGACGAGGAGCCATGAGTGACACGCGGCGTAAGCTGACGACGATCTTCTGTGCTGACGTGCAGGACTATACGCGGCTGATGGGAGCCGACGAGGAGGGGACGCTCGCGACGCTGAAGCGCTGCCGGGAAGCGATGGAGCACCTGATCGAAAGCCATGGCGGTCGCGTCGTCAACACCTGGGGCGACGGGCTGATCGCGGAGTTTCCGAGCGTGGTCGAGGCGGTGCGCGCGGCCGTCGATACCCAGAACGAACTCGCAGGCTTCAATGCCCGCCGCCCGAGCGACGGGCGCATGCTCTTCCGCATCGGCATCAATCTCGGCGACGTGATCGTCGAAGGCGACGACATCTATGGCGACGGCGTCAATATCGCCGCGCGGCTGCAGACGTCGGCTTCGCCGGGCGGCATCGTCATATCGAGCACCGTTTACGACCAGGTGCGCAACAAGGTGGCGGTCGGTTTCGAGTTTCTCGGGCCGCTGATGGTGAAGAATGTCGAAGAGGGTGTGCCGAGCTATGCGGTGAGAATCGGCGACGGAGGCGACGAGGCCCCACCTGCCGAACGACCCTCCGCCGAACGACCCGCTGCCACCCGGCCGCAGCCGGCGGCGGCCGCCGTCATGACCGAGGCAAGGCCGGCGCCCGGCGGACGGAGGCTGTTTGCCGTGCTCGGCGTCATCGCCGTCGTGCTGATCGTCATCAATCTGCTGTCGTGGCAGGGCGTTTTCTGGGCGCGGTTTCCCGTGCTGGCGCTTGCCGTCGTGGCGGCGCTTGCCTGGAATCGCGGCCAGACCTGGTTCGACCGCAAGTTCGCCGCGCTCGCGATCGTCGCGCTCGGCATCATCGGCATCAACCTCTTCACCTGGAGCGGGACCTTCTGGGCGGTGTGGCCGATCCTGGGGATCGCAGCGATGATCGGCCTGCGATGGTCGATGCGCCGATAGATATTCGGCACGCAGTACGTTACGCGGTATTTCGCCCAGAAACCCTCGTTGCCGCGACTCGCTTGCGTTGTTATCAACTCTCAAGCCGACGGGTGCGCAAAAGGCCCGGAACGGATGCAATGGCTATCAAGCGAGCATCCGATTGAATGAACCTGTTTCCCCAACATCGTCGCTTGAGCACTCTCTCCAACCAAGATCGTTGCATAATGCTACCTGACCGAGACGTAAGCATTTGATGTTGGCCAATGGCCCCATGAGTCGCTGCCTGCCTCGTGGTTGAATTGCGAAGACTGGTATGATGCCTCTCGCGAGATCGGAGATTGAACATTTTGGCTGACGCACCGACGTTGTTGCCTTGTGCAACCATAACTGTTCCAATAACAAACCGAATCTCAGCGGATACCCTGGATTAATGTTTACTGAGAAAACAGCTACACCGATCTCGTTTTGGCTAGAAACACTTGGTTACTCGGCGACCGGGGACGCCATTATAACGTCGGCCGACCAAGTTGGCCGCAGGCCCTACGCTAGTGAGCTTCGAGACCTTCTCGATCCAACTGGAGATTTTGGTTGCGACGCGGTGTTCGTCGTCGAAAATACTCCGACGATATGTTTCGTGAACTCGAAGCGGCTTGGGGAGCGCTCCAAAGTTGACGCGATAAGGCAGCGCTTGTGGAATCAAAATCTCGCTTCGGCACTTCTCGTATGTGACGAAGCACGGGTGGATGCTTTCTCTATTCCGAAATGGAAAGATGATGTGTCCGCGGCTGATGGTTTGTCCGCCAAAGAGGCACGAGTCGATGGAAATTGGTCCGCGTCCGAGGTCCAATCGTCAGAGGTCCAGCAACGCCTTTCGGACTGGTTTGATCCTAACCTGCGTGTCGATAGACAGCTACTTCGCCGGCTTGAAGCCGCTGTCCAGGCATTGACGCAAGGCGAGGATCCAGCACTGGCGAGCAAAGACCAAGCGAAAATGCTATTGGCGCAGATTTTATTTATCTCGTATCTTGAGCATCGCGGCATAGCGGGCGACGAATACCGGCGGCAGCACGACCTCGGAAAGCTTCATGATCTGGTCGTGGCAAAGGATGGCGCGGGTGTCGATCGGCTGATCAGTCAGCTAAAGAAAGACTTCAATGGTGACTTCCTGGAGCCACGGGACATAAACTGGCAGGGGCTTGATGAGCGTGTCCTCCAAACGGTGGACGCATTCTTGTCTCGGGTCGATCTTAGAACTGGGCAGAAGGACTTCTGGAACTATGATTTTAGTCACATTCCGGTTGAGCTGCTTTCAGGTATTTATGAGGTCTTCCTAGGTGAAGACAAACAAGACGAGGGTGCGTATTACACTCCGCGCGTTCTTGCAGAGCTAGCTATCGAGCAGGCCTTCGAAGGTCTTCAGTCACTCTCAGACCTTCGCGTTTATGATGGTGCGTGCGGTTCCGGAATTCTTCTCACCACTGCGTTTCGCAGAATAGTCAGCTGGGAGGAGTCTGGCCGTGGATCAAATTTGACCATTCAGGAACGGATTAAGCTTCTTCGGAAGACCATCTTTGGCGGCGATATCAACCCGATCGCTTGCCGTGTCACGGCATTCAGTCTTTATCTATGCCTGCTCGAACGTCTGGCTCCCGCTGACCTGACGCAATTGCAAGGTGACGAAGACTGCAAGCTGCCGGAGCTGGTCGGTCAAAATATCGCACAGGGGGACGATCAGGGAGACTTCTTCTCGGATGCGAACCCATTCTCCAGCAGTGGTAACTTTGACCTGATAGTCTCTAACCCTCCGTGGCGAGAGCTAAAGCAGGGTAAGGGCGAGCGTGCGAAGGCATGGGCCGAGGATCATCAGGTTCGTTTGCCCCATAAGCAGATTGCCGCCGCCTACGCGATGAAAGCCATGTTGGCTGTCAAGCCTGGGGGACGGCTTCTCCTGATATTGCCGACATCGCTGATAACGGCACCATCAAACGCGGACTTCATCAAGCAGTTGGCTGTTCGCGCGACGGTGGAGCGAATGACTAATCTCTCCGATTTCAGACGGATTTTGTTTGCGGAGGCCGAACATGCTTGCACGATAGTGAGAGCGACAAATTTGCCCGGTCTGAAAGAGGGAAGGGTGGAAGGGAGTTTTGAGTATTGGGTGCCAAAGGTCGATATAAGTTTCGCCTTTAACCGCTTAACCCTCCATGACTATGACCATACTACTCTCCGGAGATCAGAGCTCATTGAAGGGAACGCGCGACTCCGCAGGTTATTCTGGGGAGGGCGGCGCGATGAGGGACTTTATTCTCGGCTCTTGGAATTTCCTCAGATCGCCGATGTAGCTAAAATGCGCGGATGGGTGATTGCAAAGGGCTATCACATGAAGGACGGCGACAAACGCGCCGACCCTACCGTTCTGCAAGCCTACCGCTTCTTGCCTACGACTGCCTTAAACACCGCGTCCCCAATCGTCTCGGTAGCGAAGCTTGGCGCGCTGCCTGTTCATCGTGGCGTTTCATCATTGGGCAACACTGCGCTTTATGAGGGAGAACGAGTTCTTGTTCCTGATGGCACCTCGGTTGAAATGGAGATCCGTGCCGGGTACGCAAATGAGCCATTCTGTTTCAATTCCGCAGTTGGCGGTATCCGTTTGCCGGACGGGGAGCGTGACCTTGCGCAGTTCCTGACATTGTACCTTCGATCGAGCCTTGCGAAATACTTCCTGATTCTGACGGCCTACACGGCGCAGACTGAACGTGCTCGTGTCACACTGTCGGATATCAAAGGCCTTCCCTTTCCTCGGCTGCAATCGAAGTCCAGCGATGTCGAGGAGGCGATTTCCACGGCAGGTGGCTTACTGCACGAGTTGGCGGACGATGCGACACGCGATTTTGGCGAAAGCCATGCCGCTGAGTTACAAAAGAGAATCGATAAGACGGTTTTCAACGTCTTTGGACTGGCCGAGAATGAACGCATCCTTATTCAGGACATGGTGCGACTAAGCGCCTCAAGCTTGCAACCAACGAGCTATGGGGAAATCCTCACGCCGCTTCAGAAGCATCCAGGAATGACTGAAATCAATAATTACGGCAAGATGCTTGAAAAATCCTTGTTGACGTGGTCGCGCAATCTTGATGGCAAGGGCACAATTTCGGCAAGGGTTGTTGACCGTGGCTCTGATCGAACACCTCTCGATGTCATCCATGTGGCGTTGAGAATCCGCGACAGCGAGGTTCAGGAAACACCTCACGGGAGCACGGCCCGGGAAATTATAAACGCCATAGCATTGGAGATTGCCGGCGGTCGGCCGATCGACTTCTTCGCCATGCCGAACTCCATATTCGTCTGGGGTGACGACATCTTCGTGATCAAGCCAAGAAGAATGCGTTTCTGGACGGAAAGTGCGGCGTTGCGCGACGCTGACGAGATTTTTGAACTGATCGCCTCGGGCTGGAAAAGGGGTTCGGGGGTTTATTCTCATTGAAGCGGATCATCAAATTACCTGGCGCAGCGCCAGTTTTATTTCCTGCCCAGGACCTCTCAAAATTCCTACAATATGTTCGAGACGTGTGGGATGAGCTGAAGCTAGAGGCTCCCGCTTGGTGGAATATGCGAAAGGAAACAGATCTCGTTGCTGGTTTTTTTGAGGCATTAGACAATGATGAGCGCCGGATGAAAGCAGGCGTGGGCTTTGGACACTTATTTTTAGAGGCGGTGTCCATAGTGCTTGACGCTAACGGTCTACCAAAGCAGAGCGGGCGCACAGATATCCGGTTTGCTTATAGTGGTCCATCGTTTGCGCCCGTCCTGGTGCTTGAGTTCAAGCGGCTAGATAACAAGGGCCGCCTTCGAACCCACTATGTAACAAATGGAGTTATCCGATTCATTACAGGACAATACGCGCCAACTGAAGATTTCGGAGTCATGGTTGGATTGGTGAGCGGGTCAGTCACCATCGAAAAAGTTGCGCTCTTGAAATATCTTCGTCGCAACGACGTTCGTATCTCGACGAGTAGTACCGGCGATCTCGAGCCTTCACACATGGTGGCCCTTGATTTCGACACCGGCCATAGTCGAAGCGCAACAACGTGCGAAGCTACGGAATTCTCCTTGGGCCACCTATTGCTGGAACGATGAGCAGCATTTCATCCTCTTCAACGAGGGACGACAAATGAAGCGGACATCTACCTCGAACAGCGTCTTCATATCTTAGGGCCTTCGCACTTGAGTTGGCCACGACTGCGAGAGGTAATTGGCGTCAGAGACGCATCCGCGAGGTTTGCTCAAGCAAAAGTGAGCGGCCGGATTATTTCCAATCTTTGCTGATATTACAAATCGGTAATGCCGGGTGCTTATGCTTGCCGTTAAGCTGCAAAAGCGCGATATTGTCGCACCAGCCGGGAATCTCGATCCCTGGAGATTAGATCTCCGGGATGCCGATCCCGCAGCGCCTCTTTCGACCGACCCTGGTCCAACCTCGAGTCCCTCCGGAGACGTGAATGGCCTTTTGGAAGCAGTTTGTACTTTCGCTCATCGTCATCATTGCCGGCTTTGCCGCGTGGGTTTTCCTTGCGCCCGGGGCCGGCGATACGATGCGTGACGCAGGCATTCCGGAGAGCATCGTTTCCAGGATCGCGCCGAAGGCCGAGGAGACTGCGGAGGCCGGCGCTTCCGCCGGAGCGCAGGGGCGGCAACGTGGCCAGGGCCAAGGGCAGAACCGCCGCGGCGGTGGGCGAAGCAACGCCATTCTCGTCGCGACGGAAGCCGTCGTCCAGGGCGTGGTCAACGACCGCCTGAATGCCATCGGCACGGGGGATGCGATCCGCTCGGTCGCGGTGACGCCGCAGGCCACGGGAACGATCCGCGAAATCCTCATCAAGTCGGGCGACAGGGTGAAGGCCGGCCAGGTGCTCGCCAAGCTCGACAGCGAGGAGCAGGTGATCGCGCGCGGCCAGGCTGACGTGGCTGTGAAGGCCGCCGTCGAGAAATCCAATCTCTACCACAACATCAAGTCCAGCGTGTCGCGCATGGACGTCTTCGATTCCGAGATCGCCGAGCAGGGCGCCCGGCTGCAGCTGCAGGCCGCCGAGCTCAATCTCGCCCGGCGCAACATCACGGCGCCGATCGACGGCATCGTCGGGATCGTGCCGGTCAATATCGGCGACAACGTCACGACATCGACGCCGATCGTCACGCTGGACGACCGGTCGGAAATCCTCGTCGACTTCTGGGTGCCGGAGCGTTTTTCCAATGCGGTTGCTGTCGGCCAGCCGGTGGAGGCGATGTCGGTGGCAAGGCCGGGGCAGTTGTTTTCGGGCGTGATCGAGGCAGTCGACAACCGTATCGATGCGGCAAGCCGCACGCTGCGCCTGCGCGCCCGCATCGATAACTCTTCCGACGAGCTGCGCGCCGGCATGTCCTTCAGCGTCAGCATGAAATTCCCCGGCGACAAATATCCGGCGGTCGATCCGCAGTCCGTGCAGTGGGATTCGCAAGGCTCCTTCGTCTGGCAGGTGACCGACGACAAGTCGCATAAGGTGCGGGTGAGCATCGTCCAGCGCAATCCCGACTTCATTCTCGTCAAGGCCGACCTCAAGGACGGCGACAAGATCGTGACGCAGGGCCTGCAGCGCGTGCGTGAGGGCGGGGCGGTGCGTGTTTCCGCCGATGTCGCCGCGAGCGGGGAGGTCGCGACCCAATGAGCGTGACCGAGATGCCTCAGGACCGAGCGTCGGGCAAGCAGAGCTTCACCGCGCTTTTCGTTCGCCGGCCGATCCTGGCGCTGGTGTTCAACACGCTGATGGTCGTCGCCGGCCTTGCGGCCTATGTCGGCGTCGAGGTGCGGGAGCTGCCCGATGTCGACCGTCCCGTCGTGACCGTGCGCACCACCTTCGACGGCGCGTCGCCGCAGACGATCGACCAGGAACTGACCAAGGTGATCGAAGGCGCGGTCGCGCGCGTCAGCGGCCTGAAATCGATCTCCTCGACCTCTTCCTTCGGCCAGAGCCGGGTGACGCTCGAATTCTCCGATGCGATCGATCTCGCGGTCGCCGCCAACGACGTGCGCGATGCGATCGGCCGCATCACCCAGAACCTGCCCGACGAGGCGGATGCGCCGCAGATCGTCAAGGCGGATTCGGATTCCTCGGCGATCATGCGCCTTGCCGTGACCTCCACCAACCTCAACATGGACGACCTGACGCAGCTCGTCGAAAACGAGGTGATCGATCGGCTCGCCTCCGTCGACGGCGTCGCCGACGTCGAGGAATATGGCGACCAGGAGAAGGTCTTCCGCGTCGATGTCGACCAGGGCGCGCTCGCCAGCCGCGGGCTCACCATCGGCGACCTGACCAAGGCGCTCGACAATGCCGCGCTCGACGTTCCGGCCGGCTCGCTGAAGAGCGCGACGCAGGATATCGTCGTGCGCGCTACCGCCAACCTGCAGACGCCGGCGGATTTTTCCGATGTCATGCTGCAGGACCGCGTCCGGTTGGGAGACGTCGCGACCGTGACGCTCGGGCCCCGCGACGGCGATACGGCGCTGCGCTCCAACGGCAAGCCGGGCATCGGCCTGGGCATCATCCGCCAGGCGCAGTCGAATACGCTGAATATCTCGACCGGCATCAAGGCCGCTGTCGAGCAGCTGTCGAAGACGCTGCCTGAGGGAACGACGATCGCCATCACCAGCGACGACGCCGTCTTCATCCAGGGTGCGATCCATGAGGTGGTGCTGGCGCTGGTGCTTGCCGCCGTCATCGTCACCGCCGTCATCTATCTCTTCCTGCGCGACTGGCGGGCGACGCTGATCCCGGCGGTCAGCATGCCGGTGGCGCTGATCGGCACGCTGGCGGCGATCTACATGGTCGGCTTTTCGATCAACATCCTGACGCTGCTTGCGATCGTGCTCGCCACCGGTCTGGTCGTCGACGACGCGATCGTGGTGCTCGAAAACATCGTGCGCCGGCGCGCCGAAGGCATGGGGCCGCGCGCGGCCGCCGTGCTCGGCACGCGCGAGGTGTTCTTCGCCGTCATCGCCACGACCGCGACGCTGGCGGCCGTCTTCATCCCGCTTTCCTTCCTGCCGGGGCAGGTCGGCGGCCTTTTCCGCGAATTCGGCTTCGTGCTCGCCTTCTCGGTCGGCCTGTCGTCGATCGTGGCGCTGACTTTGTGCCCGATGCTTGCCTCGCGCATGCTGACGAAGCCGATGATCGAGGATCACGGCGCGCTCGGCCGCTTCGGCGGCGCGCTCGCCCGCCTCTACAAATGGGCGCTGCACGGTTGCCTCAACGCGCCCTTCGTCGTCATCCTGTTCTCGGTGATGTTTGCCGGCGCGGCGCTCATCGCCTTCTCGACGGTCAAGAGCGAGCTGACGCCGGAAGAGGACCGGTCGCTGGTGATGATGCGGCTGACGACGCCGCAGGGATCGAGCCTCGAATATACCCGCGACAAGATGCAGCTCGTCGAGGAGTATCTGCAGCCGCTGGTCGACAGCGGCGACATCCGCAACGTCTTCTCGATCTCCGGGCAGGGCGGCTCGCTGAACAGCGGCTTCATGGTGCTGACACTTGCCCCCTGGGGAGAGCGGCACCGGACGCAGGCCGAGATCGTCGGCGACATCAACCAGGCGGCGGCGAAGGTGCCGGCGTTGCGCGGCAACGCCATCTCCTCCAACAGCCTGCGCATCCGCGGCGCCGGCAGCGGCGTGCAGATGGCGCTTGTCGGCAACGACCACGAGGCGTTGACGGCAGCGGCCGCCAAGCTGGTGCAGGCGCTCGACGCCACCGGCCAATATGATACGCCGCGCCTGACCAACGAGCCCAGCCAGGCACAGGTATCGGTGGCGATCGACCGCGAGCGCGCCTCGGATCTCGGCATCGACATCACCGGGCTCTCGACGGCGATCCAATCGCTGCTCGAAGGGCGCTCTGTGGTCGACGTCTTCGTCGACGGCGAATCCTATCCCGTGCTTTTGACCTCGACGACGCGGCCGATCGACGATCCCACGGATCTCGAAAACGTCTTCCTGAAGACCGGAGACGGCAAGATCGTGCCGATGTCGGTCATCGCCTCGATGAAGGAAGGTTCGGTCGCCCCGCAGCTCAATCGCGAGCAGCAGCTCGCTTCCGTGGCGATCACCGCCGGCATCAGGAACGGCATGTCGCTCGGCGATGCCGTCAAACAGGTGACGGAACTTGCCGAGCCGCTGCTGCCGCCCGGCGCGCGCCTGCTGCCGCTCGCGGAAGCCGCGACGCTGGAAGAGAATTCGAGCGGCATGGCGCTGACCTTCGGCTTTGCCATCGTCATCATCTTCCTGGTGCTCGCCGCCCAGTTCGAAAGCGTGCTCTCCTCGGTGATCATCATGTCGACGGTGCCGCTCGGCCTTGCCTGCGCCGTCTTCGCTTTGATCATCACCGGTTCCAGCCTCAACATCTACAGCCAGATCGGCCTGGTGCTGCTCGTCGGCGTCATGGCGAAGAACGGCATTCTGATCGTCGAATTCGCCAATCAGCTGCGTGACAGGGGCGAGGATGTGCGCTCCTCGATCGAGAAGGCCTGCGCGCTGCGCCTTCGCCCCGTGATGATGACGATGATCGCCACCATCCTCGGCGGCGTGCCGCTGGTCTTTGCCCATGGCGCGGGTGCGGAAGCGCGCGTGGCGCTCGGCTGGGTGATCGTCGGCGGCCTCGGTTTTGCGACGCTGGTGACGCTGTTCATCACGCCGGTCGCCTATCTTCTGCTTGCCCGCTTCGCCAAGCCGCATGCGCATGAGGAAGCGCGCCTGCACGAGGAGATGTCGGTCGCAACGAGGCCGCGCGCCGCCCCCGACGAGGAGCAGCTGCAGGCCGCCGAATAAGCTTTTCATTCGAATCGAACGCGCCGCCGGATCCCATCCGGCGGCGTTCTCATGGTGTATGAAGTCTTGCGAAATAAGATAAATTTCCTCTGAAGATTAGCCGTTTTTTAAGCATAAGCGGCAATGATCGTGACCAGGAACCGACTGACCTTCTTCGTTTCTTGAAGGCAACGCGCTGGACGCCCAGCGACCCCGGACATGAGTGTCCGTGCGGAAGGTTCATTCCTGTTCTGTTGCGTTCTGTTGTGTTTTTGGAGTTTAGTTCCGTGAGTCTTTATCAGCGCGTCTCCGTTGATGCGGCGCTCTATGTATTGCGCGATATCAACCGGAAGATGGATGTCACCCAGAACCACATCACGACGGGCATGCGTGTCGCCAAAGCGGCCGACAACGCCGTCTACTGGTCTGTCGCCACCACCGCACGCACCGACAACAAGGCCGTCTCGGCCATTCAGGACGCGCTCGGCATGGCGGCTGCGACGATGGGCACGGCCTATACCGGCGTCCAGAACGTCATCGATGTCGTCTCCGAGATCAAGGCCAAGCTCGTTGCCGCCACCGAAGAGGGGGTCGACAAGAACAAGATCAACGAAGAGCTCAAGCAGTTGCAGGAGCAATTGCGCAGCGTTTCGGAATCGGCGACCTTCAACAGCGACAACTGGGTGATCCTCACCAACGATGCGACGCCGACGCAGCCGCGCCAGATCCCGGCGTCCTTCATCCGCAATTCCGACGGCACTGTCTCCGTGGGCATGCTGAGCTACCATATCGACAATACGCCCGTGGGGGCCACGACCTCCAAGGATGCGCGCTACCTCATCGACGACCGCGCTACGGGCTCGGGCGAATACGGCGTGCTGACCTCGTCCTATTTCGCCACCGAACTCGGGGCCGCGCAGAACTATGTGCTGATGACCAGCAAGAACGGCACCACGACCGGCCAGGTCGTGATTTCGGTGTCGTCAAGCACGACGAGCGGGCAGCTCGGCCAAATGATCAGCGTCGTCGACGCCGCGCTGACGCAGCTGACGACGGTCGGATCGGCCTTCGGCGCGCTGGAGAAGCGCATCGAGCTGCAGAACGACTTCGCCACCAAGCTGCACGACAACATCACCGCCGGCATCGGCCGTCTCGTCGATGCCGATATGGAGGAGGAATCGAGTAAACTCCGGGCGCTGCAGACGCAGCAGCAGCTCGGCCTGCAATCGCTGAACATCGCCAATGCGACCTACGATACGGTCAGGCAGTTGTTCCAGAATTTCTAAAGGGGCGATTGGGCGATTGGAGCGGCACTGTGCTGTCTATTTGACTGTTAATTGCCCAGGATACCGGCGGTCGATTTGGAGGGCGCACTAACCCACTCCGTCATTCCTGTGACGAGCACAGGAATGACGGAGGAGAAATGGGCGCGCGCCAGCGATGCCTGTAGAGAGTAGGTATGGCGTTGCAAGCACAAGCCCCGCCAACCCACTAAAAACTGGTGATATCAGCGCATTGCTGCAACATATCTGCTGTTTCGGCGCCTGAAATTCCCCTATCAAGGGAACATCTTCATTTTCTTGCCGTAATCCTTGCCATTTGCTCGCATCAGTTTTGAACGGAGACCATCCTGTCCATGATCAAGAAATTCATACTTCTGGCCGTCGCCGCAAGCTATCTCAGCGCCTGCACGACGACCGATCCCTATACTGGTGAGCAGAAGGTTTCCAATACGGCGGGCGGCGCGGCGCTCGGCGCGCTCGGCGGCGCTCTCGTCGGCGTGGCCGTCGGCGGCGGCGGGCACGGCAAGCGCAATGCGGCGCTGATCGGCGCCGGCATCGGGGCTCTGGCCGGCGGCGCGATCGGCAACTACATGGACCAGCAGGAAGCCGAGCTTCGCGCCCAGCTCGAAGGCACCGGCATCTCCGTCACCCGCCAGGGCGACAACATCATTCTCAACATGCCCTCGAACATCACCTTCGACGTCGACCAGGACGCGGTGAAGCCGGGCTTCTATCCGACGCTGAATTCGGTGGCGATCGTGCTGCGCAAGTTCAACCGCACGCTGATCGACGTCAACGGCCATACGGATTCGACCGGCAGCCTGCAGCATAACCAGGACCTGTCGCAGCGCCGCGCGCTGTCGGTTGCCGACTATCTCGGCGGCCAGGGCATCGACCAGCGCCGCGTCTCCGCCGTCGGCTTCGGCCCCTCGCAGCCCGTCGCCTCCAACGCCTCCGAGGCCGGCCGCGCCCAGAACCGCCGCGTCGAAATCCAGATCGCGCCGATCACGCAGGGCTGAGCCAAGCCTCGATAGTCGCGAGAGCACAATGGAAAGGCGGGTTTCCCGCCTTTCTATCGATGGTCAGGTTGATGCCGCAGCCTGTTCCTTGGAGCGTTTAGGCATCCGGGTGACTTTTACGGTCACATGGCGATCAAGCGCATTGAGAACCCGCACAAGCCGGTCGATGGTGAAGCGGCCAAGGTCTGCGTTGCGAATGCGGGAAAGATCGGCGGCAGTTATGCCAGTCAGCTTTTCCCCGTCGCGCACGGTCAGTTTGCGCCGGTCGAGGGCCGTAATGATCTCGGCGGCAAGCTGGGCCTTCATTTGCCTGGTATCGGCATCGGGGTCGCCAAGATCAGCGTAAAGGTTGCCGCTGCCTCGAACGATTTCGAAGTCATTGTCACTCATCGCAACATCTCCTTTATTCGTTTCAAACGGGCTTGGATGAGCTCAACGTCCTTTTGCGGCGTCGCTATTCCTTTGGTCGATTTCTTCTGGAAGGCGTGGACCACCCAAATGGCATCTCCAAGCTGAACCGCATAAATGGCCCGATAAGCATCCGTGCGGTAGGGTAGGGCGATTTCGAACACGCCTGAGCCCAAACCTTTCATGGGTTTCGCAATATCAGCTTTTTGACCCATGCCGGCGATGGCAAGCGCGTCTTTCATCCTGTCCTGAACGGCCTGGGGAAAGTCCCCGAAGTCTTTCAACGCCGCTTTGACCCATGCAATCTCTTTCATGGATTCACGTTGTCATATATGACAACGAGAGGCAAGTGTTTCTCGGAAAATCAAAAGCAGTTCGAGAAGCTAAGAATCATGCTTGGCTCTTCATCAATGCTGCATCGTCGCCCCCTTGGTGATCTTGTCGACGATCTTCTTGTCGGCTCTGAGCGCGATGCCGACGACCTTGGCGTCGTCGGGGGCGTATTCGGCGAAGACGGCGCGGTTGGCGCCGTCGTGGCCGGTGGCAAACATCTCCTCGATGAAGATAGAGGAGGTCACTTCGCGCTCCAGCGCGCGGCGATGGATGCTCGATATCGTCGCTTCGTCGGCGGAAAGCACGATGATCGGCTGGATGGATAGCGGGTTGTAGAGATTGCCGGCGCGGTCCTTGTAGGGCGCTCCGATGATCTCGGGATATTGCCCGGCGATGCCTGTCGACAGGAAGGCCGTGACGTTCAGCTTCTGCCAGCCGGCAAGATTGTTTCGCAGGACGATCGCAATTTTGGTATCAAACATTTCAGTCTCTCTCATCAGGGTATCGAAACGCGTTGAGCCAGGATCTAACGCCGCAGGTCTTCGAGGGTCTTGAACGTTTGTGCGAGCCGCAAGGGGGCAGCGGCATGCTGGCCGCGCCCGCGGGCAGCGGCATCCTGACTGCGCCCGCCTTTCCCGGCATCGAGCGCATCGAGGCGCAGTTCTCCGGCAATGTCTTCGAGCCGCACCGGCACGATACCTATGCGCTCGGGGTGACGCTGCACGGCGTCCAGGCCTTTACCTATCGCGGCGAGCGGCGCTTCAGCCTGCCGGGGCAGGTGATCGTTTTGCATCCCGACGAGGAGCATGACGGCGGAGCGGCGACCGAGGCCGGGCTGCATTACCGCATGCTCTACCTGGAGCCTTCGCTGCTGATGGAATGCCTGGAGGCGGAGAAGATCGGGCTTCCTTTCGTCGAACAGCCGGTCATTGGCGACGGTGCCTTGGCGACGGTGCTTCTGGACGCGCTCGGGGAACTCGACCGGGAGCTGGACGAGCTTTTCGTCGACGATTTCGTCAGCCGCGTCGCTGGCGGCCTGTCGCGGCATTCGCAGGTGCGCCGCCGGCCTCTGGGTACGGTGGCCTGGCGGCAGGTGCGGGCAGCGCGCGATTATCTGGAGGCGCATGCGCTCAGGCCCGTGCGCTCGGGCGAGTTGGAGAAGATTACCGGTCTCGACCGCTTCACGCTGTCACGCCATTTCCGCACGGCCTTTGCCACCAGCCCGCACCGCTACATGCTGATGCGGCGCCTGCAGCAGGCGAGGGCGCTGATGGGTGAAGGCGAAGGTTTTGCCGATGTGGCGGCTGCGACCGGCTTTGCCGACCAGGCGCATTTCAATCGCCATTTCAAGAAGGCCTACGGCATCACGCCCGGGCAATGGGCCGGTCTCAGACGGGGTTTTCCGCAAGGCCGGAACGGCGCGCGATAAAGCGGGCGAGCGCCGGCCCGATCAGCAGAATGACCAGGAAACGGCCGGTCTGCATCGCCATCACGAAGGGCACGTCGACATCGCTTGAGGCAGCGATGATGGCGACGGAATCGGCGCCGCCGGGGCTGGTGGCGAGGTAGGCGGTCAGCGGATCGATGCCGGCGAAGACGTGAAGTGCCGCCGCCATGCAGCCGCAGAGCGCCATCAGCAGCACGATGCAGGCCGCGACCCGCGGCAGGGCGCGCGCCACATGGCTGATGATCGAGCGGGTGAAACGCAGGCCGATGCTCCAGCCGACGAGCGCATAGGCGATGGCAAGCAGCCACATCGGCAGCTCGATCTTCAAGAGGCCGACGCCCTGCAGGAGGGCGCCGAGAAAGAGCGGCACGATGATCATGCCGCCCTGGATGCGCAGGCGGCGCACGCCATAGGCGCAAAAGCCGGCAAAGCCGATGGTCGCCGCAAGGGCCGGCCAATCGACTGCGGGAAAGAGGACGAGCGGCGGCGGCTCTCCGCCGTCGGCCGCGACCCAGAGGCGCGAGATCACCGAAGCGCCGACGGCGACGAAGACGACGCGCAGATATTGCATAAAGGCGACGAGGCGGGCATCGGCGCCATAGGCTTCCGACATGATGACCATGGCCGAGGCCGCACCCGGCGAGGAGCCCCAGACGGCGGTCGTTCCCGGCAGCACCTGCCAGCGCGTCAGAAGCCAGCCGAGGCCGGTGGCGATGGCGATGACCGAGAAGACGAACAGCAGGAAGAGCGGCGCGTCCTTCGCCATGGCGCCGAGAATATCAGGGGTGATGGTGCGCGCCATCATCAGCCCGACGAGCACCTGGCCGAACTGCAGCGGCTGAAGCGGCACGCGAAGCTTGCCCTTGCCGACGGTCAGCGCCAGCACGATGGCGGCGACCATCGGCCCGATCAGCAGCGAGGCGGGCAGGGCGAAGAGTTCGAGAAAGACGGTGAAGGCTGTGGAAAGCGCAAGCAGCAACGCCCATTTCGGCAGGCCGGCATCCCGCAGCAGGCGGCGTGCGTGGCTGAGTGGCATGAATCCCCGTATGTTTCCCGGCCGGTGCCAAGCCCTGAGGCTGAAATGAGAGGAAGCTCCGGCATGACGAAGAGAGGCCGGCTCAAGGGCCGGTCGGCGCTGCTTCGGTATAGGCGGGCGCCGCGAGCGCGGTCAATTGCGAAATCTGGCTTCGAGGCGATACAGCATGCTAATTTGATTCAAGCCGCCGCCTCAAGCCCTTGTTATCTCTCAGAGACGCACATGCCCGACGAGGAAATCGAGCAGGGCGCGCACGCGCGCCGGCAGCGGCCCGCCCTGGCCCATATAGACGGCATAGAATTCCTCGATATCGCCGGGATTGGCCGCTTCCAGCACCTGTATCAGCCGGCCGGCATCGATATCGGCGCGCACGGTGAAGGCGGCCAGCCGCGCAAGACCGGCGCCGGCAAGTGCCAGATGGCGCATGGCTTCGCCGTCTCCCACCTGCACGCCGGGCGTGATCGGCACCGTTACCGTTTCGCCGTCCTCGCGCAGTGGCCAGCCCTCGACGGCGCGGGCGTAGGAAAAGCCGATGCGGCAATGGCGGCTGAGATCGGCGACGCCACGCGGCTCGCCATGACGCCTGAGATAATCGGGCGAGGCGACGATGAGCTTGCCGGTGGCGCCGAGCTTGCGGGCGATCAGGCTGGAGTTCTTCAGGGGCCCGGTGCGGATCGCGACATCGGCGCGCTCTTCCATCAGGTCGACGATCCTGTCGGTGTGTGTGATGTCGAGCGTGACGGCGGGATGAAGCGCCATGAAGGCGGGCAGGAGCGGCGCCAGCACATGATTGCCGAAGGAGCCGCTGGTGTTGATGCGGATGCGGCCCGAGGCCTGTTCGCCCGAGGAAGCCTGGCGTTCCGCCTCGGCGATATCGGCAAGGATGGCGATGCTGCGCTCATAGAAGGCGCAGCCCTCCGGCGTCAGTTGCAGCTTGCGGGTCGAGCGGTTGACGAGGCGGGCGCCGAGGCGCGCTTCCAGCCGGGCGACGAGCTTGCTGACGGCCGACGGCGTCATGCGCCGCGCCGTGGCGGCTGCGGAAAAGCCGCCGCGCTCGACGACGCTGACGAAGACTTCCATTTCGCCGGAGCGGTTGATGTCCTGGCGGCTCATGATGAATTCAAGTCACAGATGATGTTCTGTCAGGCAATCTATATCAATGTATAGGCCGGGTCTATCTCAGAGAAAACACAGGAGACAGATCGATGGAATACAGAAATCTCGGCGCATCCGGCCTCAGGGTGCCGGCTTTGAGCTTCGGCGCGGGTACGTTCGGCGGCAGCGGCCCGCTGTTCGGCGCCTGGGGCAATACCGGTGCCGAAGAGGCCCGGCGGCTGGTCGACATCTGCCTCGAAGCTGGCGTCAATCTCTTCGACACGGCCGATGTCTATTCGGCCGGTGCTTCCGAAGAGGTGCTCGGCCAGGCGATCCGCGGCCGGCGGGATACCGTGCTGATTTCGACCAAGACCGCGCTGCCGATGGGCGAGGGGCAGCAGGATTGGGGCACGTCGCGGGCACGGCTGATCCGGGCGACGGAGGATGCGCTGCGCCGGCTCGGCACCGATTGCATCGACCTCTTGCAGCTTCACGCTTTCGACGCCTCGACGCCGGTCGAGGAGGTGCTGTCGACGCTCGACGGCCTCGTCGCCGCAGGCAAGATCCGTTATGTCGGCGTCTCGAATTTTTCCGGCTGGGAGCTGATGAAATCGCTCGCGGCGGCCGAGCGCTGGGGTTATCCCCGCTATGTCGCCCATCAGGTCTATTATTCGCTGGCGGGGCGCGACTACGAATGGGAGTTGATGCCGCTCGGCGCCGATCAGGGCGTCGGCGCTCTCGTCTGGAGCCCGCTTGCCTGGGGCCGGCTGACCGGCAAGATCCGTCGCGGCGAGCCGCTGCCTCAGGCAAGCCGGCTGCATGAGACGGCGCAATACGGCCCGCCGGTCGACGAGGAGAGGCTGTTCGACATCGTCGACGTCCTCGACGCTATATCAGCCGAGACCGGCCGGACCGTGCCGCAGATCGCCATCAACTGGCTGCTCGGCCGTCCCACGGTGTCCAGTGTCATCATCGGCGCGCGCAACGAGGAGCAGTTGCGCCAGAATCTCGGCGCGGTCGGATGGAGCCTTTCGAAAGAGCAGATCGAAAGGCTCGATGCCGTCAGCGCGGTCACGGCGCCTTACCCCTATTTTCCGTATCGGCGGCAGGAGGGCTTCGCCCGGCTCAATCCGCCGATCGTCTGAAAGCTCAGTTCCTGTCGGCCCGGTAGGCGACGCAGTCGACCTCGACCTTGCAATCGACCATCATCCGCGACTGGACGCAGGCGCGGGCCGGCGGGTGCTTTCCGAAATATTCGGCATAGACGCCGTTGAAGCTCCAGAAGTCGCGCGGGTCGTCCAGCCAGACGCCGACACGCACCACGTCCTCGACCCCGTAGCCCGCCTCGTGCAGGATGGCGATCAGGTTTTCGATGGCCTTGCGGGTCTGGGGAACGATGCCGCCGTCGATGATCTCGCCCTTTTCCATCGGCACCTGGCCGGATACGTGAAGCCAGCCGCCGGCTTCCACCGCACGCGCAAAGGGCAAGGGCTGTCCGCCGGCGCCGGTTTCCCCGGCGCCGTAACGCTTGATCGTCATGGGATCTCTTTCTTCTTCAATTGAAACTTGACGTTTTCAGGAATTCCGCGAGGCGCTGCGTCTTCGGCTGCACGAACATCTCCTTCGGATCGCCTTCCTCGCAGATCACGCCCTTGTTCATGAAGATCACGCGGGAGGAAACCTCGTAGGCGAAACGCATCTCGTGGGTGACGAGCAGCATGCTCATGCCGTCGGAGGCGAGCCCCTTGATGACCTGCAGGACCTCGCCGACGAGTTCCGGATCGAGCGCCGAGGTGACTTCGTCGAACAGCATCAGCCGCGGGTTCATGGCGATGGCGCGGGCGATGGCGACACGCTGCTGCTGGCCGCCGGAGAGCTGGCCGGGATAATGATCGGCGCGCGAGGCCAGCCCCACGCGGTCGAGCCATTTTTCGGCCACCGCGCGCGCCTCGTCGCGCGGCATCTTCTTCACCTTGACGAGACCGAGCATGACGTTGCGGGCCGCCGTCATATGCGGGAACAGGTTGAACTGCTGGAAGGCCATGCCGGTCAGCGCCCGCTGGCGGGCGATTTCCTTTTCGCTCTTGCGTTTGCGCACGCCGCCGGATTGTTCGTAGCCGATCTCTTCGCCGTCGAGCAGGATGTGCCCGCCCTGGAAGTCCTCGAGCATGTTGATACAGCGCAGCATCGTCGTCTTGCCGGAGCCGGAGGAGCCGATGATCGAGATCACCTCTCCCTGCTGCATGGTGCAATCGACGCCTTTCAACACCTCGACGGGCCCATATTGCTTGTGCAGCCCCTGAATTTCGAGAAGTACCTTGCTCATGACCGAGCCCTCACGATGGAACGACCGTCTTGCGCTCGACATATTTGCCGAGGCGCTCGATGCCGTAATTGATGACGAAGTAGAGAAGCCCCGCGAAGAAATAGAACTGGAGGCTCAGGAAATTGCGGGAGATGATCTCCTGTGTGCGCAGCAGCAGCTCGGCGACGCCGATGACGGAAAGCAGCGTCGAGGCCTTGACCATTTCCGCCGCCGTGTTGACCCAGGCGGGCAGGAACTGGCGCAGCGCCTGCGGCCAGAGCACATAGGCGAAGGTCTGGTTGAAGGTCAGGCCGATCGCCTTGGCCGCTTCGGTCTGGCCCCTGGGGATCGCCTGCAGGCCGCCGCGCACGATCTCGCCGACATGCGATGAGCAGAAGACCGCAAGAGCGAGCACGCCGGCCTGGAACGGGCCGAGCTCGATGCCGACGGTGGAAAGCACGTAATAGCTCGCCAGCACCAAGACCAGAACCGGCGTTCCCCGGATGAAGTCAGTATAGGCCCGCACGATCAGGCGCAGCACGCGGTTGCCGTAGACGAGCGCGAGCCCGACGAGCACGCCGAGCAGCGACCCGATGACGATCGCCAGCAGCGAGATCGAGACGGTGACGCCGAGCCCCTTGAGGATGACGAAGCGGGCGATCCAGAGCTGATCGAGAAAAGCAGTAAGACCCATCATGACATCACCTCGGAACGGCAAGCCGGCGCTCGACGACGCGCATCAGCGCGGCGAGCACGGAACAGGTAGCGACATAGAGGCCGGAGGCGACGATCCAGGTTTCGATGACGCGGAAGGTCTCGACGTTGATCTTCCGCGCCTCGAAGGTGAGTTCGGGAACCGCGATCGCGGCGGCGAGCGAGGTATCCTTGAACAGCGAGATGATCGTCGAGGAGAGCGACGGCAGGACGTTGCGCAGCATCAGCGGCGTGATGATCGAGACGCGGATCTGCATCGGCGTCAGGCCGATCGCAAGCCCCGCTTCCGTCAGGCCTTTCGGAATGGAGAGCAGGCCGGCCCGGAACACTTCGGCCAGATAAGCGCCGGAATAGATCGACAGCACCGCGATGAAGCTCTGGATCTTGCCGATCCTGATGCCGAGCTGCGGCAGCGCGAAGAAGGCGAAGAGAACGAGAACCAGGATCGGCAGATTGCGGATGATCGTGACGTAAAGCGCGGCGGGGCGCTGCAGCCATCCGCTTTTCGAGATGAGCGCAAAGGCGACGATGAGGCCGATCGCAGCACCGATGAGGATGGAGACGAAAGCCAGGCCGAGACTGAGCAGCAGGCCTTCGAGCAACTGGTCGAAGCTGCGCCAGACGGCGGCGAAATTGAGCGTATAACCCATGGCGCAATCCTGCAATCAAGGGTGAAGAACGGACGGAGGAAGACCTTCGGAGGGGGAGCTCCCCCGGAGGCCTTCTTCCGTCCCAGGCGACCTTACTTGTATTCGACGGGGAAGCCGATCTGGGGCGGCGTCAGATCCTTGCCGAACCAGGTCTTGAACGACTTGGCGTAGAAGTCGAATTCGACGCCGGTCATCGCCTCGTGCAGAGCCGTGTTGACGAAGTTCAGCCAGTCCTGATCGCCGCGCTTGACGCCGCAGGCATAGGTTTGCGGGTTCCAGCCATAGCCGGCGTCCTTATAGCGGCCGGGGTTCTGCGTCATGTACCAGGCGAGCGACGACTGGTCGGTCGCGACAGCATCGGCGCGGCCCGATTCCAGCGCCTGGTAGATCAGGTCGACGGATTCATACTGGTCGACGGTCGCCTCCGGCAGGGCCGCATGCACCATCGCCTCGGCATAAACGTTTTGCAGCACGGAAACCGTGACGGAGGAGCCGCCGGCCTTCAGCGCGGCATAATCGGCGTACTTGCCGTCGGACTTCAGCATCAGGCCGACACCCTCGCGATAGTAGGGGATGGTGAAGGCGATCTGCTGCGCGCGCTCGCCGGTGACGGTCATGAACTGGCAGGTGATATCAACCTTGTCGGTGGTGATGTTGGGAATGCGGGCATCGGAGGACTGGTTGACGAACTCGATCTTGTCGGGATCGCCGAACAGCGCCTTGGCGACGACGCGGCCCATGTCGACGTCGAAGCCCTGCAGCTTGTCATCCGCGCTCTTGAAGTGCCAGGGCGCATTGGTGCTGCCGGTGCCCATGACGAGATGGCCGCGAGCGAGCACTTCGTCGAGCTTGCTTTTCGCTTCCTGGGCGGCGGCGGGCATGGCGGAAAGAACGAGAGCGGTTGCCAGCGAAAGCGCGCTGGCGCGGAGCGAGACGGTCATGATGGTTCCCCTTGTTTGAACGCTCAGTTTGAGAATCCAATATAATGGACACGTGTCTTGTTTATTGGATTTGCATATCGAGCGGCATCGCCGATGACTTGTCAATAGGCAGGTTCAAGAAAAAGGCATGGCCGGTGAGCGGACGGGCCGCGCGGGCGGGAAGGGCGGGCCGCTACAACAAAGGGGGAATGAAATCTTCTGCAATCTTAACTGGACAGCCGCTTTGACTTGCCCCATACCCGGCCTATCTGCGAAAGAGGATAGACATCCGCGGAATGGCAGGGAGATCAAAGGGATGGCGCTGAAGGACGCGAAGGCCGGCATACGCAACGAGGCGGGGATATCGGCCGTGCTCGGCATTCTCAAGCAGAGCTTCGGCGAGCGCTTCCAGACCGGCCAGTCCTTCCGGGCGCAGCATGCCCATACGACCACCTACATACCCTCGCAGCTGCCCGACGGGGTGCTCTTTGCCGAGAGCGCTGAGGATGTGAAGGCGGCGGTCAAGGTTTGCGCTGCCCATAAAGTGCCGGTGATCGGCTTCGGCACCGGCTCCTCGCTGGAAGGTCAGGTCAATGCCGCAAGCGGCGGCATCTCGATCGATTTCAGCCGTATGAACAGGGTGCTCGCGGTCAATCCGGAAGACCTCGACTGCACGGTCGAGCCCGGCATCACGCGCGAGGAACTGAACGTCCATCTGCGCGATACCGGCCTGTTCTTTCCGATCGATCCCGGCGCCAATGCCTCGATCGGCGGCATGGCCTCGACGCGAGCCTCCGGCACCAATGCCGTGCGCTACGGGACGATGAAGGACAATGTGCTTGCCGTCACCGCGGTCACTGCCAATGGCGAGGAGATCCGCACCGCCCGGCGCGCCCGCAAATCGTCTGCCGGCTACGACCTGACGCGGCTCTTCGTGGGCGCCGAGGGGACACTCGGCATCCTGACCTCGGTGACGCTGCGCCTGCAGGCGATCCCGCAGAAGATCGCCGGCGGGGCCTGCGCCTTTTCGAGCGTCAAGGCCGCCTGCGACGCCGTCATCATGACGATCCAGATGGGCATTCCGGTGGCGCGCATCGAGCTGCTCGATACGGTGCAGATGCGGGCCTGCAACGCTTATTCCGGGCTTTCCTATGCCGAAAGCCCGACGCTCTTCCTCGAATTCCACGGCACCGACGAGACCGTGCCGCTGCAATCGGCGGCCTTTGCCGAGATCGCGGCCGAATGCGGCGGCGGTGAATTCCTCTGGACCGCCAATCCGGAGGAGCGGACGAAGCTCTGGAAGGCGCGCCACGACGCCTACTGGGCCTCGAGGGCGCTGGCGCCCGGGCTTGCCGCACTTTCGACCGATGTTTGTGTTCCGATATCGAGGCTTGCCGATTGCGTTTCCGAAACGCAGGCGGATATCGAGGAACACGGGCTGCTCGGCCCGATCGTCGGCCATGCCGGCGACGGGAACTTCCATGTGCTGCTGCTGTTCGACGACAAAAGCGCCGAAGACATCGCCAGGGCCGAGAGCTTCGTGGAGCGGCTCACCCGCCGGGCGCTCGACATGGACGGAACATGCACCGGGGAACATGGGGTCGGACAAGGCAAGATGGCGTTTCTGGAGCAGGAACTCGGAGGCGCGGTGGATCTGATGCGACAGGTGAAGCGGGCGCTCGATCCGGACGATATCTTCAATCCGGGCAAGATTTTCCACGGCGGCTGAAAACGGAACATTCTCATGAACTTGGGTCTTGCTCCCGGCATGAATAGCGCTAGAACAGGATTGGGATTTATGCCGGTCGGGCCTAAATCCCAATCCTGTTCTCAATTAAAGAGTTAGAGCATGATGTCCTCCGAAAACCGCGCACACTTTTCGGCATCATGCTCTAGTGTCGGCAATAGAATCCCGAACAGCATCGGAAACGAAATCCCGAACGGAGACTCCTTGCATTGGTAGGCCGGTTCCTCGTTTTTCTGGGGGGATTGATCGTCGTAGTGCTCTTCGTGGCGCTGCTTGCGCCGCTGTTCATCGACTGGACGGATTTCCGCAAGAATTTCGAGGATCAGGCAAGCCGCATCATCGGCAAGAAAGTCACGGTCTACGGCACGGTGGATGCGCGGCTCCTGCCGTTTCCGTCGGTGACGCTGCATGACGTGCGCGTCGGCCAGGAGGCGGACGGCACGCCGATCGTCAAGGTCGAGCAATTCTCCATGGATGCCGAGCTTGCGCCCTTCCTGTCGGGCGAGGCGCTGATCTTCGACATGCGCGTCGTCAATCCGAAGGTGCGGCTGAGATTGATGAAAGACGGCACGCTCGACTGGACGCGCGGCAGCCGCCCGGAAATTCCGGCAAAGACCGTCGTTCTGGAAAACGTGCATGTCAACGGCGGCGAGATCGAGTTCCTCGACGATCAGTCGGGCCGCGCGCGCCACATCACCGGCCTCAATGCGGAAATGTCGGCAAAATCGCTGGCCGGTCCCTGGCGCATCGAAGGCGATGCGGCGCTCGACGGCGACCACGGCAAATTTTCGATTTCCAGCAGCCAGCCGGACGAGAAGGGCGTGCTGCGCATGCGCACGAAGCTTTCGCCGGACAAGCACCCCGTCAGCATCGATCTCGACGGAGAGCTGAAGCTCGTCGACAGCAAGCCGAATTACCAGGGCCAGCTTTCGGCGGCGATCGAAAACCGCAACGGCTCCAAGCCGGCCAACAAGAACGAGCAGCCGCCGCGCGTCAAAGGCCGCTTCGAGCTGACCAACGAACGCATCCGCATCCCGGAATATCGCATGGAGATCGGCCCGACGGACGATCCCTACGTCATCACGGGCGAGGCGACTCTCGATACCGGCAATGAGCCGGAATTTCTGCTGACCGCCGACGGGCAGCAGATCGACGTCAACCGCATCGGCAATCAGGGCGAGTCCGGCAAGACGATGCGCGATCCGGCGGTTTCGGCGCGCCAGCGGCTGAACTCGCTGATCGATATCGTCGGCCAGGTGCCGATCCCGCAGGTGCCGGGCAAGGCAAGCGTCAAGCTGCCGGCGATCGTCGCCGGCGACACGACGCTGCGCGACGTGCAGCTGGAGCTCGAACCGGCCGGCACCGGCTGGATGATCGACAGCGCCGTCGGCACCCTACCGGGGCGCACGCAGGTGGAAGGCAAGGGCAAGCTCCTGCTGAAGGGTGAGCCCTCGTTCAACGGGCAGATCGTGCTGGCTTCCAGCCAGCCGACCGGGCTTGCCTCCTGGCTTGCCGGCTCGGTCGATCCGGCCATCCGGCAATTGCGGCAGGCGGGCTTTTCCGCCAATGTCAGCCTGACGCCTGAATTGCAGCGTTTCGAAAACCTCGAAGTCGCCATCGGGCCGGCAACGCTGAAGGGGCGGCTGGAGCGGCAGGCGATATCGGGCCAGACGCCGACGATGTCGGTGGCGCTGAACGGCGACACGCTCGATCTCGACGCGCTGCAGGCGCTGACCGGGCTGCTGACCGGCCAGGAGGCCGGCGACAACGTGCTCGACCACAAGATCGCCGCCCAGCTCAAGGCCGACAAGTTCACCGCCTTCGGCGTCGAGGCCGAGAATGTCGAAACCACTTTCACGATCGCGGATGGCGCGCTTGCCGTCGACCGGCTGTCGATCAAGAACATCGCGGGCGCGGAAGTGACGGCGACGGGCAGGGCGGAGGGCTCGCTGCTCGACTATAAGGGCGCGGGCGAAATCACCTTCAAATCGGCCGATCCCGGCGGCTTCTTCACCATGCTGCGCGAGCGCCTGCCGCATCATCCGGTGCTCGACCGGCTGGTGCGCAACGCCGGCTGGTACGGCAATACGGCGCTGCGCGGTGCGCTGACGCTCGGCGGCGACGAGGGCAATGCCCTGACGGTGACGCTTGCCGGCGTCTCCAACGGCAGCCGCGTCAATCTCGACTACCGCATGTCCGATCTGCTGGCGCTGACGGGCAGCGGCACGACGAGCCTGGAGGCGACGCTGGAAAATGCCGTGCCGTCGATCCTCTTCGGCCAGGCCGGGCTCGATCCGCTGCCGGTCGATGTCGGCGCCAACGGCCGCCTGACGCTGAAAGTTCAGGCATCGGACAACGACCCCGCCGACGCGGCGCTGACCTTCGCGACCGACCGGACTTCCTTTACCGCCAACGGCAAGGTCGATGTCCGGCCTGACAGTTTCATGAACGGGCAGCTCGCGCTTTCGCTAGACAGCGCCGATATCGATCCCTATCTCATCATGAACGGCATCGCCCTGCCGCAGACCGGGACGGGGCTGCCGTTCGGCCTGCAGGCCAAAGCCGCCGTCGACGGCGACAAGATCGTCCTTTCCGATCTCAAGGGCCATGCGGCCGACAATGATTTTTCAGGCGCGCTGACCTTCGATCGCAAGGCGGCGAAGACGACGGCGAAAGGCGAGCTGACGCTTGCCAAGGCGGATGCCGGCTGGCTCGGCGAAGCGGTGTTCGGCCAGATCGTCGATCCCGCCAGCGGTGCGCTGACGAAAGCGCCGCTCGGCCTGCCTATCTTCAAGGATCTCGACGTCAATGTGAAGCTTTCGGCGAAGGAGTTCTGGCCCGGCCTGCCGGAAACGGCCGTCTCCAATTTCACCAGCAACGTCGCCTACAAGGGCGACGAGCTGCAGCTCAACGACATGGCCGGCAACTGGGATGGCGGCAAGCTTTCCGGCAACCTGCTCTTCACCAATGCAGACGGCACCGGTTTCCTGCAGACGAAGCTGTCGCTTGCCGATTCCGATCTCGGCGGCGTCGTCTGGCTGCGCGACGGCGCGCCGATCGCCAACGGCAAGTTCGGCCTGTCGCTGTCGATGGAAGCCTCGGGCAAGACCATCGGCGAGATCGCAAGCTCGCTCAACGGCTCCGGGGAATTGAGGCTCGGCGACAGCAGCATACGCGGGCTGAACCTCGCCATCCTGCCGCCGCTGCTTGCCGCGACCGACCCGATGCAGGAGCAGATCAATGCCGGCAAGGTGCATCCGATCGTCGAGACGCTGCTCAGCAATGGCGAGGCGAAGCTGCCGCCGCTCGGCGTCCCCTTCAACATCACCGACGGAACGTTGCGGGTGCAGAACGTCGCCGTCGCCAACGACCTTGCCCGGATCACCGCCGACGCGCAGATCGCGCTGCCGGAAAAGCGGATTAGCGCGACGCTCGGCGTCGGGCTCAATCCGGGCACGGAAGCGCTTTCCGGCGCCGAACCGTCGCTCCGGCTGAATTTCTCCGGCATGCTCATGTCGCCCGGCAAGACGATGGATGTGACCGATATCACCAGCTATCTGTCGCTGCGCGCCTTCGAGCGCGAGCGCCGCCGCGTCGAGCGGCTGCAGGCGATCGTGCTCGAAAAGCAGCGGCTGCGCCGCGAGGCGGCGCTCTACCGCTTCAACGACGCCGAGCGCATCAAGGCGGCAGAGATGGAAAAGCAGCGGCAAGCGGAGGAAGAGCGTCTGCGCGCGCTGGCGCAGCAGGCGGCCGAAGACAAGGCTGCCGCCGAGGCTGAAGCCGCACGCGCGGCGGCGGAAGCTAAAGCCAAGACGGATGCCGAGGCGAGGGCGGCCGCCGAGGCGGAAGCGGCGCGGCGCGCCAGCCAGCTGCCGCCCGGTTCGCTCGATTTCGACCAGCTGCCGGGCGTTCAGGCGCAATAAGCGCGCGGCATGAGAATCTGATTCAGGTGCCAGGCTTCAAGTCTTTGATTTTTCGTCACTGCCGCCGGCCTTCGCCCAGGCGAGCACATGCAGCCGCAGCGCCGAGGACAGGTTGCTGCCGGCGGGGCGGTTGTCGTCGATCTCGGAAATCAGGGCGGCAAGCGGCATCGAACGGCTTGCCGCGATCACCTTCAGCTCGGCCCAGAACGCGTCTTCCAGCGAGAAGCTGGTGCGATGGCCGTGCAATGTCGCCGAATGTTTGCGGATCATGAGGCGGCATCTTCGCTGGCTGGTTCGGAGATCGATTCAGGGAAGTCGCGTAAGTCGCTGATCGCAGACTCCATTTCGGGCATCAGGCTTTGCCGGAGGGCTTCAGGCGCCGTCGTCATCCGTCTCGATCCGGCCGTCGCGATGGGCCTTGTCGGCCTTCTCGTTCAGCGCGCGGGTGAACTGTTTCTCGGTCTTGGTGCGGCCGAAGGAAATGCGGTTCTGTTCGGCCTGCTTCTCCTTTTCGGAGCGGGCCTGCTTCTTGCGGAACTGGCGGAGATTGACGATTTCGGCGCTCATGCGGTGCCTGGCTTCCTCAATGAAAAAGAGAGGCTTGGCCTCCCTTTGAAATCACTGCTTCTTGCGGAAGGAGTCGAGCGAGACGACGGAGCCCGGCTTCTTCTCCTCGCCGTCGGCGGGTTTCGCCGCCGCCTCATCGGGCTTTCCGGCCGCATCGACGGGATAGGCGGTGATTTCGCCGGAGGGCAGCTCCTCGCCATCGGCGAGCGGCACGTCGAATTCGAGTTCGAAATTGACGGAAGGGTCGTAGAAGCCGCGGATGGCGTTGAACGGGATGACCAGCTTCTCGGGAACGTCGGAGAAGGAGAGGCCGATCTCGAAATGCGTCTCGGTGATCTTCAGGTCCCAGAACTGGTGCTGGATGACGATGGTCATCTGCTCGGGATATTTGGACTTCAGGTGCTGGGAGATGCGCACGCCGGCCGCACCTGTCAGGAAGGTGATGAAGAAATGATGGTCGCCGGGCAGACGGCCCGTCGTTGCTACTTCCGCCAAAACCTTGCGGATGACGCCGCGAAGTGCATCCTGCGCCAGAATGTCGTAGCGGATATGATCCTGCCCCATGCTTTTCCTGTCTTTCGTCGGTTCTGAAGTCTTTTCACAAGGTATATGGCACGTTCAGGCGCCTTGGGAAAGTCCGGAGCCGAGTCACGCTATAGATCAGCATACATGATTTCAGTCTGAGGGAGAAGGTGAAGGCTTCTGTTGCCAGGTGCCTTCGGACCCCGCCTAGAGGTGCGAACCACTAGGACTTTGATTGAAGTGTCACACCGCGATTAAGCAGCGAGACGAGCTTCCGCATAGTTGTCGTTTGCAACTACAATTTTAGCCCGATAACGGCGGTACAATGCCGAGCAAAAAGACGATCTTTACACCCTTGTCGATCCTGTTTCGCCCCCATCAAAAGCCGGCCTTCAGGGCCGCCGGTTTTTGGTGGAGGCGCCGGGTACCGCCCCCGGGTCCAATAGGTTTATTACACCGCTCGTTTATCGCCATAGCCGGCCCGAAAGCCAGCAGGGTTGATATAGTGATTTCCTCTGCCCAAGGAAAGGGCAAACGTCACAAAAGCTTTATCTCCACCGGCAGAATTTGCGGGAAAACGCATGGGGGTGCTGGCTTCCCGCCGCCGAAGACTTAAAATTGAGAGAAACGGAATCAGCGCGACATGAAGCAATATCTCGATCTCCTCGCCCATGTGATGGAAAAGGGCTCCGACCGGGGCGACCGCACCGGCACCGGCACGCGCTCGGTCTTCGGCTATCAGATGCGCTTCGACCTCGAAGAGGGCTTTCCCGTCCTCACCACCAAGAAGCTGCATCTGCGCTCGATCATTCACGAGCTGCTGTGGTTCCTGAAGGGCGAGACGAATATCGGCTACCTCAAGGAGAACGGCGTTTCCATCTGGGACGAATGGGCCGATGAAAACGGCGATCTCGGCCCGGTCTACGGTGCTCAGTGGCGTTCCTGGCCGGCGCCTGACGGCGGCCACATCGACCAGATCTCCAATCTCGTCAAAGGCATCGTCAACAATCCCAATTCGCGCCGCCACATCGTCTCGGCCTGGAACCCGGCCGAGGTGGACCAGATGGCGCTGCCGCCTTGCCATTGCCTGTTCCAGTTCTACGTGGCCGACGGCAAGCTCTCCTGCCAGCTCTACCAGCGCTCGGCCGACATCTTCCTCGGCGTGCCGTTCAACATCGCTTCTTACGCGCTTCTGACGATGATGGTGGCTCAGGTGACCGGGCTCAAACCCGGCGATTTCGTCCACACGCTCGGCGACGCACATCTCTACCACAACCATTTCGACCAGGCGAAGCTGCAGCTTTCGCGCCAGCCGAAGCCGCTGCCTTCCATGAGCATCAACCCCGATGTGAAGGATATCTTCGGGTTCAAGTTCGAGGATTTCGAGCTGGAAGGTTACGATCCGGAAGCGCATATCAAAGCGCCAGTCGCAAAATGATTTTGAAGCGGCGTCAGCCCCGAATTTTCGTCGGTTCATCCACCGAAGGCCTCTCTGTCGCTTATGCTCTTCAGGAGGCCTTGGACTATGATGCTGAAGTAACCGTCTGGAACCAGGGGCTATTTAGGCCCAGCGACCTTGTTCTGTCGAAGCTTCTGGCTTCACTTAACGATTTCGATTTCGCTATCTTCGTTTTCACAGCCGACGATCTGAGCGAAATACGTGGTCAGAAATATTCGACTGCTCGCGACAACGTCATATTCGAGCTCGGATTGTTTCTAGGGCGGCTGGGTCTGGATCGGTGTTTTTTCATCGCTCCACGGCATACAAAGGATCTCCATCTCCCGACAGACCTGCTCGGTATCGTGCCGCTGACGTATAATAACGAAAGAAGTGACGGGCTGCTTGTCGCGGCCGTCGGCGCCGCCTGCAATCAGATCCGCGCTGCGATGCGTCTGCTCGGAGCGGATCTGCAGGAACCGCGCAGGGCAGCAGGCACAGACGGCGGGATATTCACGCAAGTCACTCTCGATGATTATATCCGGATCTGGGACAATGATCTGAATGCTTCGAGGACTCGCATTAGAAATATCGATAGTGATCCACGAAGCGAGGAGTTTCAGGCTGCACTGACCGATGTCGCGAAGGTCTACGCCTTTCTCGAAAGTCTTTCCGATAGGATACTTGCGCAGGCCGTCGACGAGATCGCCGCGCGGCAGAAATTTCGTGAGGCAGTGCTGTCGTTCTGGCCGTTTTATGGATTGTCCGTCGTCCCGCCAGGCTCGGCGGATGCTGACGATTATTGGCGCGAGCTACCTAAGCTCGGTTTGCTCTATGCAAGATGGAAATGAGCGTGCGATGAATTCAGATATTCGCAAGACCATCATCGTCGCCGTTTCCCGCAACGGCATCATCGGCCGCGACGGCGATATGCCCTGGCGGCTTTCGAGCGATCTCAAGCGTTTCAAGGCGCTGACGCTGGGCAAGCCCGTGGTGATGGGCCGCAAGACCTATGAGTCGATCGGCAAGCCGCTGCCGGGGCGGCCGAACATCGTCATCTCAAGGCAGGTGGTGATCGATAGCCCCGATGTCGACATGGCGCAGTCGCTGCCCGAGGCCTTGACGATCGCCGAAAGGCTGGCAGGCGAAACCGGGGCCGGCGAGATCTGCATCGTCGGCGGCGGGCAGGTCTATGCGCAGGCGATCGGCCTTGCCGACCGGATGTGCGTCACGCATGTCGAAGCCGACCTCGAAGGGGATGCGGCGTTTCCGGCGATTGATCCCGCCATCTGGCAGGCGGGGGAGGCGCTCGCCGTGCCGGCCGGCGAAAAGGACAGCTATGCCACGCGTTACGTCGTCTACGAACGCCGGCGCGCCTGAAAATGAACTATTTTCCAATTAAATTGACCAAGTTTCTCACGCTGCGTTGAAAGCCGGTGCGGCGATACCTATAACGGTCGCAACGCATCCGCCGGTCGGTCCCCCACGGTCCCGGATGCGGGGAAGACTTAACGAACAACGAGGTTTTGATGCCCTGGAGCAATCAGAATGGCGGCGGCGGCCCTTGGGGCGGCGGCGGCGGTAATAATCAGGGACCATGGGGCCAGGGGCCGAACCGCCCGCGCGGCGGTGGCGGCGGCAAGGGCGGACCGCCCGACCTGGAAGATATCATCCGGCGCGGCCAGGATCAGCTGCGCAACATCGTGCCCGGCGGTTTCAACGGCGGCGTCGCCGTGATCGTGCTGGCGATCGTCGCGGTCTTCTGGCTGATCCAGTGCGTCTACACCGTCCAGCCGGACGAACGCGGCGTCGAGCTGCGCTTCGGCAAGCCGCGCGAAACGGTATCGATGCCGGGCCTGCATTTCCATTTCTGGCCGATGGATACGGTCGAGATCGTCAAGGTCACCGAGCAGCTGCTGAATGTCGGCGGCACGCAGGGCAGCAGCAACACGGCCGGCGGCCTGATGCTGTCGGGCGACCAGAACATCCTCAACGTCCGTTTCAACGTGCTCTATCAGATCAGCGATGCGCGCGCCTATCTCTTCAATGTCGAAAGCCCGGCGCAGACGCTGCAGCAGGTTTCCGAAAGCGCGATGCGCGAAGTGGTCGGCCGCCGCCCGGCGCAGGATGCGTTCCGCGACCGGCGCCTGGAGATCGCCAGCGAAGTCGCCAACATCATCCAGGATACGATGTCGCGTTATAATTCCGGCATTTCGGTCAACAAGGTGACGATCGAAGACGTGGCGCCGCCGCGTGAAGTGGCCGACGCCTTCCAGGAAGTGCAGCGCGCCGACCAGGACAAGCAGCGCCTGGTGGAAGAAGCCAACCAGTACGCCAACCAGAAACTCGGCCAGGCGCGCGGTGACGGCGCCCGCATCCGCGAAGACGCAGCCGCCTACAAGGACCGTGTCGTCAAGGAAGCGGAAGGTGAGGCCCAGCGCTTCATCGCCATCGACGAACAATATTCGAAGGCGCCCGACGTCACCCGCAAGCGGTTGTTCCTGGAAACGATGGAACAGGTGCTCAAGAATTCCAAGAAGGTCATCATCGAAGAGAAGCAGGGGGTCGTGCCCTATCTGCCGCTTAACGAGATCGCCAGACCGTCGCAGCAGGGAGGTTGAGCCATGACTTCGAACAGGCTTCCCGTCATTCTCATCATCCTCGCCGTCATATTGGTCGGGCTTTATTCGTCGATTTTCGTGGTCAATGCCCGCGAACAGGCGATCGTCGTGCGCTTCGGTGAGATCCAGTCGGTCAAGACCGAGCCCGGCATCTATTTCAAGCTGCCGTTCAGCTTCATGGACGCCGATCGCGTCCAGCTCGTCGAAAAGCAGAAGCTGCGTCTCGACCTCGACAATATCCAGGTGCAGGTCAAGGGCGGCGCGACCTTCGATGTCGACGCCTTCGTGATCTATTCGATCAACGATGCCCGCCGCTTCCGCGAAACCGTTTCCGGCGATCGCGATGCGGCCGAAGCGCGGCTGCGCACCCGTCTGGATTCGGCCTTGCGCCGGGTCTACGGTCTGCGTGAATTCGATGCCGCCCTTTCCGACGAACGCGTGTCGATGATGCTCGAAGTGCGTGACGACTTGCGTCCCGATGCTGAGCTTCTCGGCCTCAACATCGAGGACGTGCGCATCCGCCGTACCGATCTGACGGCCGATGTGGCGCCGAACACCTATAACCGCATGCGCTCCGAGCGCCTGGCCGAAGCCGAATTGCTGCGCGCCCAGGGCACGGAAGACGGCCTGCGGCGGCGGGCGGTCGCCGACCGCCAGGTGGTCGAGATCACCGCGGATGCCCAGCGCGATGCGGAAATCCTACGCGGTCAGGGTGACGCCGAGCGCAACCGCATCTTCGCCGAGGCCTTCTCCAAGAACCCCGACTTCTTCGAGTTCTATCGCTCGATGGCGGCCTATTCCGCGGCGCTTTCTTCGCAGGATACGACGCTGGTTCTGTCGCCCAATTCGGAATTCTTCCGCTATTTCGACAGCGCCGCCGGCACCCTGCAGCCGCCGGCAAATCCCGCCGCGCCGGCTCCCGCAGCCCCGGCCAACTGACGGGAAGGGTGCACTCCGCATCTCATACAATCTGGAAGGGCCGGCCCGAGCGCCGGCCCTTTTTTCGTGGAATGATTGCGTTCGTCCGGCTTTTGCGAGGAGGCGTCAGATTGCACGGGGATTTCGCGAAAAGGTGATTTCACCCTCCATCATTCCGCCTTATGCTGGTGCTCAATGTGCGCATTTACCCCTTATGAGGAAGCTTGATGGCCCCCACGACTCGCTCGCCCTTCAGACGAACGCTCGCGCTATTGGCCAGCGCCGCAATCCTGGCTCAAGCCGGCGTGAGCGGGATTGCCTATGCGCAGACCGCGCCTGATGCGGCCGCACCCGGGGTTGCCACGCCTGCGCCTCCCGTTGCCACTCCGACGGCCCCGGCGCCTGCCGCGCCGCAGACCCCACCGATCCAGGCCCCATCGATCCACGTTGGCGTGCCCAACAACGGCCCGGCATCGGTCGCCGATCTCGCCGAAGGCCTGCTCGATGCCGTCGTCAACATCTCGACCTCGCAGAACGTGAAGGACGACGAGGGCGTCGGCCCGGCGCCGCGCGCCCCCGACGGATCGCCGTTCCAGGAATTCTTCAACGATTTCTTCGACAAGAAGCAGGGCAACAAGGGCGGCAACCACAATGTCAGCTCGCTCGGCTCCGGCTTCGTCATCGATCCCACAGGCTATATCGTCACCAACAATCACGTGATCGAGGGCGCCGACGACATCGAGGTCAATTTCGCCAACGGCTCCAAACTCAAGGCGAAGCTGATCGGCACGGATACGAAGACCGATCTTTCCGTGTTGAAGGTCGAGCCGAAAACGCCGCTGAAATCGGTGAGGTTCGGCGATTCCAGCGAGATGCGCATCGGCGACTGGGTGATGGCGATCGGCAATCCGTTCGGCTTCGGCGGTTCGGTGACGGTCGGCATCATTTCCGGGCGCGGCCGCAACATCAATGCCGGCCCCTACGACAATTTCATCCAGACGGATGCGGCGATCAACAAGGGCAATTCCGGCGGGCCGCTCTTCAACATGAAGGGTGAGGTGATCGGCATCAACACGGCGATCATCTCGCCGAGCGGCGGCTCGATCGGCATCGGCTTCTCGGTGCCGTCGGAGCTTGCCTCCGGCGTCGTCGAGCAGCTGCGCCAATATGGCGAGACGCGGCGCGGCTGGCTCGGCGTGCGCATCCAGCCGGTGACCGACGATATCGCCGACAGCCTTGGGCTGGACACGGCCAAGGGCGCGCTCGTCGCCGGCGTCATCAAGGGCGGACCGGTCGACGACGGCTCGATCAAGGCGGGCGACGTCATCCTGAAATTCGACGGCAAGACCGTCAACGAGATGCGCGACCTGCCGCGCGTGGTGGCCGAAAGCGCCGTCGGCAAGCAGGTCGACGTCGTCGTGCTGCGCGACGGCAAGGAGCAGACCGTCAAGGTGACGCTCGGCCGGCTCGAAGACAGTGACCAGGCGGCGGCATCGAACGATGCCAACCCGGATGGTTCGCAGGATGGCGTGATCACGCCGGATCCTGACGAGAACGACGACATGGACCAGCCGGATACGGGCGACCAGGTTCAGCCGGCGCCAGGAGCGCCCGACCAGCACCAGGGCCAAGGTCAGGATCAGGCGGCGCCGGATGCGGCAACGCCGAAGAACGTGCTCGGCCTGTCGTTGTCGCTGCTCAGCCCCGAGACGCGCAAGGCCTTCGGCATCGCCGAAAGCGTCGACGGCGTCGTCGTCACCGAGGTGACGCCCGGCTCCGCCTCGGCCGAAAAGGGACTGAAGCCCGGCGACGTGATCGTCGAGGTGGCGCAGGAGTTCATGAAATCGCCGGACGCGGTGGCCTCCAAGGTGCAGGCGCTGAAACGCGAAGGCCGACGCAATGCGCAACTGATGATCGCTTCTGCCAATGGCGATCTGCGGTTCGTGGCAGTGCCGATGGAGTGAGGGCGCTATTGTGGTGATGGATACCGCCGTGGTGTCCACCCTGCTCATGGCTGTGACATCTCCGCGCAAAGCCTGAGGGCATATTTATAACGAGGAGAGGGTATGCCGTGTGGCACCCCCCTCTGTCCTGCCGGACATCTCCCCCACAAGGAGGGAGATCGGCTGGGCGCGACGGCTTCCCCAAACAACCAAGCGCTGTGATCGTCGATGCCGGCAGAGACGGAGCGATGGTCCAGCTCCCAGCCAATCTCCACCCTTGTGGGGGAGATGTCCGGCAGGACAGAGGGGGGTGCCCCGGACGCTGTCGGTGCAGCGGGATGGAGAGGATGCCGAGCCGTCTTTCGAGGCTATTTACCAGGCCTATGAAGCTTACCCTTCCGCGCAAGCCGCCAACGATCACCCTCGATTTCAGGAATGTCGCTGGTATCGATTTCCTTGTCCGGAAGAGCGTTGAGCGCGCGAAGTTCGGCCAGTTGTTCGTTTGTCAACGGTTGCTTGCCCATATGTCCCCCTGGCGCAATATCGCCGTCAACCCATCACAAAATCCGTCTTCCGATAGCCCTGGATATAGAGCAGCGCCGTCAGATCGGCGTGGTTGATGCGCATCTGCGCCTGGGCGGCGACGGTGGGTTTGGCGTGGAGGGCGACGCCGGAGCCGGCGAGTTGCAGCATGCCGAGATCGTTGGCGCCGTCGCCGACGGCGATTGCCTCTTGCGGCGAAATGCCGAGGCGTTCTGAAATCTCGTTCAGCGCATCCACCTTCGCTTGCTTGCCGAGGATCGGTTCGGCGACGAAGCCGGAGAGGATGCCGCCCTCTTCGAGCAGCGTGTTGGCGTGGTTCTCGTCGAAGCCGAGGGTGGCGGCGATGCGGCTGGTAAAGACAGTGAAGCCGCCGGAGACGAGGGCGGTGTAGTGGCCCTTCGCCTTCATGGTGGCGATGAGTTCCGGACCGCCCGGGGTCAGCGTGATGCGCTTGGCGATGACCTCGTCGACGACCGAGATCGGCAGGCCCTTCAAGAGGGCGACACGCTCGCGCAGCGCCGGCTCGAAGGCGATCTCGCCATTCATGGCGCGGGCGGTGATGTCCGCGACCTTCTCCTTCAGGCCGACTTCGGCGGCGAGTTCGTCGATGCATTCCTGGCCGATCATCGTCGAATCCATGTCGGCGATCAAAAGCTTCTTGCGGCGGCTGTCCTGCTCCTGGATGACGAGATCGATCGGCGCGCCTGATATGACGGCCAGCAGGTTGGCCTCGGCCGCTTGCGCATCCGTGCCGTCGCGCAGCGCGATGTCGCAGGCAACGCCGTCGGCCAGCCAGTAGAGGCCGGACGCTTCCACGGCCTTGGCCGCCTGTTCGGCGATGCCTGATGTCAGGACAGGATTTGACGGATTGGCAACAAGCGTGGCAACGAGGGCCATGATGGAAAACCTTCTGAGCATAGAGAACGCGATCCTGATAACCGGGCCGACCGCCAGCGGCAAGTCCGCGCTCGCCGTCGAATTGGCGAAGCGTCACAACGGCGCGGTGATCAACGCCGACAGCATGCAGGTCTACGACACGCTGCGGGTGCTGACCGCGCGCCCGTTGGAAGAGGAGATGCAGGGCGTGCCGCATCATCTCTACGGCCATGTGCCGGCGGGAGCGGCCTATTCCACAGGCGCCTGGCTGCGGGATGTGACGGCGCTTCTGCCGCAGCTCAGGGCCGCCGGGCAGCTGCCGGTCTTCGTCGGCGGCACCGGGCTTTACTTCAAGGCGCTGACCGGCGGTCTCTCCGACATGCCTGACATTCCCGAGGCGCTGCGGGATGAATTGCGCACGCGGCTCGTAGAAGAGGGGCCGGAGGCGCTCTATGCCGAGCTATCCCAGGCCGATCCCGCCATGGCGGCAAGCCTCAACCGCCAGGACGGCCAGCGCATCGTCCGGGCGCTGGAGGTAATGAAGGCGACGGGACAGTCGATCGCCGATTTCCAGGGCCGGTCCGGCCCCGTGGTGATCGATGCCGATGAAGCGCGCAAGATCGTCGTGCTGCCGGATCGGGCGGTGCTGCATGCCCGCATCAACGGCCGTTTCGAAAAGATGCTGCAACAAGGCGCGGAAGACGAGGTGAGAGCGCTTCTGGCCCTCAACCTGCCTGCCGAGGCGCCTGTCATGAAGGCGATCGGTGTCTCGCAGGTCGCCGCCATGCTGAAGGGCGAGATGACGCGCGAGGACGTGCTGGAGAAGGGTGCTGCGGCAACGCGGCAATATGCCAAGCGGCAGATGACATGGTTTCGCAACCAGATGGACGAAAGCTGGGAGCGGCTGGCCGTTTAGAACAGGGCTGGTGGCCGTCTGCGAAAACGCAACCAGATCCGCATGAAATCAGCTATCATTCCACGCTTCCGGGCGAGGAGGGCGCCATGCTGATCAAGGGAGAACGCAGCTTCATCGTGCAAGATATGGGCGGCTTCGTCATTCGCATCAACATGCCGGGATGGCTGAAGCCGAAGCCGAGCGATCACGGGCATGGCGCGCTTGCCATGGTGGTCGAATCCTTCCTTGATCCGGGGCGGCTCATCGCGATGCATGAGCACCGCAACGATGAAACCATCTCCTGGGTGCCTGAGGGCGTCATGCGCCACGACGACAAGATGACCGGCCGCCTGGTGACGGATGGCGGGCATCTGATGGTAATGAATGCCGGGCGCAGTTTCTGGCACTCCGAGGAGACGTTCCCGTCCGATCCGCCTCTCCGCATGCTGCAGATCATCGTGCGGCCGAATGCGATCGATCTCGAACCAAGAGTTCAACACGGGCCGATATCGCCGGCGGCGGCGAACAGCTGGAGACATCTGGTCGGGCCGGAAGGGGACGACGCTCCCTTCAGCGTCCGCAATGCCGTCGATTTCTTCGATATCCGGCTGGAACCAGGCGCTCAGGTCGAATTTCCGCATCGGCCTGAGCGGGATCTCTATTTCTACGTCTTCACCGGATCGGTCATGGTCGATGGGCAGATCTTCGGCGAGGCGGAGCAGGGCCTGCTGCTCCAGGATCGGCGATTGACGGTCGAGGCGAGGTCCCCCAGCATGATGGTCGCAATCCTGCTGGACCCGAAGGCCCCGATCACGAAGCAAGGTACGGTCGGCGATCACAGGAAGATCCCGCCTCCAGCCATAGCCCGTCTCCTGAAACGTTGGATGCAGCTGCGGCGCCTGTGGCGGAACTATGGAAAGCGTTCTGTCTAAAGCGTGTCGCGATCTTTCAGATTCGCTTGCCACGCTTTAAGTCTTTGGTTTGCGCATGTCTTTGCCGCAAAACATGGGGTAATCGCGGCGCGATCACCCCATGTCATATTTATCAGATGATGGCTGGCTGGGGTGGTTGCCCCCGGTAAGATGGCAATACGGGCTCACGATAGGAACCGGGCCCAAACATCGAATGGAGGCAACCATGGACCAATATATCGGGCTTGATGTTTCATTGATGTTTCATTGA